>JAWLGN010000234.1:0-8524 GCA_041685075.1 Bryobacteraceae bacterium
GTTATTGCGGCATAAAAAAACGGACCCTAAACTAAGAATGGGAAACGATTAGAGCACTGGCCCACCCCACCACGCTCCGTCCCACAGCACATCCTACGAACCCCGGGGGCGGGCAGGGCTATCCTCGTTCCGAAAACGATCTTCCCGGAAAAATGGAGCGTGTCACGTGGAAGACGGCACCTTGCTTGAAGAAACGATCCAGCCCGACCGTACGGTTACGGTGCTGGAAATTAGCCCTTACGAGTCGGACCATGCGGCCTTGAGGCGGATATTCAGTCATTCTAATTGGAAATTGCACATATCCCGGTCCTGCGCCGAGGCCATTGGCCTGCTCAAACGGAAATTATTCCCTGTGGTTTTGTGCGAACGCGATTTGCCCGACGGTTCCTGGAAGGACATCGTGGAACGCACGGCCCAGGCGGCAAACCCCCCGGCAGTGATCGTCAGCTCACGCCTGGCCGACGACCTGTTGTGGTCTGAAGTATTGAACTCGGGCGGTTACAACGTCCTCAGCAAGCCCTTCAACGAGGCGGAGGTGTTTCGCGATGTAAGCCTGGCCTGGCTGCATTGGAAGTCGCGCGCGGAACGCATCCGCAAAGCCCAGGAACGGCCCCGGGTTGCGGGCGGCGCGGCTTGACTGCCGCCGCCCGCGCTACCATGGACAAATGAACTGGAGTGCCGCGGGAGCCGTGGCCTTGGCGCTGGCGGTGTGCCTGGGCGCTTTCGGCGCGCACGCGTTGAAAGACCGCCTGGACCCCTACAGCGCGGGTATCTGGGAAAAGGCCGTCTTATATCACTTCATCCACGCCATAGGTCTGCTGGTTGCGCCGGTGCTGGCGAAAACGGGGCTGCTGTCGCCCGGCGGCGCGGCGCGCGTTTCCGTACTGCTGCTGGCGGGCATCCTGCTGTTCTCCGGCAGTCTCTACGCCCTGGCGCTCAGCGGCGTGCGCGCGCTGGGCGCGGTGACGCCCTTCGGCGGCATCTCCTTCGTGGCAGCGTGGCTGGTGCTCGCCTGGGAACTGCTGCGCCGCTGAATCAGACGGCCGCCTGCACGAGTTCCCACGCGCGCAGCACGTGCTCCCGGGTGGTAGCCATGTTCCCTATCGCCAGGTGCAGGGTGAGGCGCCCGTCGAGGACGGTGTGGGAGATGAAGATCTCGCCCGAGGCGTTGACCCGCTCGAGAATGCGGCGGTTGTCGTCGTCCGTGCCGCGGTAGCGGAAGCACACCACGGAGAAGGGGGTGGGGGCGGCGCGTTCGAACTGCGGGTGGGCGTCGATGAGGGCGGCCAACTCGCCCGCCCAGCGAATCTGGTGGCGAATGATTTCCGCCAGGCGCTCCCGGCCGTAGTAGCGCATGATGAACCACAGCTTGAGGGCACGGAAGCGGCGGCCGAGCTGTACCCCGTAATCCATCAGGTTGACGGCGCGGGGATGGTCGGCGGTGCGCAGGTACTCGGGGACGAGCGAGAAAGCGCGCCGCAGGATGTCCGGCCGGCGGGTGAAGAAGGCGCTCAGGTCCATGGGGGTGAAGAGCCACTTGTGCGGGTTGAGGACCAGGGAGTGGGCCCGTTCGGCGCCGTTCAGGATGTGGCGGAGCTCGGGGAGGATGGCGGCGGAACCGGCGTAGGCGGCGTCGATGTGCAGCCACATGCCGTGGCGTTCGGCGATGTCAGCGATGGCGCGAACCGGGTCGATGCTGGTGGTGGAGGTGGTGCCCACGGTGGCGGTGACGCAGATGGGCCGCAGGCCGGCGGCAACATCGGCCGCGGCCATCTCCGCCAGGGCTTCGGGGCGCATGCGGAACTCGGAGTCCACCGGGACCTTGCGCACGTTCTGCTGGCCGATGCCGAGGGCGATGGCGCCCTTCTCGACCGAGGAGTGCGCCTCTTGGGAGCAATAGACCACCAGCCCGGGAGCGGCGCCGCGGGTGCGGCCTTCCGGGTCGGCCATTTCGCGCGCCGCGGCGATGGCGTGCAGGGTGCTCACCGAGGCGGTGTCGTAGATAAGGCCGAAGAACTCCCTGGGCAGCCCGATCCACTGGCGCAGCCAGCCCAGCGTCACCTGTTCGAGTTCGGTGATGGCAGGGGAGGTTTTCCAGAGCATGCCGTTGCTGTTCAGCGCGGCGGCGAGCAACTCACCCAGGATGCCCGGGCCGGGGGCGGTGTTGGCGAAGTAGGCCATGAAGCCGGGATGGTTCCAGTGGGTCATGGCGGGCACCACCAGGTTGCGGAAATCCTCCAGGATGGCGCACATGGGCTCGCCGTGCTCGGGGGCGGAGGGGGGCAGGGCGTCGATCAGCTCTCCGGGTTGGACAGCGGGCAGCACCGGATGTCGCTCCGGGTGGGCCAGGAATTCGGCGATCCAGTCAACAGCCTCGTGCCCGTAGCGGCGGAATTCTTCAGGAGACATCCCCTCCAGACTAACGCGCTGCATCCGGCGCCACCACCACGGTGCCGGCGGCGTTGATCTGCGCCGCAGCTTCCTGGGTGAGACGCCAGCGGCTATCGAAGCGGCCTTCGGCGAGCACGTTAGCGAGGGAGCCTTTGAAGAGGACGTAGTCGGGGAAGGTCTGGAGGACGCGGAAGGGAGGCGCACGGCGGTCGAGGCCGGCGCGGCCGGATTCGCCGGCGCCGGTCCACCAGGGCAGGCCGGAGTTCACAACCGCGTAGCGGCCGCCTTCGAGCGGCGCGATGAAGACCAGGCCGTAGTCGGCGGCGCTGCGCTCGAGCCGCATGGGGAAGCGGGCGGCAAAGCGCGCGATCAGGGCATTGGTTTCGCGCGTGCCGAACAGGACCAGGTTCGAGGTCTCGATATCGTACCGGGTGACATCGCCGTCGGCCTTGACCGAGAAGGAGACCGGCACGCGCACTTGCGGGGTGGACCATTCGGCGGCGGTGCGGGCATCCTGGCGGCGGCGTTCGAGTTCCGCCTCGGCGGGGTTGTCGGCGGTGCCGTAGACGTAGATGTGGCGCGCGGCGATGGCTTCCGAAAGCGGCCCTTCGGCGCCGCGCCGCTTGCCTCCGGGGGGCGGTTCGGCGAGACCCGCGCGCCATCCCGCGGCGGTGCGGCGGAAGGAGAGAGCCTTGGCCGCCCGCGCCTTCAGCCTGGTTCCATCGATGGCGAGGGCAAGCGGCGCGCCCGCGGCTACGCGCGGGTGATCCGCCAGATGCAAGGTGAAGCCCGTGAGGTTGGAGGTGGTGACGGCGAGGGTGTTGCGGCCGGTGAAGCGCGCGTCGATGGAGGCCGGCGCCGAGGGATCGAAGGCGTCGAGCCGCACCCAATACGCGGAGGAATACTTGTAGGCGCGGGCGGTGAAGCGCACGCGCTCCGGGAAGCGCCGGCGGCGATGCGCGGCGAACCAGTCAAAAATGGCGGCGCCCTTGTAGGCCGGTTCCCAGGCGTTGTGCCGCACCCCGGGGTACTCGATGTACTCGGCCTTCACCTGGAGTTCGAGGAAGCGCCTGTGCAGGCCGCGCGAGGAGGCCACCGGCACGGCGGGGTCGCGGTCGCCGTGGAAGAGGCGCACGGGAAGGTTGAGGGCGTTGCCCGCCAGTTCGGCGGCGTCATCGGGAGGTATGGCGCAGACCGGGGCGACGGCCGCCCAGAGATCCGGGCGCGTCAACCCCAGCCACAGGGCGCCGCCGCCGCCCATGGCGATGCCGGTGAGATAGACGCGGTCCTCGTCGACGGGGAAGCGGCGCTTGATCTCTTCCAGCAGGTCGTAGATGTCTTGTTCGGCGATGCCCTGGTAGCCCAGGCTGCCGCGCGCCAGCGGCGAGACGACGATGAAACCGAAGCCGGGCAGGGCGGGGAAGTCGCGGCGCAACAGCGGCAGGGTGCCGCGGCCGAAGACGCGCCGCAGGTTCATTTGGTGGCTGGAGCCGTCGCCGTGCAGGCTGAGGACCAGGGGATAGCGCCGGGTGGCGTCGAGGTCGTTGGGGAGATAGATGGCGTAGGGCTGTTCGGAGGCGTCCACCTGGGAGGTGAAGTTCAGGACCTGGGGGCCGGGCCTGTAGGCCTGCAGCGCCAGCAGGAGGAGGAGCAGTCTACCCATCGGCGGCCTCGGCGAGCACCTGGGGCAGCCAGCTTGTGAACCACTCGTGGAAATCGGCCAGCAACTGCCGGCTGCTGGGCCCGAGCGGCACCGGGGGCGGGCCGATCTGGAGACCGCGCGTCTCGGCCGCGGCTTTCACCGCCACGGGCGCGGGGAAACGGTTGGCCCAGGCGATGAACTCGGCCAGGCGGGCATCCAGGCGGGCGGTTCGGGTGGTGTCGCCCGCGGCGATGGCGCGGTCGATGGCCAGGAGGAGTTCGGGCAGCGCCGAGGCGGTGCCGGAGACCACGCCGTGGGCGCCCGCCGCGCGCGCCCGGGCAAAGAGCGCGTCGTCGCCTACCAGCACGGTGAAGCCGTCCCGCGCGGCGGCGTCGCGCAGCCGGAGGAAGTTGTCGTAGCTGCCGCCGGAGTCCTTGATGCCGGCGAAACTGCCGGTGGCGAGCAGATCGAGCGCCGTCTGGCAGGCGATCTCGCTGGTGAAGACCGGGATGTTGTAGAGGTAGATGGGGGTGGAGGCGCCGATGCGCTCGGCGAAACGGAGATAGAATTCGCGGATCTCCTCCTGGCCGTAGCGGAAGAAGTAGGGCGGCATGAGCAGCAGGCCGGCGGCGCCGGCGGAGCAGGCCTTGCGCCCGAGTTCGAGCGCACCTTCCAGCGTTGCGTGAGCCACGCCCGCCAGCACCGGCACGCGGCTGCGCTTCACCGCCAGGTAGGTGAGACGAACGCGCTCGTCGAAGGTGAGGGCGAGGAACTCGCCGGTGGATCCCAGCAGCACGATGCCGCGGACGCCGGCGGCGCAGAGGAAGTCCACGACGTCGAGCGCGGCGCCAAAATCGGCGCCGCGGCCGGCCTCACCGTGCGGCGTAATCATCGCCGCGTTGACGCCTTCTATGTGCGTGGCAGCCTCCCTGTGCGCGCGCTCAGTTCTTGACGAGCGGCGTGAGGATGATTTTGCGGAACTCGACCGGCCCGTGGTCGCCCTGCAGGGAGATAGGTCCGGGCTGGTCTTCGTCCGGGTCCGTGCTGATGGCGGTAGGGCCTTCGGCGACGCCCTTCACCACCTGTTGGCCGTTGAGCACGACGGTGACATCGCGTCCCACTATCCGGATATCGAAGGTCTGCCATTCGCCGGCGGGTTTGCTGGCGTTCACCGCGGGTGGGATTTTGCTGTAGAGCGCGCCATTGGTGTGGGTGTTGGGTTCGCGGCCGGCGTCGTCCAGGATCTGCACTTCGTAGCGCCCGCGCAGCCCGATGCCGCTGTTGGAGCGCGGCGCCACGCGGTATTCGACGTGAAGGACGAAGTTCCAGAATTTGGCCTCCGTCTCGATGTTGTTGGCCTTGCCGAGGCCCTTCAGGATACCGTCCTCGACCGTCCATCCGAGATCGCGCCCGCGAATCTGGCCGCGCCAGCCGGTGAGGTCCTTGCCGTTGAAGAGATGGATGGGCTGGCCTTCGCGCCAGGAACCATCGTCGCGGTCGGCGATTTCGGGAGCGCGGCGGCCGGTCCAACGGATGAGCCCTTCGCGGCTCTTGCACGTGCCCTCCAGAGTGCCATTGACGAGGCGGGCGGTGTATTCGTTGCGGATAGCGCGGGAGCGCCCCTTGGCGGCGCGTTCGAAGGTGAAGCGCAGTACCCCGTCCTTCAGTGCGATCTTTTCGATACGGTTCGTGTCGCCGCCGGGAAAGCCGACGAAGCGGCCTTGAAGCGCGGGAGTTCCGGCGCCGGTGACTTCCAGCCACCAGGCGCGGCTGCGGGCTTCGTCCGCCACCCGGATGTTCCACCTGCCGTTGAAGTCGGTATCGGCCGCCCACAGCGAGGCCGCCGCGAGAAGCAAAAGCATGGTTCGGGCCATAGGAGTTCTCAGCGGATAATCTAGCACATGCGGAGCGGCCGGGCGCGCTATAATCCCGGCCACGGCGATGGAAGCGGTCATACTGGTGGGAATTCAGGGGGCGGGCAAGAGTACGTTTTACCGCCGGCGATTTTTCGAGACGCACGTGCGGCTGAACCTGGACATGCTGCGCACCCGCACCCGCGAGAGTATTCTGCTGGAAGCGTGCCTGCGGGCGCGGCAGCCGTTCGTGGTGGACAACACGAACGTGCGGATAGCCGATCGGGCGCGCTACATCGCCCCGGCGCGCGCAGCCGGCTTCCGCGTTACCGGATACTACTTCGTGCCGGACGCGCGGGCCTCGCTGGCGCGCAACCTGGCCAGGGAAGGGAAGCGCGCGGTGCCGGCGGCGGGGGTGTTGGGGACGCTCAAGCGGCTCGAGCCGCCCGGCCTGGAGGAAGGCTTCGACGCGCTCTACCTGGTGCGGCCGCTCGAAGACGAAGACTTCGAAGTGCGCCCCGCCTGATACAATGCACCCCTATGATGCACCGTGCGGCTGTTTTTCTGCTTGCGTGCGCGGCCTGGGCGCAGACCTACCAGGCCGATTTCTTCCCCATGGCCGCGTGGTACGGCGGCGGCAAGGCGCGCGCGCCCATGCTGGAGCCGGACCCGCGCGAGCGCATGGAGAACTGGCGCCAGGACCTGCGTAATATCAAGAGCCTGGGATTCAACAGCATCCGCTGCTGGATCGACTGGGCCAGCGGCGAACCGGCGGAGGGGCAGTACGATTTCGGCACCATCGACGTGCTGCTCCAACTGGCAGAACAGGAGCAATTGAAAGTCGTTATTCAGGTCTACATGGATGCCGCGCCGGACTGGGTGGGGCAGAAGTTTCCCGACGCACTCTATGAGGCCGCCGGGGGACAGAAGATGCATCCCGAATCGGCGCCCGGCTACTGCGTGGACCACGAAGGCGTGCGCAAGGCCGAGATGGCGTTTTTCACCGCGCTGGCCGAACGCGCGCGGCGCAGCCCGGCCTTTCTCGGCTGGGACCTGTGGAGCGAACCGCACGTGATCAACTGGGCCACCGCGAACTACCTGTACCGCGCGGAGTTCTGCTTCTGTCCCCACACGGTGCGGCGGTTCCGCGGCTGGTTGCAGAAGAAGTATCCCTCGCTTGAGGCGCTGAACCGCGCCTGGTACCGGCGGTTCACTTCCTGGGACCAGGTGGCGCCGGGCAGGCTCAGCACCATCCTTTCCTACGCCGATTACCTGGACTGGCGGAACTTCATCCAGGTGAAGCTCGGGGAAGACCTGCGCGCGCGATATGAAGCGGTGAAGCGCGCGGCGCCGGACCGCATCGCCACCAGCCACGCGGCCATTCCCAGCCTGTTCACCTCGCCGCACGCGGGGGACGGCACGCCGGACGACTGGATCATGGTCCGGCAGGTGGACTACTACGGCACGTCGCTCTATCCCAAGCACTCGATGCCGGTAGGCCGCGACCCGGCGTGGCGGGGCGCGCTGCTGGATTTCGAGCGCTCCTCGGCCTACGGTCCCACAGGCCGCGGCGGCTTCTGGATTGGGGAGTTGCAGGGCGGCTTCGGCACCGTGGCGCTGAACGTGAGCGCCACCGTGACCCCGGAGGACCTGCGGGTGTGGGCCTGGAGCGCCATTGCTCGCGCCGCCAAGGGCATCAACTTCTATGCCTGGTACCCCATGAGCACGGGGTATGAATCCGGCGGCTACGGGCTGATTCACCTGGACGGCACCATTACGGAGCGCGCGCGCATGGCGGGCCGGGTGGCGCGCGCGGTGGACCGCAACCAGAAGCTGTTTCTGGAAGCGCGCCCGGCTGCGGCGGAGGTCGCGGTGGTGTTCAATCCCCTGGCCTACATGGTGGGGGGACGGCAGCGCGCCGCCACCACCACCGGGCCGCAGAGCGAGGTGGGGTCCATCGAACGCGACTCCTGGCTGGGCGCTTACCGGGCGCTGTTTCCGCTGAACGTGCCGGTGGACTTCGTGCACGTGAACGAGCTGGGCAACCTGGGCCGGTATAAGCTGGTGATCTTTCCCTACCCGCTGATGATTCCCGAGAAAGCCGCGGCGGCGTTGCGCGAGTACGTGCGCGGCGGCGGCGCGCTCGTGAGCGAAGCGCGGCTGGCCTGGAACAACGAGCACGGGCGCGCGTCCGGTACCATCCCCGGGCTGGGGCTGTTCGAGGTGACGGGCTGCCGGGAGACGGCCGTGCAGTCGGTACCCGGGCTGCGCACTGAGCTACGCTGGGAGACGGATGCCATCCCCGGGATGAAGCCCGGCGACCGGCTGCCCGGCCAGCTTTATGAAGAGACCCTCGAACCTGCGGGCGAGCAGGCGCGGGTGGCGGCGCGTTTCGCCGATGGGTCGCCGGCGGCGGTTCTCTCCAGCTTCGGCCGCGGCAAGACCCTTACGCTGGGGTCGTACGTGGCGGTGGCTTACGAGCGCGCGCGCGACGCCGCGGCCGAGCGGTTCTTCACAGGGCTGCTCGAGTGGGCGGGGGTGGAACGCCCCGTTACGGTGACGGGCGGTCCCGCCGAGGTGCGGATTACCGAATCCGGCGGCAGCCGCATCCTGTTCGCCTTCAATCACGGGGAGAAAG
>JAWLGN010000235.1:0-8510 GCA_041685075.1 Bryobacteraceae bacterium
CATGGGGGTATGGCACCCCTCCACCAACTCCGGGGTAGTGCACTACGCCGACTGGGGCCAGGTGCCCGCCAAGAAGATCTGGTCCTGGGGCGCCGACGCCCGCGGCCGCGAGTGGCGCGACGTGCTCTCCGACAACAACAGCGCCTACGTCGAAGTGCAGGCCGGGCTGTTCCGCAACCAGGAGACCTTTGCCTTCCTGCCGCCGCGGGAACTCCTGGACTTCACCGAGTACTGGATGCCGGTGCGCGATATCGGCGGCTTCTCGCGCGCCAATCTCGATGGCATCGTCCACCTCGAGCGCAGCGGAGAGGCGTTGCGCGTCGGGCTGAACGTCACCCGTACGATCGCCGGCGTGGTCCGGATCCGCGCCGGAGAACGCGTGGTGGCGGAGGAGCGCGTCCAGCTTACTCCCCGCGACGCGTGGAAGAAAACCGTGCCCGGCGCCCCCGCGCCCGCCACTTTCGAGCTGGTCGAAAACAACCGCGTCGTGCTGGCCCACACCGAGGGCGTCTACGATTTCGACGATCCCTCGACAATCAAGACCGGCCCGCAGGAAGCCCGGCGCTTCCCGCCGCCCGAGGAGCGCAGCGACGGCGATTTCTTCGCCCTCGGGACCGACCAGGAACTCAACGGTAACCTGCCCGCCGCCTGGGCTACCTACAGCGACGGCCTGCGCCGATTCCCACGCAGCTTCGAGTTGAACCGTGCCGCCGGACGGCTGGCCGTCACGTTCAACCGATGGGAAGAGGCCCTGCCGCTGCTGCTGGCTGCGCAGCGCATGGTGAGCAACGACCCCGAGACCCACTACTACCTGGGCATCGCCTACAACGCCCTCGGCGAAACCCGCAAGGCCCGTGGAGAGTGGCAGAAGGCGCGCCTCTATCGTGCCCAGCGCCCCGCCGCCATGCTGCAACTGGCGCGCCTGGCCGCGCGCGAGGGCGACCGCCAAGCCGCCCTCGACGGAATTCGCGAACTGCTGGGCGAGTTCCCCAAAGACCTGCGCGCGGGCGGCATGGAAGTGGCGCTGCTGCGCCATGCCGGCCGCTCGAGCGATGTGCAGACGCGGCTGAAGTACTGGCTGGCGCTCGACCCCGCCTCCAACATGCTGCGCTACGAGCGTGTCAAATCCGGCGCCGCCGACGAGGCCCTCTGGAAGCACCTGGCCGCCGACCCCGAGCGCGTCATCGAGATCGCCACCGACTACATGGAACTGGCGCTCTGGGAAGACGCCGTCGAACTGCTGGCCCGCGAATATCCCGAAATCGACCCCGCCACCGCCGAGCCGGGCACGCCCCTGCCCCAGAACTATCCGCTGGTGGCCTACTACCGCGGCTACTGCCGCGAGCGCATGGGGCAGTCCGGACGCGCCGACTTCGAGCGCGCCTCCAAGATGTCCACCCGCTGGGTCTTCCCCCACCGCCCCGGCACCTTCGCGGTATTGCGCAAGGCCGCGGAGGTCAACCCGAAGGACGCCATCGCGCGTTACCTGCTCGGCATGCTCTACCAGGCCGGCGGGCAGGTGGATAACGCGCTCCGGGAATGGGAGGCCGCGCGCGCCATCAACTCCAACATTCCCGTTCTGCACCGCAACCTGGCCCAGAGCTACCTGCTGCTGAAGAACCAGCCCGAACGCGCCGTCGAGATGTATCGCGAGGGACTGCGCGCAGACCCCACCAACCTGGAAGTCTATACCGGCCTCGACCAGGCGCTCTCTCTGCTGGGGCGGCCCGCCGCCGAGCGCGCCGAGGCGCTGGCCCGCTATCCGGACAAGCCCAACATGCCCGCCAACCTGGTCTACGCCCTGGCCCTGGCGCTGGCCGAGGGTGGCCGCGCCGATGAAGCCGACAGGCTCTTCGAAGGCCGCTTCTTCCCGCGCGAGGAACACGGCCTGGATGCCCGCCAGGTGCGCCTCGAAGTGCAGTTGCGCAAGGCGCTGGACAACCGTACTGGAGCGGCGAAGCTCGCCGACCAGCCCTATGCCGGCAACGCCCGATTCCTGTACTTCGCCGGTGAAGCCGAACACCGCGCCGGCAACTCCGATGCCGCGCGCCAGCTCTGGCAGCGGGCGCTCAAGCTGGGGAGGCGCGGCGCCGACCTGACGTTCGCATACAAGGCCGCCCAGCGGCTCGGCCAGGATACCTCCGAACTTCGCCGGCGCATCCGCCAGGCGCTCGACGGCATGGCCCGCCCCGGACGCAACCGCGGCTCCTACTGGTACAACCGCGGCGTGCTCGAACAGACACTCGGCCTTCCCGGCGCCGCCGACAGCTTCCGCAACGCGCTGCTGGCACCGGATCGCATGCTCTCGCACTACTACACCCGCACCGCCATGGCGGAGAAGTAACGCTCCGGCACATTTCGTCCAGCATGTTGGATAGGGGCGTCCGCGGCGTCGCCGCCCGAGTGCGCCGCACGCTAGACTGCCCCTCAGAGCCATCATGCATAACGGGAGATCCCTCGAGATCCTGAACCGGAACCGCCAGTTCATCCCGGGGGGAGTCGTATCGGTGAACCGGGCCGCGCAGCCGGAACTGGTCTTCACCCGCGCCTGCGGTGCGTACATGTGGGACGCCGAGGGAAACCGCTACGTCGATTACCACGCCGCCTTCGCCGCCCATTTCCTGGGGCACAACGACCCGCAGGTGAACGAGGCCGTGCGGCGCGTCGTCGAAAGCGGCGCCAGCCTCTACGGCAGCGGCACCACGGAACTGGAAGGACGCCTGGCCGAGCTGATCTGCCGCCACGTCCCGGCCGTCGAATCGGTACAGTTTCTCAACAGCGGCAGCGAGGCCACCTCGCAGGCCATCCGGCTGGCGCGCGCCGCCACCGGCCGCGACCACGTTGTCGTCATGCAGGGCGGCTACAACGGCTGGCACAACGACGTTTCCTGCAACCTGATGACCCCGCTCGAGGTGCTGGGCCCGCGTCGCAGCCCCGGGGACTATCCGTACGATCCCTTGAGCGCCGGTATCCCGGAAGCTCACCAGGGCCTGGTGCACGCCGTCAATTTCAACGACCTCGCCTCGGTGGAATACTGCTGCAGCCGCTACGACGTGGCGGCCCTCATCACCGAGCCCATCCTGCAAAACATCGGCATCGTTCACCCGCAACCCGGGTACCTGGCCGGGCTGCGCGAGCTGGCCGACCGTCACGGCTTCGTTTTCATCCTGGACGAAGTGAAGACCGGCTTCCGGCACGCCCTTGGCGGATACGCCTCCCTGGCCGGAGTGCGGCCGGACCTGGCTGTCTACGGCAAGGCCATGGCCAACGGATACCCCATGGCCGCGCTGGGCGGCCGCCGTGACCTCATGGAGTACTTCGTACATCCGGATCCCAAAAAGCGGGTTCTGCTGGCCGGCACCTACAACGCCCACCCCATCCCCACGGCCGCAGCCATCGCCACCATCGAGCGGCTGCTCGCCGGCGATGGCGAAGTCCATCGCAAAGTCGAGTCGCTCGGCGCGCAGATGGAAGCCGGGCTGGAGGACATCCTGCGGGAGACCGGCATCCCCGCCGTAGTGGCGCGCCAGGGCTCCGCCTTCTGCCCCTACTTCATGGACCACGCCCCTGTGGACTGGCACGACCTGGCCGCCCATCACGACAGCCAACTGGACAACGCGCTGCGCCAGGAGTTGATCGCGCGCGGCGTCTACACCTTCCCGGTGCCCACCAAGCAGTACTCCATCTCCGCCGCCCACACGGAGGACGACATCGAGTACACGCTGGAACGCTTCCAGGAAGCGCTCGAAACCGCCTGCCAGCAGGCCGCCGCCAGCCGCGCGTAGCGCGCCGAAGCCGCCGCGCTGAAACAAAGCCCTGGCCGCCGGCGTCATATCCACGTGTCCACGAATCCGTTTATGCAGCGCGCCATCGACCTGGCGGTGGAGAACGCGCGCAGCGGCCGGGGCGGTCCCTTCGGCGCGCTGGTGGTGAAAGACGGAGCCATCCTGGCCGAGGGCGTCAACCTGGTGACTTCCAGCAACGACCCCACGGCGCACGCCGAAATCTGCGCCATCCGGGAAGCCTGCCGCGTGCTGGGCGATTTTCAATTGCGCGGCTGCGATATTTACACCAGCTCCGAGCCGTGCCCCATGTGCCTGGGCGCCATCTACTGGGCCCGCCCGGAGCGCGTCTACTGCGGCGCCACCGCGCGCGACGCCGCCGAAGCCGGTTTCGACGATTCCCTCATCTACGACCAGGCCGCCAGGCCCTGGGACCAGCGCCTCATCCCCATGTATCCGCTCATGCGCGAAGAGGCGCTCCGCCCCTTCCGCGAGTGGATGGCCAAGGCCGACAAAATGCTCTATTAGCGGCTTCGCGCGAAGCTACATGTACTCCGGCACTTCGATCCCCAGCACGTCCAGGGTGCGCTCGAGCTGCCTGCGGAAGAACTCCGTCATCCACAGCAGGAAGACTTTCTTCTCGCGGTCCGGCTCGTGAATGATGGGGTACTGGTGGTAGAAGTTGTTGAAAGACTGCGCGAGCTGGAAGGCGTACTTGGCCACGTTGGCGGGCTCGCCCGCCGCTACCGCGCGGTCCAGGGCGCTTTCGGCTTTGGAAGCCGCCAGCAGCACCTGCCAGAAATCCTCCGCGCGTAACTGCCGCTCCAGGGCTTCAGCCGTCAACTCGCGCGCGAAATCGGGCACCTGCTCGCCGCGCTCCTCCAGCTTGCGCAGGATGTTGCGCGCGCGCACCGCGGCGTACTGCACGTAGGGGCCGGTTTCGCCCTCGAAGCTCAGGGCTTCCTGGAAATCGAAGGCGATCACCGAGTTGCGCGTGAACTTCAGCAGGAAATAGCGCAGCGCTCCCACGGCAATCCGGGTGGCCACCGCCCGGCGCTCCTCTGCCGGCGCCTCCGGATGCCGCGACTCCACCTCCTCCAGCGCCTTCGCGACCAGGGTGTCGATCAAATCATCGGCCTTCACCCCCAGGCCCTTGCGTCCGGAGACCTCCACGTAGGGCCGCTTGCGGTCTTCCTCGGAGAGCGGGATGCCCAGCTCCGCGCAGCAGCGCGGCGAAAGCGCCACCATCTCGTAGGAGAAGTGCACGCTCTGGTTGGCTTGCTCCTCGAAGCCCAGCGCCCGCAGGCCCGCCGCCACCACGTCCTGCAAGTAGGACTGCCGCGCGTCGATCACGTTATAAACGCGCGTGCCGCGGCCGAACTGCGGAACCTCGCCTTCGCTCCATGGCGTCCCGGAGGTGACCCACAGGATGCGCCCGTCCGCGTAGCGCTTCAGCGGCCGGTAGTAGAAATCCTTCCCCAGCAGCCCGAACTTCCAGAGCTGGTAGGCGATGTCCTTGCCCACGTAAGTGACGGTGCCGTTCGAGCGCACGATCACCTTGCTGTCTTCCGCATCGCCGCTCTCGCTGAAGGCCGCCGCGGGCATCACCCAGCAGCCGGCGTTCTTGCCCTCGGTCTCGAGATAGATGGCCTTGCGCTCCTTCAGCAGCTCGAAGGCCGAGGCCCAGAACTGGAGGTGCAGGATCTCGCTCTCGCGCGGCAGCACGTCGTACTCCACCCCCAGCCGCAGCATGGTGGCGAGATGCGCTTCCACGATGGCGTCCGCCACTACGTGCGCCAGCTCGGCTTCGGCGCCGGCGCCCGATTCAATCGCGTGCAGCGCCTCGGCGCGCCATGCCAGCGAGGTGGGGTCCTGCTGGTAATGCGCCGAGGTGCGGGCGTAGAGGTCCCAGCAGTAGTAATCGAAGCGCACCGCGGGGTCGGCGATCAGCCGCCGGACGTCATCGGCCGTCTTCCGCTCCAGGTGATGAAACCCCACCACCACGTCGGCCACCTGCACGCCCGTGTTGTCGATGTAGTTCTGCACCTCCACGGTGTAGCCGCGCGCCCGCAGCATCCGGACGAAAGTGTCGCCCAGCGCCGCGTTGCGCAGGTGCCCTATGTGCGCCGCCTTGTTGGGGTTGATGTTGGTGTGCTCGACGATGATCTTCTCGCCCGCGCGCGGCGGCTCCGCGGGCGGCTCCAGCAGCCCCATCCCGTAAGCGCCGCGGTCGAAGCGCAGGTTGATGTAGCCGTTGCCCGCAATCTCCATGGCCGCCACGCCTGGAATGCGGCCGATGCCTTCCACCAGCTCGGCGGCGATCTTTCGCGGCGCCTGCCGGAGCTGCCGCGCCAGTTGAAACGCCGCGGGAACCGCCAGGTCGCCAAACTCGGCCTGCCGCGGCTGTTCGAGCGCTACCGGAACGTCCAGCCCGAACTGCGCCTGAATCTGCGCACGAAATGCGTCTTGAACTTGTTTTTCTAGTAGATGGAACACGAAATCTCAAGTATAGCGCGCGTCAGATTTCGTATTCCGGCGGCTTCCCGCGCCCGAAGTTGATGCGGGCCCAGACCCGCTCGTGCAGGAAGTACAGCCACAGCTTGATCACCAGGTCCACCCCGCCGGCCCCCAAAGAAAGCGCCGCCTTGCCGCTCACCGCGAAACACAGCAAGGCCGTGATACCGGATCCGAGGATGCGGTAACTGATGGTCTTGGCAATGCTCCGGGCGTGGGTCTCCATATGCAGGTCATTATACACCGCCATCTTGATTGACAATAGACACAAAGCCCTCCGCGACGCCCATCCTGCCGCTCGCCCAGCACGAGCGGCGCGAGATGAGTCTGGAGGTACGCGCTGCCGGAGACCCCATGGCGCTGGCGGCGGCCATCCACGGGGAAATCCGCGCGCTCGCTCCCGCCATGCCGGCGCCGGAGTGCACCACGCTCGAAAACATACGCGAACGGAGCCTGTCGCAGGAGCGCCTGGTCGGCGAGTGAGCCGCGACAGCGTCAGGCCCCGCGGCCCTACCGCTTCTCCTCCTCGCCCTCAATCGCCTCAGGGGGATGCAGCAGAGGTTCCAGCAGAGCGCGGGCTTCCGCTTCCGCCTCACGGCGTACCTGGATCTTCGAGGAGCATTTCCAGAGCGGGGCCTGCCCGATCCCCGCGGCTCCGAAGGCGCCGGGGAACCCGGAGAAATGCCGCGGCTCGTCGCCACTAACCAGGTAGTCGATCTCCGCCTCCTCCAAAGCTGCTTGTGCCAGTGCCAGCGCGAAGGTATCCTCGGTTTCCAGAACCGTTACGAGATCGGGATCGTTGGTGTCCGCCATTGTGGCCCCCGGTGATTATGGCATGCGCCGGGCCCGTCACCGCGGCATGAAACTGTCGAGCAGTTTGAGCGCGGCGTCCTGGGGCAGCGCGGCTTCCAGCCGCACGGCACGGCCGTTGCGTTCCACCAGGATGGCGTCGTAGGCGCGGGCGAGTTCCGGGTCGCGGCGCGCCGCCACCGCGCGACCCAGCCCGATGAAGCCCCGCACCGTTTCTTCCACAATCTGCGCGTTACGCTCGTCGCGGCAGTTTCCCGAGGCCTCGGCCCGGATGCCCGCGCTCAGATCCGCCCAGACCGTGATGTCCTCGACGGCGTTGATCAGCCGGTCGATGCCGGTGAAACGTCCGCCGGACGGCACCGACGGCGCGCCGTAGGAGACCGCCCACAGGTGGCTTTCGCGCGGCACCGCGCGGGCGCGTTCGAACAGCGCGCGCGGAGGATTGCCGCCGGCGGTGTCCGGCCCGGTGACCGTAATCTCCCCGCCCCGAGTGCGCGCCGCCGCCAGCCATTGGGCGCCGTCCCAGGAGACCAGCAGGTCGCGCGCTTCCACTCCCTGCGGCGAGAGCCAGCCCGCCTCCGCCAGCCGCTTCCCCACCGGCGTGGCGGCGAGCGCTTCCACCCGCACCCCCGCCACCACGATGGCGTCGTCCGGGATGCGCGCCGCGAGCGCCGGGTCGGCCGGCCCGTAATCCGTGCGGCATCCGCCCGCGAGCGCCGCGCCCAACAGAACCGCCGCTCGAATATACCGCCGCACCACTACCGCAGCTCCCCGGTGATGGCGTTTACCAGGATACGCGCGCAGACAGGGTTGTGGAACTCGGCCACGCTGTGCCCGGCCATGAAGTAGACCACCCACCCCTTGCCGGCGCGGCGGTACCAGCCCGCGGTGTCCTGCTCGTAGAGCGTGCCGGTCGCGGGGTCGCGGAACTTCAACCCCAGCAGCACGGTGCGTTCGCCGGTGAGCTGGTGGTTCAGGTAGACTTCCGAGTGCTTCACGGTGGCCGCCGGCCGCGCCGCGCCGCGATACTCCACCCTGGCGGGCCACTCGACCCCGCGGCTGGTGACCGGGTTATCCGGCGCCAGGTTGACCAGCTCCCAATCGACGTCCTCGATCCACTTGTAGCCGCCCTGGCTCACGTCGCCCATGGCCAGCGTTACGCCGAGGAAGGGAAACCACTCCCGGTTCTTTCGCTTGCCGCTGCTGATGGTGTGGTGGACCAGGACCAGCCGTCCGCCGCCCTGGGCGTAGGCCATCGAGGCTGCTTCCACCGCGGCGTCCAGGTTGCGGTGCACATAGACCACCACGGCATCGAAGGGACGCAGATCGGCCGGCAGTTCCGGCTGCTCCACGATGGTGACGGCGGCGGGTTTCAGGTGCTCCGCCAGGGCCTCCGTGGCGGGG
>JAWLGN010000236.1:0-8442 GCA_041685075.1 Bryobacteraceae bacterium
CCGCCTACAGCACCGTCGGCTCAAGTTGGAGCAGCTCCTGAAATTCCGGCATCTCCTGCATGGCGGCGAATTCGGGGTCCTCCACCAGCCGCTGCCGCTCCCGGAAGCCCTCCTCGAGCGCCTTCCGGATGTACAGCAGGGCGCGGTCGAAGACGCCCGCCGCCGCGTAGGTCTTGGCCAGGTAGAAGTGGAACCTGGCGCGCTCCTGGACGCTCCGCTCCTGCAACAGCACCCCGTAGCTCCCCCGGTGTTCGAACACCTCCGGGTCGAGCGCCAGCGCCTGCTGGTAAGCGGCGAAGGCGTCTTTGTACTTCTTGCGCGCGAACAGCGCCGTGCCCAGGTTGCTATAGATAGAGGCCGATTCGGGCGCCAGCTTGAGCGCCTTCTTGTACTGCCTGATGGCCCGGCGGTAGCTCTTCTTGGCGTAGTGCACCGTGCCCAGGTTGTTGATGGCCTCGGAATATTTCGAGTTCAGCTTGATGGCGCGCTCGTAGTGCCGCTTGGCATTGTCCAGTTGGGTCAACTGGTGGTAGGCGATGCCGATCTTGTTCTGGATGATCGGCGACTCCAGCCCTGCCTGCCGGTAGGTCTCGATGGCCTCCCGGTACATTCTCCGCGCCATGTAGATATCGCCGCGGCGCTCCGGGCTGAGCGTCGCGGCGGGCTCCGGCGGAGGTGCTTCGAGGCCGCCGGGGCGGACGGGCAACGAAGGCTGCTGGATGGAAGACTGTTGGGATTGGGCGAACAAACCACCGGCGGCCGCAATCACCGCCAGGTACGAGACGACGGCTCGGGAAACCATGGACGGCCTCCTTGGGATGTGCCCGCGGCAGCCGCTAGGACACATTCACTGCTATTTAAACACACCCCAGAGGCGCCGGAAGAATCCCTTCCGGGGCTTCTTCTCTTCCTCGGCGGCAGCCGGCGCGGGGGGGGGCTGAGCCTCGATCTGCCGGCGCTGGGCAATGGCCGCGGGAGCCGCGCCCGCACGTACCGGCGCCTCCAGCGCGGGCGGCGGCTCGATGGCTCGCGGCGTGGTGTCCCACCCCGCCACGTGCGTCACCGATTGCCCCCCGTGCAGCGGGCAGGTGCCCACCGGCTGCGTCCCCGCGATGTAGACCTCGGTGCGGGCCTGCGGGCAGTATGGCGTCGCCGGCATTCCCGAGACCGGGTCGATGTCGATGGTCACGATACCGTCGGGCGCCTGGAACGGCCTGGCGTTGCGGTACGGCCGGAACTGGTGGGCCCGCTTCATGAACTCGGTCCAGATCGGCAGCGCCGAGCGCGCCCCTTCCAGGTGCAGCTCCCGGTTATCGTCGAACCCCACCCACACCACGCAGATCAGCTCGGAGGTATAGCCCGCGAACCAGCCGTCGTGGGACGTGCCGGTCTTCCCCGCCGCCGGGAGGGTGAATCCGCGCGCCCGCACGCCCGCGCCGGTCCCCGAGCGCATCACCTCCTCCATCAGGTTGGTCATCAGGTAAGCCACCCTGGGATCCAGCGCGCGCCGCGCCTCGGGACGATGGACGTAAATCGGCCCGCCGTTCTGCGCCCGCACCATGGAGATGAAGTTCGGCTTGACGTACAGGCCCTCGTTGGAGAAAACCGTGTAGGCCCCGGCCATCTCCAGCGGCGTCACCTCGTAAGCCCCCAGCGCCACCGCCGGGGTGGGGTTGATGGCGTAGT
Source organism: Bryobacteraceae bacterium (assembly GCA_041685075.1). GTDB lineage: Bacteria > Acidobacteriota > Terriglobia > Bryobacterales > Bryobacteraceae > JAMCRM01. The sequence continues at coordinate 1,687 of JAWLGN010000236.1, forward strand.
TCAAACCCGCCCGCCGCGAAACGTCCACCACGCGGTCGTATCCCACCGCCTCCGCCAGCTTCACCGTGGGAATGTTGATGGATTTTGCCAGCGCCTGCCGCACCGTCACGGTGCCGTTGAACTGGAACCGGTAGTTGTTCGGCTCATAGGGCTTGCCGTCGTACCAGAAGGTGGTCGGCTCATCCACTACGGTGGTGCCCGCGGTCACGATGCGCGGCCCCCCGGCAACCGCGGTCTCGAGCGCCGCGGCGAACACGAAGGGCTTGAAGATCGAACCCGGCTGCCGCCGCGCCTGCACCCGGTTGAGCTGGCTGATCCCGTAGTTGCGCCCCCCGATCAGCGCCTTCACCTGCCCGGTGTGCGCGTCCAGGGCCACCAGCGCCACCTGCGGATCCGGGATCTTCTTATTCCGGAAGCGCCGCTGTTTCTTGATCTGCTCGTCGATGAGCGGCATCCCCAGCCGCACCGCCTCCAGCGCCGCCTTCTGCAGGTCCATATCGAGCGTGGTGTAAACCCGGAAGGAGTTCGACTGGAAGTCGAGGTCCTGGAAGGTGCTCTGCAGCGTCTCGTTCACCAGGTCCACGAAGTAGGGCGCGTTCACCGACCGGTTGGCCCCCTGGGCCACGTTCAGCGGCGAAGCCACCGCCTTGTCGTACTCCTCCTGGCTGATGTGGCCGTTCTGCCGCATCAGCCCCAGGATGACGTTGCGCCGCTCGCGCGTGCGTTCCGGATTGCGGAAGGGGTCATAAACCGAAGGCAACTGGATCATGCCCGCCAGCGTAGCTGCCTCCGGCAACGTCAACTGCCGGATGTCCTTGCCGAACACGACCTCCGAGGCTTCCCCGAATCCGTGAATGGCGAACCCCCCGCGCCATCCCAGGTAGATGTGGTTGCAGTAGTATTCGAAAATCTCTTCCTTGGAGAGCTTCTGCTCCAGTTGCAGGGTGATGATGGCCTCGGCCGCCTTGCGGCGGAAACTCTTCTTGGGGTTCAGCCAGAAGCCCCTCGCCAGTTGCTGGCTCAGAGTGGAAGCGCCCTGCGCCTTGCGCTGCTCCCGGATATCCAGGTAAATGGCTTTCGCCAGCCGGATGGGATCGAAGCCGGCGTGCTGGAAGAAGCGCTTGTCCTCCGCCGAGGTGACCGCCTGAACCACCACCGGCGGGATGTCGGCGAAACGCACCAGCCGGCGCTTCTCGCGGTTGCGGTCGAACAGGTTGGTAATGAGCTGCGGTTCCAGTTGAAACTGGCTGCGCGAGGTGTTATCCGCCAGCGAGACGATCTGGGAGATGCGCCCGTCGCGAAACTTGATCACGCCCGGTTCGTTCTGGTCGAAGTAGGAATCCGGACCGGGGAAGATCTCCAGCGCATCCGGCCGAAGATTGAAGTGGCCGATCGGGTTGGCGCGCGATTCCGTATACCCCGCGCGGCGCAGGTCCGCCAGGATCTCTTCCGGAGTGACGGCATCCCCTACGCTCATCGTCTCCGGAGCGGCGAAGATCTTCGAGGTGCGGGCAAACGGGCCCGCGCTCAACTTCTGGTCGATCAGCCGCGAGTACTTGGCGTAGTAATACGTGAAGACCCCCAGCCCCGCCACCGTGACCAGCGCCGCCGAAGCGAGCAGTACGGTTCCCAGGCGCCCGAAGAAAAATCCCGTCAGCCGGGTGTTGGACCGGACCCGGACCTTCACCTTTTTCCTGTTCTCAGGCACTGTCTTAATTTTCTCACGTATTTGCCGCCGCGCCAGCGCCCCGCCGGCTTGGTGCCCGCCGCGGCGCGCTCGCGCCCGGCCCCCGGGCTTACCTCACGCCCGCGCTGGGCCGGAAATGCAGGTCCACGGTGTAGACGGGCAGATCCACCCGCACCACGTACCGGATATCGATCCGCAAACCTGCCGGCGACCGCTTGATTTGCACGTTGCTTGCCTTTACCGGAAGTCCCAGCGCTGCAGCCTCTTGGAGGACAAAGGTGCGCAGCAGTTCGTCCGGTTTCTGCACGTTTTCCACGCTGCGTGTAATTTCCTCCACATATTGCCGGAGTTGCAGATTGCGGAAATAGATGGGCGCCAGGCGGGCCCCGAAATACCCCAGAATGGCCAGTACCACCGCCGCGGCGGCGATCCGCCAGCGCGGCAACCTCCTCGGCGAGCTGTCCGGCGCCTTTACCGCTGCCGGTCCGTCTCCCTGCTGCTCGTTGCGCAAAGTTCCTCCCACAGGTCGTTGTGGGGTTTCCATTCAGCGTCTTCCGCGCCGGCGATTTGCAGTTCCGGTTCCGTCAGGGTGCCGTGGCCGTAAGGGCAGATGTACTCGGTGCCGGGGCGCCCTATGGTCAGCAGCCGGCTCCACGAACCAATCCTCACCGGCATGCGCAGCCGCCGTGCGCAGACCCGGCAACGGTATCGCTGGTCCAGCAGGCAGAGGTAAAATACGCCGCAGCACAATAGAAACCACAGCCCCGCCAGGAGCGTGTAGCCCAGGTCGAAGCCGAGCCGGGGAAGAACCGGGTGAGTGGGCCACCAGGTGTTCAGCGCCCCGAGCAGACTGAACATCACCACCCCGCAGACGCCGATCTTTGCGGCGAACCATGCCCCATAGCGCATACTGCTTTGACGCTGATCCCCTGATTTAGTTTCTCGCCCGCGAACCGCCCGCGCAACCGGGGTTCAGCCGCGCCACAAGTTCCGCAGCAAAAACAGCAGGTTGGCCGGCCGCTCGGCCAGCCGCCGCATGAAGTACGGATACCACGCCCGGCCGAACGGCACGTACAGCCGGACCTTGTATCCCTCGGCGGCCAGTTTCCGCTGGAGGTCTCGCCGGATGCCGTAGAGCATCTGGAACTCGAACGCGTCGGAGGGAACGCCGTTCGCGGCGGCGAATTCGCGCGTGCCGGCGATCATCTTTTCATCGTGGGTGGCGATGGCCGGGTAGGCGCCGCGCGCCACCAGCATCCGCATCAGCTCCAGGAAGTTCCTGTCCACCTCGGCTTTGCGCCGGAAGGCCACCTCCGGCGGTTCGAGGTAGGCGCCCTTGCACAGCCGCACCCGGATACCCCCCTCGCAGAGCCGCTCCACGTCCTCCCGGCTGCGGTACAGATAGGCTTGGATGACCGTTCCCACGCTGCCGTAGCGCGCGTGCAGTTCCGTGGTGAGCGCCAGGGTGCGGTCGGTATAGGCGCTGGATTCCATATCCAGCCGGACGAAGTTATCCAGCGTAGCGGCCCGCCGCACAAGCTGCTCGACATTCGCCCGGCATTCCGTCTCCGAAACATCCATCCCGAACTGTGTCGGCTTGATGGAAACGTTGGCGTCCAGGCCCTGCCGCGCAATCTCCTCGAGCAGCTCCAGGTAGACCTCGCGCGAGGCCGCCGCCTCGGGCGTCGAAGCGCAGTGCTCACCCAGGTAAGCGAAGGTCACGGCGAGGCCCTGCCGGTTGATGCGCCGCCCCGCTTCGAGCGCGCCCGCCAGGTCCGTCCCGGCGATGAAGCGCGAGGCCATCCGCACGGCCGGCGGCCAGGTCTCTATCCACCTCCGAAGCCGCTTGCTCCGCGAGAGGAACAAAAGCAGGCTGCGCACGTTCAAATGGTAGCGAACCGCCGCGCGCCCTGCGCCCGCCGGGAGTGCCTCGCCGCACACCCGCCGCACCCGCTGGCGCGCCACGCGGCCACACCCGCGGCCTCCGGCCGCACCTGTCGCCGCCACGCGGTTGCACCCGCAGGCGCCCCACACCCGCCGCACCCGCTGGCGCTTCCCGCATAAATGGTGTTACAAGCGGGTGTGAAGGCGCTTTCCTGGTTACTGGCGCTGCTGATGGCGCCCACCCCTACCGAAATCGCCACCTTCGATACCGCGATCTACGGGAAAACGCCCGCCGGCTGGATGGGCGGGGCGGCGCGGCCGGGCGACGCTGCCTCCTGGAAGGTTATCAAGGACCCCACCGCTCCCAGCCAGCCCTACGTCCTGGCGCACGTGCCGTCAGGCGGCCCCGCCGGTCCACGCCCCGCCATCCTGGAGGACCACCCGTGCAGCGACGGCGAAATCATCGTCCGCTTCAAGGCGCTCAGCCGCGACGCCGAACCGCAGGCGGGCCTGGTGTGGCGCTATCGCGACCCCGGCAACTATTACTACGTCCGCGCCAATGCCGCCAACCGCAACGTCATCCTGTACCGCGTCTCCGGCGGCAAATCCATTCCGCTGGCGCCCCGCGGCCGCGCCTCCCACGACTACACCGTGCCGCACCACGTCTTCCCGGATAGCTGGACCATTCTGAAGGTGGTCTTCAGCGGCCCCCGCATGAGCGTTTACTACAACCACCGCCGCATCCTCCAGGTGGAGGACGCGCACTTCACCGGGTCGGGCCGGGTGGGGGTCTGGACGCGCGCCTCGAGCGCCGCCCATTTCGACGATTTCAAGCTGTTCGCGCGCCGCTGAGCCGGTCTACTGGCCGCGCTTCTGGATGATGCTCTCGGCCAGGTAGTTCACCACCTTGGTGCTGTTGCGGGCCACCTCGTAGTAGGCGAACTTCAGCAACTGGTCCTTCCGGTTGCGCAGCGTCTCCCGGATTCCCTGCTGTACCCGCGGGTCGTTCAGCTCCCGCTGCCCCGCCGGCTCCTTCGACAGCACTTTCAGAATCCGGTAGCCCTCGCCGGTGTGGATCACTCCGGAAACAGCTCCTGGCTGCAGCGACGCTACCAGCTTGCGCAGTTCCGGGTGGGCCTTCTCCAGCGCGGAATCGGGAATGAACCCCATGTCCCCGCCGTTGGGAGCCGTGTGGGGGTCCTCCGAGAAGTTCTGTGCCAGCATCTGGAAGTCTTCGCCGTTCCGCAGCCGGTTCTGGATGTCCAGAATCTTGCTCTTGGCTTCGGCTTCGTTCTGGGCCTTGCTGTTCTTCAGGTTGCGAACGTTCGGGTCGGGCACCGGGGTCACCAGGATCTGGGCCAGGTGTACCTGCGGCTCCGGAAGATTGAAGCTGGCCTTGTTGGCCTCGTAGAAGCTCGCCACGTCCGCATCGGTGATGGTGATGTGGGCGGTGATTTCCTTGTTGATGAGCTTTTCGATGCTGATCTCCCGGCGCAACTGCGAGCGCAGGTCGTCCAGGGTCATCTTGCGGGCGGCCAGACGCTTTTCGAACTCCTCCTTGGTGTAGGGGGAGCGGAACTCGTTCACCCGCGCTTCCACGTCCGCGTCGCTGGCCATCAGCCCCAGCTTCTCGGCCCGTTGCAGCATGATTTCAGCGTCCACCAGGCTGCGCAGCAGTTCCAGCTTCTGTACCATCACCTGGTCTTCGCTGGAGCCCTCCGGGTTGGAAGGGAATTGGGACTGGTAGGCCTTCTCCAGCTCCGCGTAGGTGATGGTCTGGTCGTTCACCACGGCGGCGACATTGGGGGGTGGGGACTTCTTGCAGGCGGCTAGAGTCGCCACCACCAGCAATGCCCCGGCAAGTAAGGCTTGGCGTTTCATTGTGAAACCACATTGTAGCCTGTCAGGGTCCGGTCGCGGTCCTGGTAAAATAGAAGGTCTTTTTCACCCATAGGAGAACCAAACGTGAGAGTAGGAATGATCGGGACCGGCGCGATTTCCCATAAACACGCGCAGGCTTACAGGAACATCGGGTTCGAAGTGGCCGTCTGCACCGACATCAACCCCGAGGCCGGCCGCAAGTTCGCCGCGCAGTATGGCGCGGAATTCGTGGGCTCCTACGAGGAAGTCTGCCGCCATCCCAAGGTGGACTACGTGGATGTCTGCACCTTCCCGGACTTCCGCCTCCAGCCGCTGGAGATCTGCGCCGAAACCAAGAAGCACATCATGGTGCAGAAGCCCATCTCCACCACCCTCGAAACCGCGCGGAAGATCGTCGAAACCGCGCGCCGCGCCGGCATCGTGCTGGGTGTGATGAGCCAGCACCGCTTCGACGATTCCAGCATGTTCGTGCACCGGGCCGTGGCCGAAGGCCGCCTGGGCAAGCTCATCCAGTGCGACGCCTACGTCAAGTGGTATCGTTCGCCGGAATACTACTCCCGCCCCATCAAGGGTAGCTGGGCGGTGGAGGGCGGCGGCGCCCTCATCAACCAGGCCATTCACCAGGTGGACATCCTCCGCTGGGTGGCCGGTCCCGTGCGCGAGCTGTTCGCCTGCTGGCAGTTGGGCGCGCGCCACAAGATCGAGTCCGAAGACGTGGTGAACGCCGTCCTCAAGTTCGCCAACGGCGCCACCGGGGTGATCCAGGCCTCCACGGCCTTCTGGCCGGGCTACACCGAGCGCGTCGAACTGCACGGCACCAAGGGTACCGCCGTGATCGCCGGCGACAACCTGGTGACCTGGGACGTGGAGAACGACTCGGGCGACCCCGCCCCGGTTTCGACCACCGAGTTCTCCGGCTCCTCCGACCCCATGGCCATCTCGCTCGAGCCCTTCGAGCGCCAGTTCCGCGACTTCGCCGAAGCCATCCGCACCGGCCGCAAGCCGCTCATCGCCGGCGAGGAAGGCCTCCAGGCCATGGAGATCGTGGACGCCGTTTACCGTTCCTGCCGCACCGGCGACAAGGTAGTGATCGAGCCCATGCAGGCGGCGGGATAGTTCGGCGCCGGGGCGCGGAGCGGTTCAACGGCGGCTGCTCCGCCTCCGCCCCTCAGGCCGGTGATGCAGCGGATTACTCACGGCCTTGAGGCGGCATTGAACGAAATGTCCGTCTGAACCACGACTTCGATTGCCTCCGCTTTGCCGGTGGACGAAAGAGGGAGGCGCACCGGCTCGTATCGCCATTG
>JAWLGN010000237.1:0-8414 GCA_041685075.1 Bryobacteraceae bacterium
GCCAACGCCATCTCCCTGGGGCTGCTCTACCGCAGCAACCGCGATCTGCATACCAGCCGGTCGTTTGAAATCCCCGCCTGCGCCGGCTTTATGCTCGCCGAGCGCACCGACGAGCACCGGCTCTACTTTACCGAGGACAAGGAGGCGGTCTATTTCGGTTCCTTCGACGAACTGGTTTCCAAGTTGCGCTTTTACGTAGCGCACGAGGGCGCCCGCCGGCGCATCGCCGAAGCCGGTTATCAGCGGAGCATCCAGTCGCTATACCGTTACGTGGACCGCGCGCGCACGGCGCTCGAGTACTTCGCCCGGCTGCGCCCTCTGGCGACGGCTTCGGTGAAAGGAGCGGCGCGATGAGCGGCGCGCTGCTCATGATCAGCGACGCCTACGGACACCACGGCGGCGTGCAGACCTATTCGCGCCGCGTGGCCGAGATCATGATGGCCTGGGGAGAGCAGCGCGGCTTGCCCCTGGCGTGCGCTTCGCTGCACGACCGCGCCGAGAGCGGCTCGGTTCATCGGCATCCGGTCAGGTATTGCCGATTTGCCGGCGCGGGCGGCTCGAAAAGCCGCTTCGCCGCCATGTCGTTCCGGCTGGCCCGGGAGCTGCGTCCCGACGTGGCGGTGGTGGCGCACCTGGGCATCACGCCGGTCGCCTTGGCGCTCAAGGCCGCCGGCCTGCTGCGCTCCTATGTCGTGATGCTGCACGGCATCGAGGCTTGGCGGCGCGTCAGTGCCGCCAAGCGTGCCGCCGCGCGCGGAGCGGCCGCGGTGGTAGCCACCACCCGATACACCGCCGACCTGTTCGCCCAACTGAATGGGTGCCCGGTAGCGAGAATGCGGGTGGTCCCGCTCGGACTCGCCGAACTGGAACTCCCGCCGGCGGCCCCGCCCCCCGCTCCGCACGACGACCTGCGCGTCCTCACCGTGGGCAGGCTGATTGCCGAGGACCATTACAAGGGCTTCGACATGCTGATCGACTCCGTGGGCCAGGCTTGCCGCGAGGGCGCCCGCATCCACCTCACCATCGTGGGCGACGGGAACGACCGGCCGCGCCTGGAAGCCCGCGCCCGCGCGCTCCGCGCCAGCGGCGCCGTGAGCTTCCGGGGCGCGGTCTCCGATAAGCGGTTGCGCGAGGAGTTCCAGCGCTGCGATGTCTTCGCCCTCCCCTCCCGCTACGAGGGCTTCGGCATCGTGTTTTTGGAAGCCATGCGTTTTGAGAAACCCTGTATCGGGGGGAATCACGGCGGTATACCCGAAGTCATTTCCCATGGCGAGGACGGCTTTCTGGTGGAACACGGCGACGTGTCCGGCCTGGCCGCCCGCCTGGTGCAATTCTGGAAACAACCTGAACTGAGGATAAAAATGGGCCAACGAGGACGTTCCAAAGTGAACAACACATACCTGTTCCCGCATATGCGCGACAGGTGGTGCAGCCTTCTGGACGGGGTAGCAACCGAGAGACTTTCATGTGCGGCATCGCAGGGATCGTAACCCGCGCGGACGAGCAGGAAGCTCGGGCGGTTCTGGGACGCATGTCGGCGTCGATGGCCCACCGCGGCCCGGACGGCGAAGGGATATCGGTGCGGCACAACCAGCACTGGACGGTAGGGTTGGCGCACAAGCGGCTGGCCATCCTGGACCTGACTCCGGCCGGCGCCCAGCCCATGTCCAATCGCGACGACAGCCTTTCCCTGACCTTCAACGGCGAAATTTATAACTTCCTGGATCTGCGCACCGATCTCGCCGCGCAAGGCTACTCGTTCTGCTCCCAGACCGATACCGAGGTGATCCTGAACGCCTACCACCGCTGGTCCACCGCGGGCATCTCGCGGCTGCGCGGCATGTTCGGCTTCGGACTGTGGGATGGACAGCTCGACAAGCTCATCCTGGCGCGCGATCCGCTCGGCATCAAGCCGCTGTACTACTACGCCACCCCGGAGGTGTTTCTGTTCGCCTCCGAAGTGCGCGCGCTGCTGGCCAGCGGCCTGGTGCCCCGCCGGCTGGACCCGGACGGCGTAGCCTCTTACCTGCACTTCGGTTCGGTGGAGACGCCCCGGACCCTGGTAGCCGGCGTGCAATCGCTGGAACCCGGCTGCCATCTGGTGTTGGGACTCGGAGGGCGCAGCATGGTGAGGGAGGAAGCTTTCTCCTCCCAGCCTTTCACCGCGCCCGCACCGGTGCCGGTGACCAGCCGCGAAGATGCCGTGGCGGTGCTGCGCGACGTGCTGGCCGATTCCGTGCGCCGCCATCTCATCAGCGATGTGCCGGTCGCGCTGTTCCTCTCCGGCGGCATCGATTCCAGCGTCCTGGCGGCGTTCATGTCGATGGAGATGAGCCAACCGCCCAAGACCTTTCACATCGGCTTCGCGGAACGTGAATACGACGAGCGCCGGTATGCCCAGGCGGTGGCCCGGGAGTATGGCACCGATCACCTCGATATCCTCCTCACCGAACAGTGCCTGCTGGCCATGCTGCCCGAGGCGTTAAGCGCCATGGACCAGCCCACCATAGACGGCATCAACACCTTCGTGGTGTCCAGGCAGGTCGCCAAAGCGGGGTACAAGGTGGCGCTCTCCGGACTGGGGGCCGATGAACTCTTCGGCGGCTACAAGAGTTTTCGCCGCGCCCGCGTGCTGCGCCCCATCGCGTTCCTGCCTCCCGTGTTGCGCCGCGCCGCCTGCTCGGCGGGCAACGCCCTGCTCGGCGGCACCGTGCGCCGTCGCAAGTTCTGGGAGTTTCTGGAAAGCGACTGCACGCCCCGGGCCGCCTACACCATCTCCCGCCAGATCTATGCGCCCCGCGAGGCGGCGGCGCTGTACCGGCTTCCGCCGGCTACCCGGGAGGCCGTTCCGGAAGCCCATCCCGACGCGGTCAACGAGGTCTCCATTCTGGAGATGCGCGGCTACATGGCGGACATGCTGCTGCGCGACACCGATTCCATGAGCATGGCGCACTCCCTGGAGGTGCGGGTGCCGTTCGTGGATCCCCTCGTGGTGCAGTATGTGCTGGAACTGCCGGGCCGCTGGAAGATCGGCAAGCGCCCCAAGCCGCTGCTGCTGGATGCCGCCGCGGAATTGGTCCCGGAGGACATCTGGCGCCGGCCCAAGATGGGCTTCGATCTGCCCTTCCAGCGCTGGCTGTTATCCGAGTTGCGTCCGCAGCTCGATCAGGTATTCGCCGACGATCGCGGCCTCAGCCGTTTGGGAATGGACCCCCAGCGCGCGCGCGACGTCTGGCGCGCCTTCCAGGCCAACCCCGCCGGTGAACGCTGGGCGCGGCCGTGGGCCGTATTCGTTCTGCGCCACTGGTGCGCAACCAATGGAGTCGAGCCATGAGAGTTCTCCATATCGTCCCCATGTTCTATCCGGCGCATTACTACGGGGGACCCACGCAATCCGTCTATTCTCTCTGCCGCCACGTGGCGCGTCTGGGCGGAGAAGTCCGGGTGCTTACTACCAACGCCAACGGGCCCACCGCCGACCTGCCGGTGCGCACCGGCGTCGAGGAGGAACTCGACGACGCCGTGCGCGTCACGTACTGCCGGCGGCTGCTGGCGCAGGCCGTAGCTCCTTCGCTGACGTCGCGGCTTTCCGCCATGGTCCGCTGGGCCGACGTGGTGCACATCACCGCTGTCTATTCCTTCCCGGTGATTCCGGCCCTACTGGCCTGCCGCACGCAGAACAAACCCGTGGTCTGGTCGCCGCGCGGTTCCTTGCAGCGCTGGAGCGGTTCCCGGCGGGTGCCTCTGAAAAACGTTTGGGACCTCTTCTGCCGCATGGTGAAACCGCCCCGCCTGGTGCTCCACGTCACGTCGCAGGAGGAGGCGGAAGAAAGCACGGCACGCTATCCGGGCGTGCCCGCCGCGGTGATTCCCAACGGCGTGGAGATCCCCGAAAGCGTCGACCATACCGAGAACACCGGTACGCTGCGCTTGATCTATCTCGGGCGTATCGATCAGAAGAAGGGCATAGAAAACCTGCTCGACGCCTGCGCGGGACTGGATGGCATGCTGGAATGGTCGCTTTCGATAGCCGGCACCGGCGACCCGGACTACGTACAGTCGATTGCCGCGCGCATCGACCGCCTGGGCCTCTCCCACCGCGCGCGCATGCTCGGCGCGGTGGTCGGCGAAGCCAAGCAACGCCTTTTTGAGAACGCCGACCTGATCGTCACGCCATCCTATACCGAAAACTTCGGCAACGTGGTGGCCGAAGCGCTGGCCCACGGGGTCCCGGCGCTGGCCAGCCGCGGAACTCCCTGGCGCGAACTGCCCGAGCGTGGCTGCGGGGACTGGGTGGACAACGATCCCACCAGCCTTCGCGCCGCCCTTCTCCAGATGAGCCGCATGCCGTTGCGCGAGATGGGCCGGCGGGGACGCGAATGGATGATCCGCGATTTCAGTTGGCAGGAACGCGCCGGGGAAATCTGGCGGCTCTACAACAAAATCACCGCCGCGCCTGCCGGCAGGGAGCCGCACCATGCCGGGCAAAGCCGGAATTGGGGAGTAGAACTTGAACACTAGCCATACCTGCGGAACGGGACGCTGCTCTTGCCCACCGCCACGAGCATTGCTGTCAACCCGACGCTCCAGATCGTGGAGCCGCTTTTTGGAGAACGCATTCAATTTTCGACGTACTGGGAGGGCAAATTGAACATACTGGGTATCAATGCATTTCACGGCGATTCTTCGGCCGCACTCTTTTCCGGCGGCCGGCTGCACGCGGCACTGGAAGAGGAGCGCCTCAATCGCATCAAACACTGGGCCGGCCTGCCGGTGCGCGCCGCAACCGAGTGCCTGCGCGGCACCGATCCCGGCGACGTCGAGCATGTAGCCATCTCGCGCAATCCTCGGGCGCACCTTGCGCGCAAGCTTTTCCGCACCGCGTTGCACCCGTTTCTCTGGAGCCGCGTTCCGGGCCGCGCCCGCAACGGTATCGATATCTACCGCGTCGTGTCGCAAATGCGCGCCGCCGGGTTGCCGCTCTCCGAAAACGCGCGCTTCCATATGGTGGAGCACCACCGCGCTCACCTGGCCAGCGCCTTTTTCGCCTCGCCCTTCGAAGAGGCCGCGGTGGTTTCGGTGGACGGCTTCGGCGACTTCAGCAGCGTGATGTGGGGCGTCGGCCGCGCCAATCGTTTCGAGATTCGCGGCTGCACGCGCTTCCCGCATTCCCTGGGGATGTTCTACACCGCCTTCACCCAGTACCTGGGCTTTCCCAAGTACGGCGACGAGTACAAGATGATGGGGCTGGCCGCCTATGGATCCCCGGAGTACGCCCCGCAGGTGCGCGACGTGGTCCGCGCCGCCGGCGCCGATGTCCGCCTCAACCTGGACTACTTCACCCACCACAGCACCGGGGTGGAGATGACCTGGGCGGGCGGCGAACCGGCGCTCGGGCCGGTCTATTCCCGCAAGATGATCGACACCTTCGGTCCTCCGCGGCAACCGCGCAGCGAGATCCAGCAGCGCCACGCCGACATGGCCGCATCCGTACAGTTGGTGCTCGAGGAAGTTTACTTCTCCCTGTTGAACGCAATCGCACGGAGCACCGGGCAGCGTGCCCTGTGCCTGGCCGGCGGCGTGGCCCTCAATTGCGCGGCCAACGGCAAGATCTTCGACAAAACACCCTACCGCGATCTGTACGTGCAGCCCGCCGCCCATGACGCGGGCACTTCCATCGGGGCGGCGCTCTATGTGCAGCACCAGGTGCTGGGCATGCCCCGCTCCTTCGTGATGCGCGACGTCTACTACGGCCCTTCCTTCGACGACGACGAGATCGGCCGTGAACTCGCCGCCGCCGGCGTGCGCTACCGCCTGCTCGACGAAGAGGAACTGGTATCCCGCACCGCCGCCGCCATCGCCGACGGCAACATCGTCGGCTGGTTCCAGGGCCGTATGGAGTTCGGCCCGCGGGCGCTGGGCAACCGCAGCATCCTCGCCGATCCCCGGCGTAAGGAAATGAAGGATACCCTCAACCGCCGCATCAAATACCGCGAACCTTTTCGCCCCTTCTGCCCATCCATTCTGGCGGAAGCCTGCGGCGAGTATTTCGAGATCGACTACCCGTCGCCGTTTATGGTGCAGGCCTACAGCATCAAGCCTTCGCATCGCGATCGCATTCCCGCGGTGACCCACGAGGACGGTACCGGACGCCTGCAAACTGTCGAACGCGACGTCAATCCGCTCTACTGGAAGCTCATCCGGCGCTTCGGCGACGTCACCGGCGTGCCGGTTCTGCTGAACACCTCCTTCAACGAGAACGAACCCATCGTGACCACGCCGCGGGAGGCGCTCGAATGTTTCCTTCGCACCCAGATGGACGTGCTGGCGGTTGGGAAATACATGCTGCTGAAAACGGAAAACGCGCACCTTTCGGAGGGCAAAACGGCATTCGCTCAGGCGGAGCCGCAGTAACCCGCGGCCGGATCGAATTGGACACAGTGAACGCAAGCATGCGCATACTTCTGCTCAACCAGTTCTTCTGGCCGGAACTCGCGGCCACCAGTCAACTTCTGACCGACGTTGCGCGCCACCTTGCCGATGAAGGCCACCAGGTGACGGTGGTTTGCGGCAGCAGCACCTATGCCGGGCGCGATGCCACGCCGCCGCCGGAAGTGGAGATCATTCGGGTAGCCGAGGGCGCCTTCGGGCGCGGCCACGCCGCCCGCCTGCTCTCCTACGCCACGTACTTCGCCTCGGCGGCGTGGCACGGCTTGCGCATCGCGCGCCCGGACGTGGTGATCTCCCTCACGACTCCGCCGCTGCTTTCCACCGTGGGGATGCTGGTGCAGCGGCTGCGCGGCGCGCGCCACTACATCTGGGAGATGGACCTCTACCCGGAAGTGGCGGTGGATCTCGGGATGCTTCGCGGCACCTCCCTGGTGGCGCGCCTTTCGGGCGGCATCGCCGATTTCACCCGCCTGCGCGCCGACGGCATCATCGCGCTCGGCGAATGCATGCGCGACCGCCTCGCCGCCCGGGGCATTCCTCCCGCGCGCATTCGGGTGGCGGAAAACTGGGCCGATGGCATGCTCTTCCACCCGCTGCCCCACACCCCGGGCGATGCCCTGCGGGTAATCTATCCCGGCAACCTCGGGATGGCCCATGAAGCCGAGACGCTGGCGCGCGCCATACGCGAACTGGCGCCGGACCCCGTGCGCTTCCAGTTCGTCGGCGGCGGCTCGCGGCGGGGCTGGCTGCGCGAAGCCACTGCCGGCGTGCCGGGCGTGGCCTTCCTCCCCTACTGCGACCGCCCCGCGCTCAACCGGTTGTTCGCCGCCTCCGACGCCGGCCTGGTGACGCAGAACGATCGCTGCACCGGCTCCGTCGTGCCCAGCAAAATCTACGGCATGATGGCCGCCGGTCTGCCGTTCATCTTCGTTGGACCGCGCGCCGCCACGCCCGGCCGTGTGCTGGAGCGTTTCGGGTGCGGTTGGCGCGTGGAATGCGGCAACCATGCGGCCCTGGCCGCCCTGCTGCGAATGCTCGCGGCCAACCCGGAGGAAGTGCGCGCCGCCGGTGCGCGCGCCCGCGCCGCTTTTCTTGAACATTACGACACACCCGCCGGAGTGCGCCGCATTGCCCAAATCATCGGCGCGCACGCCGGGGCAGTCCCCGGCCGCCTCGTGGCGGTGGAAAAGGCAGGATAGCGAGGTCCCATGTACGCTCTCATGCTGCTGGCCGGCTCTGCGTTGGTGTTCAGCCTGGCGCTCACGCCTCTGGTCAGGAACCTCTTTTTCGCCATGGGGTTGGTGGACCGTCCCGACTCCACCCGCAAGTTGCACCGGCGTCCCGTGCCCCGCGTGGGTGGAATCGCCATTATCGTCTCCTACGCCTTGGCCTTTCTGGCGCTGGCGCCGGTGCCGTTCGGCGCGGAAACCTACCGCTCGCTCGCCTCCGTCTGGTCTTTGTGGCCGGCCATCGGCATCGTCTTTCTCACCGGGTTGCTGGACGATCTGGTGAGCTTGCAGCCCTGGCAAAAACTGGTGGGCCACATCGCGGGCGCCACCATCGCCTGGTATGCCGGTGTGCGGGTGATGGGTGTTTCCGGTTTCACCATCGAAGGTTGGTGGACCCTGCCCCTCACCCTGGGGTTCCTGGTCTTCTGCACCAACAGCTTCAACCTCATCGACGGCGTGGACGGCCTGGCCGCCGGCGCCGGCTTTGTGGCCGCCCTCACCATGGTTGTGGCGGCCGTAGTGCACGACAACCTCGCGCTGGCACTCGCCACGGCTCCGCTGGCCGGCTGCCTGTTGGGCTTTCTGCGGTACAATCTCAGCCCCGCCTCCATCTTTCTGGGCGACTGCGGCAGCCTCACCATCGGCTTCATGCTGGGCTGCTTCGGCGTCATCTGGAGCCAGAAATCGGCCACCGCGCTGGGAATGACCGCACCTTTGATGGCCCTCTCGCTGCCG
>JAWLGN010000238.1:0-8410 GCA_041685075.1 Bryobacteraceae bacterium
CAAGGGCCCGGACTCGGAGCCGCCCATCGGCCTGGACACCATGCTGGATCTGACCGCCGCCGCTTCCGTCGACGGTTTACGCTTCGACGGCGTGGACCTGTTCCTGTCCGATCCGCACGTGAGCATCGATTCCACCGACGACGACCTCGAGCGCCTGGCCGACAAGATCCGCGCCCGCGGCTTCGTAGTGGGTTCCGTGGTGGCCCCCGTCTGGAAAGATACCGGCGGCGGCTCCGCCATGGGCGACGCCGAAGAGCGCAAGCGCTTCGTCACCCAGGTGGACAAGGCCTGCCGTATCGCCCGCAAGCTCACCGATCTCGGCGTGCGCCCCACCGGCGTGGTGCGCATCGATTCCGCCACCCCCACCGAAGCCTGGTACCGCGACCCGGAGGCCAACACGCGCCTCATCGCCGCCACCTTCCGCTCCGCCTGCGACGCCGCCGAAAACCACGGCCAGCGCCTCGCCGCCGAGGGCGAGATCTGCTGGGGCGGCATGCATAGCTGGAAAACCGTCCTGCGCCTGCTCGAAACCGTCGGCCGTCCCGAAACCCTCGGTTTTCAGGCTGACATGGCCCACACCCTGCTCTTCCTGCTGGGCTGCAACGCTCCCGAAGACCGCATCCTTCCCACCGACTTCGACTGGAGCGACACCGCCCGCTTCGATGAAGCCCTCCGCACCCTCACCGCCGCTCTCCGCCCCTGGACCATCGACTTCCACGTGGCCCAGAACGATGCCACCGTAAAAGGCTCCGGCACCCACGACAAGACCGGCCGCCACTGCCTGCCCGACGACCCCAACGGCAAGCTCGACATCGTGCACGCCGCCGGGTTCTGGCTGCGCGGCGACACCGGGCAGGTCACCCGCGCCGTCCGCCACATCTGCTGGGACGGCTGCATGTTCCCCAACGATGTCATGCACAAACCCGAAACCTGGAACAGCATTCTCGCCGCCATGGCCGCCGTGCGCGACGCTCACGGCTGGTGCGAGTAAACTTCCACAGAGGTGAAAACGCGTATGAAGACGTTGAACATCGGGATGGTCGGCTGCGGCTTCATGGGCCGCGCGCACTCCAACGCCTGGGGGCAGGCCGGCCGTTTCTTCGACTCCGGGTACCGCCCGGTTCTCCAGGCCGTCTGCCACCGCGACCCCGCCCGCGCGCAAAGCTTCGCCGATCAGTGGGGGTACCAGTCCGTCGAGACCGACTTCCGCGCCCTGGCCGCCCGGCCGGACATCGACCTGATTGACATCGCCGCCCCCAACCACCTGCACGCCGCCATCGCCACTGCCGCCGCCGAAGCCGGCAAGATGGTGGCCTGCGAGAAACCCCTGGCCATGAACCCCGCCGAGGGCGAGGCCATGGTGGCCGCCGTCGAGAAAGCCGGCGTCCCCAACATGGTGTGGTACAACTACCGGCGCGTCCCCGCGGTCACGCTGGCCCGGCAGCTCATCGCTGAAGGCCGCCTGGGCCGCATCTTCCACTACCGCGCCAAGTTCCTCCAGGACTGGACCATCTCGAAGGATCTCCCGCAGGGCGGCACCTCGCTCTGGCGCCTGGACGTCAAGGCCGCCGGCAGCGGCGTCACCGGCGACCTGCTGGCCCACTGCATCGATACCGCCATGTGGCTCAACGGCTCCATCGATACGGTCACGGCCGTTACCGAGACGTTCATCAAGGAGCGCAAGCACAACCTCACCGGCAAGGTCGAGCCGGTGGGCATCGACGACGCCAGCGCCTTCCTGGCCCGTTTCGCCAACGGCTCCATCGGCACCTTCGAGGCCACCCGCTACGCCCGCGGCCACAAGGCGCTCTACACCTTCGAGATCAACGGCGAGCACGCCTCCATCTTCTGGGACCTCCACGACCTGCACCGGCTCCAGTACTTCGATCACCGCGACGACAGCGTCGTGCGCGGCTGGCGCTCCATTCACGTCACCGACGGCGACCAGCCCTACATGAAGTCCTGGTGGGTGCCGGGCCTGCAGATCGGCTACGAGCACTCCTTCATTCACCAGGCGGCCGACTTCCTAGCCGCCCTGACGGCGGGCAAACCCATGGAACCCAGCTTCCGCGACGCTCTGGCCACCGACTACGTCACCGCGGCGGTTCTCAAGTCCGGATCCACGGGCCAGTGGGAACCGGTTGCCCGCGCCGGCCGCGCCGGGGCCGCCTGATTCACCGCGGCGGCGCGACGGCAGACCCGCCCGCGCGGCCGCGGCTCCGTCATCCCACGAACCCGATGAGCGCCACCACCGCCATGTAGACCGAGAACCCGAAGGTGACCAGCAATCCCCAGTGGCTCGGCTTCCACTTTGCCTTGGGCGGTTCCAGGCGGCGCAGCAGGATCAGCACCAGCAGCACCATCAGGGGCATGATCAGCGGGCTGAGCGCCTGGGAAGCGATCATGATCCCCACGGGGCTGCCGCCGAATAGGGGGATGATCAGGCCCGTGGAAGCGGTGGCCACCACCAGCGCCCGGAACGCCGGCCGGCTCAGGTCGCGCTTGATGCCGAAGAAGTCCGAGAGCAGCCAGGGGCCCAGCAGGTAGTTGGGAAATAGCGAGGAGAGCCCCGCCGCCACAATCCCCACCACGAAGCCCGTCGAGGCCAGGCGCCCCGCCAGCGGTTCCAGCGTCTGCACCATGTCGATGGCGCGTTCCACCTTCAGCCCGGCGGGCAGCATGGTGCCCGCCGCGCAGGCCATGATGGTGCCGTTGATGATGAACAGCAGGATTACCGAGATCAGCGAGTCCCGCCGCGCCACCCCCAGGTCCGCCGCGCGCCACCCTTCCTCGTGGACGATGATGCTCCGGGAGAACAGGCATACCCCGGCCATGGTGGTCCCCACCATGCCGGCGATCAGCAGGTGAGGGTCGCCGGTCTCGGGAATCCGCGGGATCAGCCCCTGGATAATCGTCAGGGGCGGCGGCGGCACGATGGAAGCGGTCACCACGAAGGCCACCCCCATCAGCCCTACCAGCGCGGAGAGAAACCGGAGAAACAGCCGGTGGCGTCCTCCCCAGAACAGCCAGAGCAGCATCGCCATCGCCGCCGCCGCCACCCACAGGGTGGGAACGCCCTCGCCGCTGCGGGTCAGGGGGCGCGACCATTCCTGCACGATATCGGCCATGATGCCCGTCACCCCGATCACCGAGGCGATCTGGGTCACCATCAGCCCGGCCATGATGAACAGGGTCACCGGCGCGCCGAAGTGGCGCCGGAAACTGGTCAGCAGCGTGGTCCCCGACCGGATGGTGTTTTCGCTGATGGCTACGACCATCACGTGGGTGAAGACCGAGGCCAGCAGGCAGGTCCACAGCAGCGACATGCCGAAGGACGCTCCGGCCGCGGACATGGTGGTCACGGTTCCGGTGCCCACTACGTAGCCGACCATGAACAGGCCGGGCAATATGGACGACACAAATGCCGCGAAACTCTTCCGCATCATTGATCCTGGCGCTTCGTTACTGAACTCTGCTTCCGCCGACAGCGTGCAGCGAATACAATACCGTAGCAGACCGGCAGCCGGTAGCCGGCCCACGCGGCGCGGCCCGCCGCCGTCACTTCGCCGCGGGCGCGGTGCGGGTGGAGAAATGCACGTACGTGAAGGTTTCCGGGATGTGGGAGTCGTAGTGGCCGTGCCGGTTCCAGGTCCATCCCGCGCTGCGCTTGAGGCGTTTCCCTTCGCGGTCCACCTGCTGGAAGCGGGAGCAGTCGATGCGCCAGACGTCGCCCTCGCGCGGGGGCAGGGAGCGGCCGTCGGCCAGCGGGCGCAGCCCTTCCCAGGGAAACGCCAGCTCGACGGTCCAGCCGCGGTCCACGTCGTCGCGCCGGTTCAGGGTGCCGTCGATGTTGACGGCGTGCTGCAGTCCCGGGAAGTCCCAGTCCAGAAATCCCCAGCGCTCGCCCCGGGGATGGACGTGGCCGCCCACGCCCGACAGCACGGCCGTCCTGCGCGTTTGCGGGTCGAACTCCGGCCGGCCGGCATAGGGGCTGCCCGGGCCGAACGCGTCCTTCCAGATCCAGAAGACCTCGTAGATCGTATTCAGGGCATTGATCTCGAACTCGTAATACGCGTCCTTGCCCGCGATGAACACTTCCACGTCGTTATCCAGGTAAATCTTCGAGTCGCGTTCCGTGAGGGTGCCCCACACGTCCGGCTCTTCGACGGTAAAGCCGAAGTACAGGCAGCGGTCGTCCCACAGCATGGCGACCCGGGTATCGAACCACGCCGGCTCCCCGGTCACGATATCGACGAACGGCGTCGACCGCGGCGCGCTCTTCCAGGCGGGCTCATCCAGCGCCCCATCCACCCGGATAGGACCGGAAGCCCGATAACAGGTGTAATGAGCGAGGTTATCTTTCGAAGCCGGCATCATGGCAGCCCAGCCTAACACAACCAGCCCACCCCCCAACAGCATCGGCGGAATCCATCGACGGATCATCGCCCGATGATACCGGAAACGGAGCGCCGGCGTGGCCGGAGGGATGCAAACTCGCTACCTACTGATTCGAAGCCAGCGACAACAGACCTTTGCGTACTTGTCCTTCTGGCGGGCAGCCGAGGCGGCAGCGGGCGAGAGCTTCTGACATCTTCCCGCCTTGGCACCGGGTTCAAGTTGCTACGGGATCTCTACGGCGTGACGGCCTCGCCGGAGTGGAACGCAGGTTTGGAGCGCCGGGCTTTCCTCCGGATGCTACGCCGCGCCGCGAACTGATTTTTTCCTTGCTGCTGTTTCTCCCTACCTCAAGGAGTCCGGTATAAATTTGGGCACCCGTCTTCCTACGCCGCAGCGTGCGTGATAGAGGAAATGGGTTGCGTGTGGAGGAATTCAGACTTCATCGGCACGCAAGAGGTTTTCCTCGACCTCCTTCGCGCCTGTGGGAGAAATTGAAACGGTATTAGTCTCTCTGTCGAATTCGATCCATCGCTTCTTGTGCAGGGGCGCTAGAACTCTTCTTTTAAACATGGAGAAATCTGAATACTCAACCCAGTCGAAAAGATCCTCAGCTGGAATGCTATTCTCTTGCTCCGCATAGCACAGAAGCAACACTTGATGCTTGAACGGCAGATCAGCATTGAGAACTCTCTTTTTGCCTGCTATCGTCCAGATTGCCGGGATGTTCCGTTGGGCTAAACCATCTATGAAATCCTGGGCTTCTTCAAGTGATAGGTTGTGATACACACGGATCAACTCACAAACGATCCAGTCGCACGCCCGAGCCACGGTCACTGCGTCAATGCGGTTCGCGTCAACATCACCGCCAATGTGCCCGACTCCGCGCTTGTTCCTGATCGTGTAGACGAAAACCAGCGCTCTCGGCATTACGACCCGCAAGGACTCAACAACACCCGTATTCTTGCTGGTTATTAGCTTCCTACACTCGTCGGCAAAGTTGCCAATCTGCTTGTTAAATGGCGAATACGTCCCGTTGATCGCTTGTTGAAGAAAACGTAATGTTGATTCGCAGAACTTTCCCGCAGCCAAACCCATGGCTTCGTCCTTGCCTTCGGCCGCTCGTTGCTTTACCTCAAGAAAGTAACGGACAATCTTCTGTCGGAATTGTGCGGGTATTTTCGCCAGCGCAGTGTCAAGGGGCGTTTTAGCTTTGGACGTACTCGTACTGGTTTTCAGCATTGCGACTGCGGGTCAGAATTCCCTCGCGAACCAAGCGAGCGAGCGGGGTTGAAATCTCGTTGGTTTTCAAGGGCCATGCCAAGTTGGTTTGGCTGTACTGAACAATTTCGCCGATCAGCCGCTTCTGTTTGAAGTAGCCCTTTCCGACCAGATCCCTCAAGATGGCCATCGGACCGGTCGACTTCCTTGGCTTCGCACGCCCAGCGTCCGGCTTGTCATTCAGCTCCTTCGGATCGGCTTCGGCCTTAGTGCGCTTTCTACGTTTGCGTTTTGGTGCTGGGCTAGCGACCGCACTCGCCTCCTCATTTTCACGCCCATTTCGCGCCTCTTGTGGGATGCTCGCGGCGGATGCCCGAACATCGACCGCTGGCGGAATGTCGATTGCGTGGCCTGCTATCAGGGCCTTGCTCAGTGCAGGCTGAAGAGCGCCGGTAAGCTGATCGTGCATCGCGACAAACGCACTCGTCGCTTGCTCCGGGTCATCCTCGATTTCCAGTTCTATGCCGGAAATCCTGATTTCGCCCAATTTGAATTTGATACTCCGCTTTGCCATGTAGGCTCCCGAGGATCCTGTACAATATATCACAACACTCAGCCGCGCCCATTTCTTCTCCTGCCGGCTGCCAGAGGCCATCGCCGGGCAGCCAAACGGCTTGCCCCAGACCTGCTCGGGAGGTTCCCTGTGGCCCGGTCAGGGCTCGCTCTGGAGGTCTGTGGCGCTCTCTCCGGGTCTGGTGCAATCCAGCTATACCTGCAGCTTGCTCGGTCGAAAGCGCTCGAATTAGTGGCGAGCCGAGCTTTGCGGCCCATTCCGTTTCACCCGGCGTTCCGGGGCAGAATCCAGTCTGGAACACCTGCGGAGAGCGTAGTTAGTTATTGGGGAGTCTGGCGCGCCCGGAGAGACTCGAACTCCCGACCTACTGGTTCGAAGCCAGCCGCTCTATCCGACTGAGCTACGGGCGCGCTCCACCGTTTATTATACAGGGGATGGCGCCGCTCGCCCCCGACCGCCGCGAGATCGAAATCAAGCTGCCGCTGCCCGATGCCGCCGCCGGCGAGCGTATCCTCCTCCAGGCCGGCTTTCGCGTCGCGCGCCCCAGAACCTTCGAAGACAATACCCTCTTCGATACGCCCGACGGGCGGTTGCGCGCCGCTTCCACCGTCCTGCGCGTGCGCCAGGCCGGCCGCCGCGCCACCCTCACCTATAAAGGCGCTCCCAAGCCGGGACGCTACAAGGATCGCGAGGAACTCGAAACCACCCTCGGCGATCCCGCCGCGTTCACCGCCATCCTCCACCGCCTCGGCTACGTCGCCGCGTTCCGCTACCAGAAGTACCGCACCGAATTTACCGACGGACAGGGCGCCGCCACTCTCGATGAAACCCCCGTGGGCTGCTACCTGGAACTCGAAGGCGCCCCGGAATGGATCGACGCCGCCGCCGGCCGCCTGGGCTTCTCCCAGCGCGACTACATCACCGCCAGCTACCTGCGGCTCTACCGCGAGTACTGCGCCGCCCGCGGCCTCACCCCCTCCCACATGCTCTTCCGCGAACCGGCCGCGCCGGGAAGTGTATAATACAGACCGGGACCTCTTATTCTGATTCTCATGGCCGGCCCGATCCGCAAATTTTTCGAATCGCTGGTCTACGCCGGACTGAAGCCCTCCGGCGGCGCGCCCAGGGACCGCAAGCCCCAGAGCTTCTGGGATCGTCTTCTGGCCGGACCCAGCCCCGCCGACCCCCTGTACCTCACCAACCGCACCTGGAAACAGAAACTGCGCATCGCTCTGCTGGTCGGGCTTCCCGTGCTCGCGGTCCTCGTCGCGGCGCTCTACGCCATGCTCCGCCCGCCCACGCTCCCGGAGAACCGTCCCGCCACTCCCAGCGCGGCCGAAATCGCCGCCAGCACCCCCATCCTCCCGGACAATTTCTCCCTGCCTCAGAACACGGATCTGCAGATCGTGGAGGTCGGGATTCAACGCGACGGCGGCACATTCGTCGCGGGTATCCTCCGGAACAATACCCACCGCCGCTATGCCGGCGCCGAACTCTACTTCGGCCTTATGGACGAGAACGATTCTCAGGTGGGCGGCGCTTCCACCACCCTCGGGATCATCGAACCGCGCGCCACCGTGCCCTTCCGCTTCCCCATCCCCCACAAGAACGCCGCCTTCGTTCTGGTTCGTGAGGTTCGGCCCACTTACTAGTACTGAAGCCTGCAAAAAACAATTTACAGCTCTCATGTTTTGGGGTATTCTGGAGATGCTCTGGCATCTACACCGCGCCTGACATGCAGGAAACGGTCTTAACGCGCGACGAAATGGAACGCAGGCGTCTGGCGGCCGCGCGCGAACTGCTCGCGGGTGAATCGCAGGCCAGCGTAGCCCGCAAATACGGAGTCAGCCGCACCACCGCATCCCGCTGGCATCGCGCACTGGCGGAGAACGACATCAGTTCGCTCCGCCGCCGCCGGGCCACGGGCCGCCCCAGCCGCCTCAGTCCGGAACAGCGCGCCGAGCTGGTGGCCATCCACGCCGCGGGCCCGCGGGTATGGGGTTTCGACAGCGACCGCTGGACCACCACAAGGCTGGGGGAAGTGATCCACCGCCGCTTCGGCGTACGCTACGATCCCGATCACGTCGGCCGCCTCATGCACCGGCTCGGGTTGCGGCGCCGCCGCGAAGAACCCGCCGCCGCGCAACCGCCCGCAGCCTATCCGGCTCCGGCGGCTTATCCGCGTACCACGGCCTATCCGCCCGCGGTGTCTACCACCGT
>JAWLGN010000239.1:0-8404 GCA_041685075.1 Bryobacteraceae bacterium
GCCCCGAGGGACGCCGGCTGCTCGGCCGCTACGGCTTCGAGCGCTGAGCCGCGAACTCAATCGTAGCGCTCGTAGTGGATGCGGCGGCGCTCCAGTCCCTGTTCGAGCAGCAGGTCCCGGAGGCTCCGCACCATCTCCCAGAGGCCGCAGATGTAGACGTCCAGGTCGCGACGTGGGCCTGTGGCCTGGAGCACGTGGCCCTGCACGCGGCCGGTCAGGCCCGTCCAGGACGGCTCCGGGCGGGTGAGGGTGGGGAGGAAGCGGAAATTGGGGTGCCGCGCCGCCAGAGCTTCGAATTCCTCCCGGTAGAGGATGCCGTGCTCGTATCGCACCCCGAAGATCAGGGTATAGCCGTGGCGCTCCTCGGCCGCCAGCCGCTCCGGCAGCATGGCCCTGAAGGGCGCGATGCCGGTGCCGGTAGCTGCCAGAACCGAGTCGCCGGGCGGCTCCGCCCAGCCGAACGAACCGTAAGGGCCCCTGAGCTTCACCACCGCTCCGGGCCGCAGGTCGAAGAGGTAGGGTGAGAAGACGCCCTCTCGTACGCGGTTGAGGCACAACTCGAAGCGGTTGCCTGCGGGCGGGGAAGCCACGGAGTAGGCCCGCTGCACCATCCGGCCGGCGACCCGGGCCTCGAGCATCAGAAACTGCCCCGGCGAGAAATCGAGCCGCTCGAGCGCGGCTTCAAAAGTGAAGTGCCGCACCTCGGGAGCGATCTCCCGCGTTTCCAATAGCTTAGCGATGAATTCCCGGGCTACTCCCACTCTTCGAGCGCCGTCCGAGCCCGGTCTACCACGACCTCCGCCAGAAAGGGATGACCGTCGAGCGGCGGAGTCATCCGGATCTCCAGCGCCGGAAATCGCCGCGCAGCTTCTGCCACGATGCGCGGCAGGTCGCGCTGCAGGTGGAGTCCCAGGGTAAGGAAGTAGGGGACCACCAGCACACGAGTCGCCCCCTGGCCGGCCATCAGCTCCACGGATTCCTCCAGGGTGGGGTGGTAGGGTTCCAGAAACGCCACCCCGGCCAGAGCCACGCCGGCCGCTTTCCCGGCTTCATGCGCCACGGCGCGCACCGCGTCATTTGCGGATTCGACCGGCGATCCGTGGGCGAACAGGACGAGCGCGGTCACGGCACGATGATGGACGGGGGGGCTTCGGCGGGCGCCGCAGCGCCGAATTCGGTGCGCAGCAGGTCCAGGAACGCGCGGCCGCGCCGGCGGCCGTTGTTACGGTCCAGTTCCAGACGCTGCATGAAGACCAGCATTCCCAGCACGTCCGCGTCGCGCGTGCGGGTCATGCCCAGTTGCTCGCGCTCGCGGGTCCGCAGTTCCGTTACCGCGTGCTGAGCCTGGTTGCAGACATGGTTGGCCAGCGGGTTGGACGGCCGCGTCTCGTAGTAGACCCCGCTCTCGAGCGTACGGTAGGTACGGATGAGCGCATCGAGCGCCTCCCGGACGTCGAAATCCACGATCCCGGGCGCCTCGTCCAAGGCGCGCACCAACCCCTGGCTGAGCGCCACCATGAGCGGTTCGTTCTCCCGCAGAAAACCTTCGGTCAGCTTGATGTCCTGGTTGGGAAGCTCCTGGTCCTCCATGGCTGCCGGTTTTTCGTGCGTGCGGGCCTCCTGGAGGTACACGCAATCAAACGGACATTCCACACTCACTTCACGTTCGGTTCCGCAGCAGATACTGCAAATCTCCCCTCTCACCCCGGGGCAAGCGCGGCGGGGGCGCCGAGTTTCGCAAATGGCGCAAGCCATGCTTTTAGTATAGGGGATATGAGCCGTACGAACCTGTTTCTGAAAGTCGAAGTGGAGCACGACCCCGAGGAGAAGCCCGAGCGGTTGGGCGAGGAGCTTTGCCGCCACCTGATGAAGCTCTACGGCGTGCGTGCGGCCGAAACGACCCACTACACCGTCCTTGAAGAGTAGAGCCGTGCCGCGCAAGAAGCCGCGCAAGAAACACTTCGACCGGGACAAGGAGGTGCGCGCCATCGCCCGCGAGCGCGTGGGGCAGGTGCCCGCCTCCCGCCCCATTCCACCCAAGACGGCGCGCCGCAAACCCAAACACAAGAAGCGGGCCGAAGAGGGCGAGGAATAGCCCCGCGGCGGCGCCTACCCGCCGATCTGCTGCAGGCTGCCGGTGAGCTTGACCTGCCTGCCTACGCGTTCGGAGCAGCGCATCGTACCGGCAACGCCCGCGCCGCCCGGCGGCACTTCCAGCTCGATGAAGTCGCAGCCGAACTGGAGCTTCTTCTCCTGCTGCGCCTGGATGTAGGCCGGCTCGGTCATCTTCTGCATCTGTGCCACCATCTCTGCCTGCGCCTTCATGAGTTCCTGCAGGAGCCGTGCGCGCTCCGCCTCCGGCAGCTTGGGATCCGCCAGCTTCCGGGTCATGGCCTCGTAGGGGCTTGCGATGTCGCTCTCACCGCCGTCTTTGATCGAAAAGCCGTAGTTGGCGCGGTTCCATAGCGAATAAGTCAGTTCCGCCTGGCGCTTCTCGAAGGGGGCGCTCTCGCCCGCGCGGTAGAACAGCATCTCGTAGCGATCGGGTCCGCGGGAGGCGTTGGACTCCAGCACCCCTCCGCACGAGCCGCCGCCAGCCGGCCGCGCTTCGATCCGCCATCCGTTGGCTGCCTGCAGATTCCACTGGTACTTCCCGCCCACGGCGATCGCCCGCGGCTGCTGGACAGTGATGCAGGTGACCGGCGAGACCACCATCAGATCGGCGGTTTGCGGCCCGATACCTGGAGCCGCCTTGAGGGTAGCGCGGTATTCGCTGCCGGAAAGGCTCTCCTTCACGATTTGGATGTTGTCGTTTTGAAAGATGAATTTAGTACCCGGAACGAACTTGCCTGCCACCGCTACTTCGGCGGTTGCGCCGGGCAGCAGACAGCCGCTCGAAACCGAGGCGATATAGGGCGTCGGGTACCTGGCCTTGGCGGCGTCGCGTTCGATGCCGAGCTTTTGCAATTCCGCTTTACAGGCCTGCCGGAAGGCGTTTTCCGTTTCCTGGAAGCGGAATGCCGCTGCGCGTCCCAGCGCCAGCGCCGCCAGGACCAGCACGGCACCCATCATCATTCGCTTGTGCAAGTTTGCCATTATCAACTCCTTCAGGGTCCTTCAGGGCAATGCTGTGCATGCCTGATAGCAATAACCAGTACAGGGACCATTCCGCGGGCCGGTGGAAGGGGAAATCCACCGCTGCGATGGCCAACAGGGCGGCCAGCCCGCCCCATACGCCGGGTGGCCGCGGACGCCGGAGCAGCGATCCGGAAAGGAGGAGAAATGCGCCCAGCCCCACCGGACCGTATTCCACCGCCAGTTCGAGATAGTCGTTGTGGGCGTGGTCCACGGGCCCGGCGTATCGCTGCCACCGGGAATCGTCGGAGCGTGTCCGGAACCACTCCACCTGCCAGGGGACGAACTCCATGCGGAACGCTCCCGGGCCGAATCCAAGAAGCGGGATCTCCCGCCAGTGGCTCGCGGCAACGCGGGCCAGGTAAAGGCGGCCCTCTACGGTAACCTCCAGCGGGCGTGCGGGCGAGAGCCAGACCAGGAGGGCCGCGAGCGGCAGTCCGGCGGCGAGCCATTTCGGCCGGCCGCCGCCGGACAGCAGAAACGCCGCCGCCATCGCCGGGAAGGCCACCAGAAACACGCGCGAGCCAGTCGCCAGGATGGCCGCTATTTGCAGCGCCAAGGCCGCCGCCCATAGCCAGCGCCGGTGGCCGCGCGGCGGAGGGCTGGCGTAGAGCGGCAGGGTGGCGCACAGCCAGGCAGCAACGAAATCCGGATTGCCCAGGGTGCCGTAGACGCGCATGCGCGAGCTGCCCGTGAGATCGGGCGTCCAGAAGACAGCGAGCGGGTCCAGCCGGCAGTATTGCAGCACCGCGATCGCGGACTCGGCGGCCGAACCCCACAGCAGGGCCGGCGCCAGCCGCGACCCCGGCAGCAAGCCCGTCGAGAGCGCCCAGGCGAGCGGCAGCGGCAACAGCACCAGTAGCAGGGCTTCGAGCGAGACCCACCGGCCGAAGATAGCGGCCAGCGATGCCGCCGCGATCCACAGCAGCCAGGGCCATGGGACGCAGCGCGTGCCCGTGTGTCTCATCAGCAGCGGGATCAGCGCGGCATCCATGGCCGCCAGCAGCCCCATCTTGGGGGTCGTGAAGGGATTTTCCAGCCCGCCCCACCACGCCAGCGGCAGGAGAAAGATGCCGGCTTGAAACAACGGCGTCAGGCCGGCTCCCGAATGCCGCAGACACGCGGCGCTCGCAATTGCCTCGTCGGGCGAGCATTGTCTGTGCGGGTTGTTCAGCCGATTACGGATACGTGGATCTTATACCACAGCGCGGCGCGCAGGGCGAGGAAGCGCGGGCGCAGGACGAGGAAGGGCGGGCGCAGGACGAGGAAGGGCGGGCGCAGGGCGAGGAAAGGCGGGCGCAGGCGAGGAAGGGCAGGCGCAAGCGATGAAGGGGGAGCGGAACGGCAGAAGCCTACATGAAGTAGTCTTTCACCTTGTCGAAGATGCCCTTTTCGTCTTCGAACTCCGCGGGCAGGGTCTCGCGCAACTGCTCGAACAGCTTCTTCTGCTCCTTGGTGAGGCGCGTGGGAATCTTAACCTCGACGTGCACGTAGAGGTCCCCCCGGCGGCCGCTGCCGTTCACGTCCGGCACGCCCTTGCCGCGCAGGCGGAAGCGGGCGCCGTTCTGCGTTCCCTCGGGAATTTTGAGTTTCTCCGGATCGCCGAAGGTGGGAATCTCCAGTTCGGTTCCCAAGGCCGCCTGCGCCACGTTGATCGGGACGGTGTAGTGCAGGTTGTCGCCTTCGCGCTGGAAGACGGGGTGCTCCTTGACGTGCAGCACTACGTAGAGGTCGCCGTTGGGTCCGCCGTTCGATCCCGGTTGTCCCTCGCGGGCGAGCCGCATGCGGGTGCCGTTATCCACGCCAGGCGGGATGTTCACCTTGAGCTTCCGCACCACCTGCCGGTATCCCTCGCCGCGGCATTGGGAGCAGGGATTGCGGACGATCTGGCCCGTGCCGCCGCAGGAGCCGCAGGTCCGCCGGATGGTTAAAAAGCTCTGCTGGTAGAGCACCTCGCCGCGCCCCCGGCAGGTAGGGCAGGTGGTGGAGCCGCTGCCCGGTTCGGCGCGCGTGCCGCGGCAACGGTCGCAGACCTCCATGCGGGGCACCTGGATCTCGGCCGTCTTGCCGAAGATGGCGTCTTCGAACTCGATCTCCAGGTCGTAGCGGACGTCCTCGCCGCGCTGCTGGCGGTTCCGCCGCCGGCCGCCTCCCCCGAACAGGTCGCCGAAGCCGAAGAAATCGCCCAGGATGTCGGTGAAGTCGGCAAAGGCGTTGGGGTCGAAGCCGGGTTGCGCGGCGCCTTGCAGGCCGGTGTGGCCGAAGCGGTCGTAGGCGGCGCGCTTTTGCGCGTCGCTCAGTACGCTGTAGGCCTCGGCGGCCTCCTTGAACTTCTCTTCCGCGGTGGGATTGTTGGGGTTACGGTCCGGGTGATGAGCCAGAGCAAGCCTGCGGTAAGCGGCCTTGATCTGCTGCTCGTCGGCATCCCTGGGAAGACCGAGGATTTCGTAGTAGTCTTTTTTCGTCACGGGTTACGAATGCTCGGCCAGCCTTACGGCCGCACCGCGACCTTCACCAACGAAGGCCGCAGCAGCCTGCCCTTGAAATTATAGCCCCTCTGATACTCCTCGAGGATAGCCAAGTCCTCGGCCTCCTCGGTTTCCACCCGATCGAGCGCCTCGTGCAGGTTGGGATCGAAGATCTTGCCTTCGGTCTCGATGGGTTCCAAGCCCACCTTCTGCAAGGCGTCGAACAAGCGCTTGTAGATCATCTCCACGCCCTTGGCGTATTCCTGGTCGGTGGTTGGGGCGCGCAGGGCGCGCTCAAAATCGTCCAGGATGGGAAGCAGGTCCCGCACCGTCTCCATGGCCGCGAACTGGATGAATTCCGAGCGGTCGCGCTCCACCCGCTTGCGGTAGTTTTCGAAATCCGCCTGGCGCCGCAGCAGGCGATCGTGGAGTTCGGCTTTGTCGGCCTGCAACTGGTCCCGCTCCGCGGCCAGCGCGGCAAGCTGCGCCTCGGTATCGGGGAGGGTACCTGGCTCCTCGGCCACCTCGGGAGACACTTCCGGAACTTTCTGATCTCGGCTTTCGTTTTCCACTGTTTCTATTTTACCCGACCGCCCGGCAACTGCCGCCCGGCGGCGCTAAAGGGGAGCGTTTTCAAGCGCATGGCTCATGTGCAGCACTGCCGACATGACCTTCTGGTACTGCATGCGCACGGGGCCGAGCACCGCCACCCGGGCCGAAAGACCGCTGGGCAGCGAGAGGGCGATCCCGATGATCGCCAGCTCCTTCATGGCGGGGTGCACGTCCTCCAGCCCCACTTGCACGTTCAGCTCCCGGGGCTGACCGAGGAAGCGGTCCAGTAACTCGATCAGGCGCTTCTTCTCCTCGAGCGCCTGCATCAGGTCGCGCAGCTTCTCCCGCGTGAGGTGCAGGTCGAGCCCCAGCAGGTTGGAGGCGCCCTCCATGTGGAACTCCGGCGAGGGGTCGGTTTCGAGCAGCCCGCGCTGGCAGAGGGCCTCCAGCTTGCGCCGCAGCGCGTCGTAGAGGGCATGGTCCTCGGCCATGCGCCGCATCAGCTCGCGCCGCGCGTCCCACAGTGACCAGCCGCTGAAATTGCGGTTCACGTAATTGCGGATGGAAACCAGCTCCTCGGGGGAGGTGGGTTCATCGAGCGCCACCACGCGGTCCCGCACCATGCGATCCTGGGTGACCAGAATCATGAGCACCCGGCGGTCGGCCAGGGGTACCAGTTCCACCTGGTCCAGCAGTTGTCCGCTGGCGGGCAGGGCGGCGGCGATCCCCACGTTGCGCGTCAGTTCCGTCAGCAGCCGGGAGCAGCGCTCGATACGTTCCTCCACGGTGTGGACCTCCCCGAGTTCCGCGCTCAGCCGCTCGGCCTCCGCCGGCGAAATCCGCCGCAGGCTCAGCGAACTCACATAGACCTGGAAGGCCTTCTCGGTGGGCACGCGCCCCGCCGAGGTATGGGGCTGGGAAAGGTAGCCCTCTTCGGCGAGGTCCGCCATGGCGTTGCGGATGGTGGCGGGGCTCAGGTTGTCGCGCCGCTGCCTGGCCACGGTGCGGGAGCCCACCGGTTCGCCCGTTTCGATATAGGAACGGACGACCGCGTGCAGAATCTCCTGCTCCCGGGTGGTCAGTTGTCGCTCAGCAAGCATCGAAAGATGGGCACTACCCCTAACAATGCATTCTATCCCGCTCCAGGAGAGGGTTCAACACGGTGCGCCGCCCGGGGGTGAGGGAGATTTCCACCCGCCGCGCCCCTCTGCTACTCTGCCCCTATGCGCACCGCCACCGCTTTAGCTCTGCCACTCGTATGCGCGGCCGCCTGCTGGGCGGCTGAAGTCTCCAAGGGCGTTCCCGCGCCGAACATACGTACCTACCGGTATACCAGCGAGGCGCTGGGGGAGGAACGCTTCGCCAACGTGCTGCTGCCGGCCGACTACGAAACCTCCACCCGCCGCTACCCCACCCTCTACCTGTTGCACGGGCTGGGGGACGACCACACCGCCTGGTCCTTCATGACCAATGTTTCCCACTATGCCGCCGCCTATCCGGTCATCGTCGTGATGCCGGACGCCGGCCGCAGCTTCTACGTGAACAGCGCCGCCGACCCCAAGGCGCGGTTCGAGGACATGGTCGTCAAGGACCTGATCCCCTGGGCCGACCGCTCCTTCCGCACCATCCCGCTGCGCCGCGCCCGCGCCGTGGCGGGACTCTCGATGGGCGGCTACGGCGCCGCCTTCCTGGGCCTGAAGCACTGGAGGCGCTTTGCCGCCTTAGGCTCCTTCAGCGGAGCCCTCGGAATTGCGGGCGACAACCAGCGCTCGCCGGAGAACGCCGAAGCGGCTAAGCGGACCGCACAATTGCAGGCGCTGTTCGGCCCCCCGGGTTCCGCCGCGCGCACGGAGCGCGATCCCTTCCACCTGGTTGAAAAGGTCCCGCCGGCGGAGATGCCCCTGATCTACGTCGCCTGCGGCGGCCAGGATTTCCTGATCGCCCAGAACCGCGCCTTCGTGCGGCTGCTCGCCGACAAGCGCATCCCCTACGAATACCGCGAGATCTCGCCGCGCGGGCATACCTGGGACTTCTGGGACGACCAGGTGCGGGTCTTCCTGGAAACCCTCGCGCGGCTGCCCGGATTCGCCCAGCCCTGAGCGGCTTACCGGGCGGCGTAGTAGCCGGCGCGGGCCCGCACCGTGGCGCCGGGGTAGCGCTTCAGGGTTTCCGGCCGAAGCTCCACCCGAATGCGGCGAAAGGCGCCGGGCGCTGCCGGGGGCGCCTCGTAGTGCAACCCGTAGCGCGCG
>JAWLGN010000240.1:0-8374 GCA_041685075.1 Bryobacteraceae bacterium
AGCCTGGGGTTTACCCTGACGGGCGCGCAGATCTGGAACCAGTGGGCGGAGCTGTGCTGCGGCTGCGGACTGTGCACGCTGTACGCCTGTCCGGAAGATCTGTACCCGAAGGAAGCCTGCGACCAGGGGAAGGCCGACCGGCGCGCGGCGGGAATGCGGTTCACACAGGAGCGTCCCGTGGAGGTGCACCCGATGAAGGAGTACCGGCGGGTGCCGCAAAGCCAGTTGCGGCGGCGGCTGCGCATTGAGGAATACGACGTGGAGACGCCCTACGACGCGGCGGAGCTGGAGCCCGCGACGGTGCGGATCCGGATGCGGCAGCACGCGGGAGTGCCGGCGGCGCCGGTGGTGGCAGCCGGGCGGCGGGTGAAACGCGGGCAGGTGGTGGGACGGGTGGAGGAGAGCGCGCTGGGAGCGCCGGTGCACGCGAGCATCGACGGCAAAGTGCGGGAAGTGAACCCCGAGTACATCGAAATTACGGCTTGAAGATGGCGAAGAATTCCATAGGACTGATTGAATTGAGCAGCATCGCCTCGGGCTTCGGCGCCGCGGACGCCATGCTGAAGGCCGCCGATGTGGAGATGCTGCTGGCCCGGACCATCTGCTCGGGGAAGTACATGGTAATGGTGCGGGGAGACGTGGCGGCGGTGGAGGCAGCCGTTGCGGCGGGCATTCGGACGGGCGGCTTTGGAGTGATCGACAGCTTCGTGATTCCGAATCTTCACGAGTCGGTCTTTCCGGCGATCAGCGGGACGAACCCGGTGAGCCGGATGGAGGCGCTGGGGATTGTGGAATCGTTCTCGGTGGCCTCCCTGATCGAAGGCGCAGATGCTGCGGTGAAGAGTGCCAGCGTGGAGCTGATCGAACTGCGGCTGGCGATGGCGCTGGGGGGGAAAGCGTTTGTGACCCTGACGGGCACGGTGGCGGCGGTCGAGGCGGCGGTGGAGGCGGGAGCCCGGGTGGTGGCCGGAAAGGGACTGCTGGTGAACAAGATGGTGATTCCGTCGCCGCGGCCGGAGTTGCTGCATGAAATGAGATAAGCCGAACTGACGTTGGCCCGCCGGCTGAATCCCGCGCCACGTGTCCGCGGCCAGAGTGTTATACTCTTGACGCAGCGCGAGTCTCCTCTGGGGTGCATTCATGATCGATTTGACGCTGGTTCGCATCATTTTCATTCTCGTATTAGGTGTTTCCGGATTTTTCGTGCAGGGTTCCGAGGCCGGTCTGACCGCGCGCCTTCTGGGCGCCGGGGCAGGCGTTGCGGTAGGGGCCGCCATCATCTACTTCGAGATCCGCCTGGACCGCATCAGTTTGAAGCGGCTGATCGGCGCGGCGGCGGGTTCGGTGCTGGGCATCTTCGGCGCTTTCCTGATGGCGCTGGTGCTCCAGCAGGCCAACGTACCGGGCTACGTACAGGTGGCCATCCTGCTGTGGATGACCTACGTGGGACTGGTCGTGGGAGCCAAGAAGGGCGATATGCTGAATCTCTCCGCGCTGGGCGGGGTTTTCGGCGTGGAGAAAAGCTCGAAGAAGAGCTTCAAGATTCTGGACACCAGCGTCATTATCGACGGACGGATCGCCGATATCGCGGAGACGGGTTTTTTGGACGGCGTGCTGGTGATCCCGCAGTTTGTGCTGCGTGAACTGCAGCTTGTGGCCGATTCCGCGGATTCGATGAAGCGCAACCGGGGGCGGCGCGGGCTGGACATCCTGCAGCGCATCCAGAAGATGGTCCACTTGAACGTGCAGATTGTGGAGGACGATTTCCCCAACGTGCGCGACGTGGACATGAAGCTGATCGAGCTGGCGAAGATTTACGACTGCAAGATCATCACCAACGACTTCAACCTGAACAAAGTGGCGCAGCTTCACGGGGTGGAGGTGCTGAACATCAACGAGCTGGCCAACTCGTTGAAGCCCATCGTGCTGCCGGGCGAAGTGATGCGTGTCTTCGTGCTGAAGGAAGGCAAGGAGTACAACCAGGGGGTGGCGTACCTGGACGATGGGACGATGGTGGTGGTGGACAACGCCAAGAAGATGATCTCGAAGACCATCGATATTTCGGTGACCAGCGTGTTGCAGACGACGGCTGGGAAGATGATCTTCGGCAAGTACGACGAGCGGATGCACGCGGCGGCGGCGAGCGGCGAAAAGCACGAGCGCCCGCCGCGGAACCGCCCGCCGGATCCGATCGTCAGCACCGAGAGATCCACGGTAGAATCGTAAGTCCATGAAGATAGCGGTAATTATTCCGGCCGCGGGGCTGGGGACCCGTATGGGCCGCTTCTCCGCCGAGCGCGCCGGCACGAGCCGGAAGCAGTTCATGCTGCTGGAAGGCGCCCCCATACTGCTGCACACCGTGAGGAAGTTCGCGGCCTCGGACCGGGTGAGCGAGATCGTGGTGGCGGTGCGTGCCGAGGACCTGGCCTGGGTCGAGGAGATGCTTGCGGACGAGGTGCGAGGCAAGCGGCTGCGGGTTGTGGAGGGCGGCAACAGCCGGCAGGAGTCCGTGGAGAACGGGCTGAATGCGCTGGAGCCGGATACGGACCTGGTGGCGGTACACGACGCGGTGCGGCCGTTCATCGACCTGGAAACCATGCACAACGTCTTCGACCAGGCGGCGGTTTCGGGCGCGGCCATCGTGGGGGTGGTTCCGGTGGACACGGTGAAGCAGGTGATCCGTGCGCCGGAGACGGGAGCCAGGGTCCGGGGCACCATCCCGCGGGAGAAGCTGGTGCTGGCGCAGACGCCACAGGTGTTCCGCTACAAGTTGCTGCGGGAAGCCTTCGCGGCGGCACGGCGGGACGGTTTTGTCGCCACCGACGAGTCCAGCCTGGTGGAGCGGATGGACCAGGTGGAGGTGAGCGTGGTGCTGGGGACCGACCGCAACATCAAGATCACCAAGCCGGGCGATATGGACCTGGCGCGCCTGTTTCTGCAACAGGAGACCGCCCGGACGTGAGGGAGTACCGGACGGGGCTGGGCTGGGACGTGCACCGCCTGGCAGCCGGACGCCCTCTGATTCTGGGCGGGGTGAGGGTGCCCGCCGAGGCCGGCTGCGAGGGGCACTCCGACGCCGACGTGCTGGCCCACGCGATCACCGATGCCCTGTTGGGCGCCGCCGCCCTGGGGGACATCGGGATGCACTTCCCCGATAGCGATCCGCGCTGGAAGGACGCCGCCAGCACGGTGTTCCTGGAGCATGCGCGCGGCCTGCTGGAGGCGGGCGGCTGGCGGATTGCGAACATCGACTCGACCGTGATCCTGGAACGGCCCAAGCTGAAGGGCTACCGGACGGCGATCCGGGAACGGCTGGCCGGCGTGCTGGGGCTGCCGGTGGACTCGGTCTCGGTGAAGTTCAAGACGGCCGAGAAAGTAGGGCCGGTGGGGGAAGGGCGCTCGGCCGAGGCGCAGGCCATCGCCACTATCGCGCGCGAGCGGTAGCCGGGACCGGCTACTTCACCCCGCTCTTCCGGCGCGCTTCCAGAAATTCATCCCCGGGATTCCAGGTGGGCAAGACGTCCTGGTTGGCGGCGTCGATGGCGATGAGCATGCCGAAGCGGGCGATCTGCGCCAGGCCGGAGAAGTCCCAATCCTCGCGGTACTCGTCGGAAGGCTGGTGGTAGTGGCGGGTGTTGAACTCGCTGAAGATCTTCCGGCCAAAGTCCGCGGGCTTGCCGAGGAAGTCGGAGCCGGCGTCGACGGTAAAGGCGGGGATCCCGACCTTGGCGAGGGAGAAGTGATCGGAGCGGTAGAAGATGCCCTGCTCGGGGCGGGGGTCGGGCTTGATGGTGAGGTTCATGCGGCGCGCGGCGGCCTCGACGACAGGGCGGAGGGTGGTGCGCTCGGAGCCGGTGACCACGACGTCGCTGGTGCGGCCGAGGGGGTGGATGGCGTCGAAGTTGAGGGCTACGGCGGTTTTTCCGGGCGGGAAGATGGGGTTGGCGGCGTAAAACTCCGAGCCGCGGAGGCCGCCTTCTTCGGCGGTGACCGCGAGGAATAGCGCGGAGCGGCGGGGTTTTTGGGGTAGCTCGGCCCAGGCGCGCGCGAGTTCGACCAGGATGCCGCAGCCGGTGGCGTTGTCGACGGCGCCGTTATAGATGGAGTCGCCGTTGACGGCCGTGCCGATTC
Source organism: Bryobacteraceae bacterium (assembly GCA_041685075.1). Lineage (GTDB taxonomy): Bacteria > Acidobacteriota > Terriglobia > Bryobacterales > Bryobacteraceae > JAMCRM01. The sequence goes on from JAWLGN010000240.1 coordinate 4,132, forward strand.
CCAGATGGTCCCAGTGGGCGGTGAAGAGGACGACCTGGTCTTTGAGGGCCGGGTCGCTGCCGGGGATGAGGGCGGCGACGTTGCGGGTCTCGATCTGCCGTATCTTGCTGGGGATGGCGGCGCGGATGCGGATGCCCAAGGGGATGGGTTGGAAGCCGCGGGAGCCGGCGGCGCGGAGCAGGGCGTCGACGGATTGGCCGGAGAGCGATAGAAGGCGTTCCCCGGCTCCACGGGTGACCCAGCCGGCGAAGACGAGGGCGGTCTCGTTGGGCTGGAGCTTGACGTAGGGATTTTCGCGGCCCCAGGAGCTGCGCACGACGTCCCAGCCGTAGCCGGCGGTTTCATCGGTGTGGATGATGATGGCGGCGATGGCGCCCCGGCGGAGGGCTTCCTCGTACTTATAGGTCCAGCGGCCGTAGTAGGTGAGGGCGGGGCCGCCGAAGAAGGCGGGGTCCGTGGAGGGGGGCTCGTTGGTGAACAGGACGACGACTTTGCCGCGGACGTCGGTGTTTTTGTAGTCGTCCCAGTTGAACTCGGGAGCGGTGATGCCGTGTCCGACGAAGACGGCTTCGGCGTCGAGGCCGGCCTGGGGCTGCTGGCGATGGTTGATCCCGACGAAATCGTCTGTCCAGCGGAAGGAGACGGTTTTGCCCTGCCGGACGGCGCTGAGGGTAGCGGTGGGTTCGGTCTCGACGCCGGTTAGGGTGACGTTCTGGAACCAGGTGCCGTTGTCGCCGCCCGGCTGTGCGCCGGCAAGCGCAAAAGCGGTAGCCAGGTACTCGGTGGTGAGCCGGCCGCCACGGACCCCTACGCCGCGGCCTTCCAGGAGGTCGCTCGAGAGGAACTTCACGTGGGCCCGGATGCGGGGGGCGGAAATCTCCTGGGCGGGGAGGCCGCAGGCCAGGACGGAAGCGATCACGCAGAACCTGATGCACGCAGTCGTCATAGATGCCGGAAAGCCCTCACAGCCTTGACATTAGCATAGGCCGGGCAGATTCGAGAGTGAGCGGGAAAGAGCGGGTTAGCCACGCAGGCGTTGCGTATTCAAACAGGCATCCAGACCTAGTACTGGTGGTTCGCAATATAGTATCTCTTTCATTGACAGGTGGAAAATCCGGGTGATAGGCTCGATGCGTAGCACAGTTCAACTTAGGATCTGATTATCATGTTTCGTCCATTCAGGGCCTTAGTGGCGTTATCGATTGGATGTTTGGGATGGGCCGGAATGGCGAGTGCCGGCCCGCTGAGTTGCGTGGGCAACGTGTGCACGACGTCTGAGGAGCTCATCGGCTTATCCACCGATAGCTTCTTCAGCAATCTTGCGAAGTTCGACAGCGATTTGGGACCGCTTACGGGCATTACCATCACGCTAAGCGGGACCGCCGATCTCGACGGCGAAATCACCCCGAAGGAAGGAGTGTCGACAGCTCGCGCACACGGCGATTTCGGCGCCCAGTTGTCGGTGACCCTGCCAACGAACGAATCCATCCTCATTTTTCCCGCCATCCGGGTGGATTGGGATTACCCCGACGATGGTCCAAATTATCGCTTGATGGGCACGCCCTTCGACAGCGAACAGTTGGTGCTCACACCACCCTATCTGCCCGTGTTCTCGACGTCTTATAGTTCCACCGGCGAACAATATATCGATCCAATGCAGGCGGTGTTTGGCGAGGAGTACTTCGGCTCTCTGTTCAATGCCGACTACAGCCCCAACGCCAGCGTGACCTCGACGCTGGCCATCGAATACACCTTTGGGGGCGCCGATGTACCGGAGCCGGCTACGCTGGTTCTGATCGGTTCCGTGCTCGTGGGGCTGGGCCTGTGGAACAAGCGGCGCGGGGTTCTTTCGACACCACCGGACGGCGGTTCGGACCGCCTGTAGTGGGAGTTTGTAGTATGTTTCAGGCGATGTTGCGGCGAGCGATGGTGGCGTGTTTTGCCATCGCTCTGCTGCTCACCCCGGCTAAACTCGCGCTGGCGAGTCCGATCCTGGAGTACACGGATTCGTTCACGGCAACGGCGACCGGCGGCGTGGTCGTCATCGAGAACGACTTTGTGGTGCCTCAGTTCGATCCCTCATTGGGGATTTTGACGCGCATCGACGTCCTGCTGGATGCGTATCTGGACGGTTCGGTTACGATTTTCAATCCCCCCGAAAACTCGGCGCTGGATCTCTACTCGGCCTCGATGCGCTCCACGGTGCGGCTTATGGACAGCGGCGGCAATGAACTGGTGCAGGTCCGCCCGCTGTTCCGGCGCGAATACGACGATGGCGTGAGCATTCCCGGCGGCAGCAGCCATATCGAGAGAGGCAGCGCCAGCGACAGCTCGATGGTGACTCTGTACAGCGGTTTTTCCCCGTTCATCGGCTCGGGCGATGTCCTGGCATACAGCCTGCACGTTGTTTCCATGGGCACCGCGGAGGTGCAGGCGGGTTTGAACACGTCCGACAGCGTTACCACCACCGGACAAGTAACGGTGCGATACTACTACGGCGAGTTCCAAGTTCCCGAGCCGACGACCATGGTGTTTATGGGTGGCGGTCTGATCGGCTTGGCCCTGGTTGCGCGGAAGCGCCTGGGCTGACGGCGCGGCAGGGCACCTCTCGATCGCCTTCCTAGGGAGCCTTCCGATATAGCTTGTTGCGTACCCGCAGCCACCATTCGGCGGGGCGCGCCGAGTTTTCTTCACACCAGGCGGCATCCACCATGTCGAGCGACCTGGCCAGGGCTGCGTCTTGCTGGGCGTTGCGGCGGAGGATGCGGCGGGCGTTGAATTCCGGGGAGGAGCGCCCGGTTTGGGGCTTGCCGCACAGCGAGCCGCGGAGCACGGCGCGAAGCGCCGTATCGGCCCGTGCGCCGGCGGGGGGCAGCGGCCCGGCGCCGGTGTGGACGCCCGGCACGGTAGCGGAGGCGATGCGCAACTCCATGGGGTAGGTCAGCCAGCGTCCGCTCAGGAAGACATCGGCCTGGAGGCGCATGCGGTCTGACGGAGCGGAGGGCGGCACCCAGAGGTCCATGAGAAAAACCGCGGTTTGCACGCCGGAGGGAGGAGGCAAGGGGTTCGTGAAGTGGATGGTGTAGGGCGGCTCCACCTTTTCGAGCGTGTCCGCGACCCAGCCCTCCCCGGCCTTGGTGAACCAGGCGCGGTAGAGGCGCGGCTGGAGGATTTCGGGGTTCTGCTGGATATAGATGGTGGCGGTTTCGTCTACAGGCACCTGGCAGACGATCCAGAACGAGGCCCAGGCGTTGCGGGCGAGGGCCGGGGAGAGGATTTCGACGGGCGCGGCGCCGCGGTCGGGGAGGGCGATTTCGCCGGAGGGGTCGGGACGCTGGAACTCGGAATAGACCCGCAGTTCCTGGGCGGCGGCCGGCGCGAGAGCCAGGAGGAAGCAGAACAGGACGCGCATGGTCAATAGAGCGTGCGCGGGGCGGCGGCCGCGGTGCGTCCCATGGGTTCCAGGTACTGGCGCGCTCCGGCGGCCAGCAGCACCAGCTCGCTGGGAGCCTGGAAGAGCCGGAAGCCCTGCTCCATGTATTCGGGAATTTTGGCGGCCGAGATGGCGGGGCGGCCGACAGCCTTGCCGTGGCGGCGGGCGGCATCGACCACGCGGGCAATGGCGTCGTCGAGCAGGGGGTGATCCTGCTTGCCGCGGAGGCCCAGAGAGAAGGACAGGTCGCTGGTGCCGATGAAGAGGGCGTCGAGCCCGGGGGTGGCGGCGATGGCGTCGATGGCCTCGACGGCGCGGGCCTCTTCGACGATGCCGATGACCACGACGTTGGCATCGGCCAGGTCGTGGTAGGAGTCGCAGGCGGGCCAGCAGAACTTGGCGAGGCCGGGTCCGGAGCCGCGGCGCCCGGCGGGTGGATAGCGGCAGGCGGCAGCCGCCTGAGCGGCCAGTTCCGGGGTGCTGGTGAAGGGGAAAATCACTCCGGCCACGCCGGCGTCGAGCACGCGCTTGGCGGTCCACAGCTCGTTGACCGGAACGCGGGCGAAGGGCACGGCGGGGAGCGCCCGCACCGCCAGGGTCATGTTGCGCAGGGTTTCGAGCGTGATGGGGGAGTGCTCCATCTCGATCCAGAGGAAGTCGAAGCCCATGGTGGCGGCGTGCGCCGCCACGTCCACGCTGTTCACCGTAATAGTGGCGCCCACCACGGGACGGCCCTCCCGCAGGGCTTTCTTGACGGGGTTTTCCCAAGCAGGTTGTGTCATAGTACGGGGACCTGGCTGCGCCAGGCTT
>JAWLGN010000241.1:0-8354 GCA_041685075.1 Bryobacteraceae bacterium
ACTTGCACGGCCCTCGCGCAACAGGCAGCGGATTTCGCCCCAGCGCGCCGGGCGATTCCAGAGCGGCGTCCAGATCTCTGCCCGTGCTGTGGCCTCGTCCTTGCCGGCGGCAGAGCCGTACCCCACCGCCGACGGGAGCACCGTGAACGGGCTGCAGAGAAACGAGCGATAGGCGATCCCCTGCTTGCGGTAGATCCCGGCCGCCCACGCCACCGCACCCTCCATAGCCAGCACGAAGTTCCACGGATTCGCTACAGAGTCTGTCTCGATCCCCTGGCCCTGGTTGAAGCCGCCGGCGCGTCCCGGATCGTACTGCCCGACTTTGATCTTCGCGAGTCCCACCGTGTCGCGCCCAAAGAGCGCGTGCTCGATCAGCGCCTTCACGGGCGTTTCTCTCCTGGGAGTAATAAGCATCAGGGACACGTTCTCCATGAAGGTGTTAGTGAAGTCGAGATGGCCGTCGTTGCCGCCTGTGCCCAAAATCGGAGCGAATGCCCGCGAACCGTCAGCCGAAATCGCCACCGCCGCATCCAGCCACTCCACGCAGGCGTCTGGTGCGGAGTTGCGGAGCTCCCGGAGGATCTTGAACCGCCGCGCCTCATCGTCAGATTCGGCAGCTTCCTCTTCAGCCTGCGCCACTTCAGGAATCGCCTTGGCGGCCGCGATCGCTTCCCGGTAAGCGGAGAAGCGCGCCGAATCGCTTCCCTCAATCGCCTTGATCCCCACATCCCGGTCCCCCGGATAGAAGCCGCTGTTCCCATTCCAGGGTGCAACGAGCGGTGTGGGCCGGTACTCCTCCAAAAAGAACTTCACCAGATCCGCCTCGTCCAGCGGCGCATCCAAAACGAAGCACTCGCGGTCCCAGAATCCTCGCGCATCGGGGTACTTTTGCTCCGCGATAAGCCGCAGCACCGCGAGCGATTTCAAGTACGATCCAAAGGGCTGCATCGTGCAGCCGGCCAGGCGCAGCCGCTTCATCAGCTCACCATCCTTTCCAGCCGGTCGCTTCCCCGGCTATCGGCCGCACGTAGCAGCATCTCCAGATAGGCCAGCCGGAACGGACCTTCCTTTTCCAATAACCGCAGCATGCGGTCGGTCCACCCCTCGGCGCCATCTTCGGCTACCCCCAGGTCCATGACCGCAAGCGATAACTCCGTCTCCTCCATGCACACCCCGCCGCCCAGGTCCGCCGCAAGCAGTCTGTCGCCCGGCTCCCGGATTCCACGCGCCACGCGCCCGTTCCTTTCATTCACGTCCACCTCGCCCGGCATGGACCGGATGTTCAGTCGCACTTTGCCGTGATGGGATGCCGCCAGGTATGCCGCCAGGTGTGAGTCGCCCGCCGCCAGCATGGCCAGGGTGGAGGCCAGTTCGTGTCGGAACCACTTCCGGTTGTGCCGGCTCAGCCCCTGCCCGCGTGCCTGCTTGGCCAGTAGTTCCGGAGGTCTCCATTCCGCTGAAGCCTCCTCCTTCGGAATGCCGTGCATGGTTTGCTGAAACACCGGGTGCGCTTTTCCCCAATCGTGCTTGCGGGCAGCCGTGCGTATGGCTTCTGCATAAGGTGCGATTCCTATGCGTTCGAGCTTGGCGAGCATTTCTTCCGCGGCCCGGACAACCGCGTCGCTGTGCGCCGCCAAGCTTACTTTCCTGCCCTGGGAGCGGTGATCGCCATCGTGCGATTCTTCGCCCGGGCCGGTTGGCGTCAGTGGCTCTACCCATTCGTCGGAGTTGGGCGTCCATCCGGTTTCGGGCCGGTATCCGCCTGCCTGCGACCGCAGCAAAATCCGCACTCCCGGGAAGAGTTCGTTAGGGCCAATCTTGCGCCACTCGCCCGCGCCCTTTGGCCGCCACGTCCACGCTTCCGCTTTCTTCGCCAAGTCCGCGGCGGCCCACAGCGGGATGGCACAGAGTTCCTGATCCCGCAAGCGGGGAAGCTCACCGGGCGGCGGTTCGTCCGCTGCCCACTCCCGCCAAGCCACATAAGCATCGGTTTCTCTGCCGCTCCGAACGAAGCGCGACAGATCCAGTTGGTTGCCGGCCAGGTCTGGCGTGGTATCGAAAAGGTCCAGCAAGTCGGCCTTCCTCAGGACAAATTCGTAGGGCGGCTTTCCGGGCGCGTCCGGCAGGTCTTTCGGGGCGGCCGACGTCAGAGCTTTCAACCGCTCCAGCGCTGCCCGGACCTCCTCCACCTCGTAAGGCGCGAACACTTCATCTTCTTCCTTAGGTTTCAGCTCCCCGGCATCCGCCCACTTCTTGCGCCGGTTAGCCAATGGCCGGTCGACCCAGAAGACTTGCGCCTCGTTCTTTCTCCCGTTCCGGTTCACGCGTCCGAAGCGCTGAACCAGCGCAGCCCATGGAGCAACATCGGTCACCATCAGGGCAGCATCCAGATCCACCCCTGCCTCGATGACCTGGGTGGAAACGACAATGCCGCTGCCAGCCGCCATCGCGATCTGGAATTGCCTCTCCCTGTCCGGGGGGCGGAAGCGCGAGTGCAGCAGCACCGGCTCCGTCTTCAGATCCCGCAACTCGCTCCAGATCTCCCGAGCTCTGGCGATCGTGTTCGTAATCACCAGTGTCAATTGCCCTTGGCGGTGGCGCTCCGCGACGAAGGCCGCGCACCCGCGCGGTAGCCGGCACTGGGGCGGTGCGGGCATCAGTTGCTTGGCCGCTTTCCACCGCTCCATCACCACGCCGTTCGCAAAGTCGTCGGCTTCCAGTTCCACGACCCGTACGTTCGCGCCTGTAAAGTCCACCGTGTCGAGCCAGCGCCGGTCGGCTGTGGCGGACATCCACACACATGGAACATCGCCGAAGACCCCGAATGTCTCCCGCAACCCCGCCAACTGGGTGCTCGATGCCAGCGCATCGCCCAGGAGTTGGATCTCGTCGAAGACCCACTGGGTATCGTTGTTCAGGAGTCCGAAATCGTAGGGCCATTGAAACGGAGATCGCGCATATCCGCGATTGAGCGCCCGGCTGACGAGGATATCTTGCGTTCCCACCAAAATGGCCGGCTCGTCCGGCCCCAGCCTCCGTTCCAGGTCTTCCGAACCACCCATCAACTCCAGGACCGCGATGTCCTTTGGCGCCCGTTTGCATGCGACCTCGGTCACCTGCCGGGTTAACGACCGGCTTGGGAGGCACCACACCAGCCGCGAGGTTGGCCGCCGTATCAGCCAGTCCACCAGGACCGCATCGGTCTTGCCCAGCCCTGTCGGCACCCGTAATAGCGTCCATTTAGCGGTCGCAGCCTGAAAACGCTCCTGATACGGCAACGGAGAATGCCCCGTAATCCTCAAAAACTCGCGTCTGTAAAGTTCGCTCATAGCGTCTGTCCGGGTTGCGTGCCCGTCAAGGGTGTATTCGTGGTCTGATTTATAAAAATATTAAGGTCCTATTATGTGTTAGTCGCGATGCAGAAACAAGAACAAATATGCAGCCGAGTTGGAGCGGATGCCGCACGTGCACACAAAAAGAGTGGCGTTCGGAACCTCGGCTGCGTGGAAGGTTCGTTGCGTAAGTAGAGTTACGCCTGGCGCAATCGGAAAGCTCGACGGCAGAATTAGCCATCCGAAAACATAGAGCGCGTGCAGTGCCATGCCTCCGCCAGAGCAGAACACAAGCTTCTCCTCACGTGCCGAATCGGCAACTTCAAAAATCATGTGGATTACCGGCTTGGCCGGCAGGCCCGGAAGCACAGTCATCCGGCGTGTTCGATGCGCAGCGCGAGCCAGTGCACTACACCACCGGCCGGCCGGACCCCGTGTGGGGCGCCTGCTCGCGCCGCACCTTGGACGCCCGCAGGTTCAACATCTCCACGAAAACAGAGAACGCCATGGCGAAGTAAATGTAACCCTTCGAGACGTGCTGGCCGACACCCTCTACAATCAGGCTAACCCCGATCAGCAGCAGGAAGCTCAGCGCCAGCATCTTCACCGTGGGGTGGCGCTCTACGAACCTGCTCACCGGACCGGCGGCGAACATCATGAAGCCCACTGCCAGCACAATGGCGATAACCATTACCGGCACGTCATTTGCCATGCCCACCGCCGTGATCACAGAATCGAGCGAGAAGACGATATCGAGCAGCGCTATCTGTACCAATACACCGGTCATCGTGACCACCTGCGGCTCCGCCTCTCGTTCATCCGACTCGCCCTCCAGGCGCTCGTGAATCTCGTGCGTGCTCTTCCAGATGAGGAACAGCCCTCCCAGCAGCAGGATCAGATCGCGACCCGAAAACGCGTGCCCGAAGACGGCGAAGAGCGGTCTCGTCAGGCGCATCATCCAGGTGATCGAGAGCAGTAACAGAATGCGGGTGGCCATCGCCAGCGACAGCCCCAGGGTGCGCGCTCGGCCTTGCCTTTCCGGCGGCAGCCTGCTGGCCAGGATGCTGATGAAGACAATGTTGTCGATGCCCAGCACGATTTCGAGCACCGTCAGGGTCGCCAGTGCGATCCACGCCTCCGGAGAGGAGATCCAGTCCATGCATTCAGCTTACGCCGGGGAAGCCTCTCCTGCGGGCGCGGGTGTGCGGGGCGGCTCCTCAGCCTACGCCGGGCAAGCCTCTGCTGCGGCGCGGGCGTGCGGGGAGCCGGGCAAGCCTCAACTGCGGGAGCGGGCTCTGGGGAGCCGGGTAAGCCCTTTTGCGAGCGCGGACTGCGGGGAGCCGGGCAAGCCTCTGCCGCAGGCGCGGGCGTGCGGGGAGGCTTTTTAGTATACTGGCGTGTCTCGGTGAGGAATCTTCATGCTACCGCAATATATTTCGAAGGCAGTTCCCAACCCTACGGCGAACCGCGCTCCCTGGTACGCGAACACGGCCCCCAGCTATGCGGGCACGTTCTTCTGGATCGCCTTCTACATCGCCATCGCGCGCGATACGCTACCCTATGCCGGCATCGGGGTATGCCTGGCCGGCATCGCGGTCGCGGCGCTGTTGAGCTTCATCCTCTACTACTATCCCCCTGCCATGCTGGGGATGAAAACGGGCTATCCGCTCTACGTGGTGGGCAGTTCCACGTTCGGCACCAAGGGCGGGTATCTCCTTCCCGGCCTGCTGATGGGCGCGCTCCAGATTGGATGGTTCGCGGTGGGCACGTTCATCGTGACGCGTTTCATCCTCAACGGCTTCGGGTCGGACGCCGGGCCGGGCAGTTTGCCCTTCGTGCTGATCGGCATTGCCTGGGGCTATACCATGACCTGGGTCGGGGTGATGGGGATCCGGTATGTGGGCAAGGTGTCGCTCTACTTGAGCGCCATTCCGTTGATCATGATCCTGGTGGTCTTCTTCAACGTGAAGGGTGGAGTGGCGAGCTACACGCCGGACCCGGCCACCTACAGCCCGTTCATCGCCTTCACCATGATGCTGCAGGTGATCATCGGCTTCTTCTCCACCGCCGGCGCGGCGGGCACCGATTTCGGGATGAATAGCCGCAACCCGCGGGACGTGCGGCTGGGCGGCTTCACAGGTATTACGCTGGCCAGTTTCGTAGCCGCCTCGCTGCCGCTGCTCTCGGTGGCGGGCGCCAAGGTGCTGTTTCCCGAAAAGATGGCCGTGCTGACCTACGACAACGTCATCGCCGGCATCGGCGGGCCGCTGGCCTCGGCCATGTTCCTGCTGTTTGCCATCGCCTGCATCTCCCCGTCGTGCTTCTGCGCCTTCATCGCGGGCAACAGCCTTTCCACCATGATCCCGGGGGTCAAGCGCATGTCCTCCACCATGGCGGGGATGACGATCGCGATCGTGCTGGCGGTGACCGGCGTTGCGGAAAACCTGGTCAGTTTCTTCACCATCGTGGGCGCGTCCTTCGGTCCCGTTTGCGGCGCCATGGCGGCGGACTACCTGCTTTCCGGCAAGAAATGGGCCGGACCGCGCGAGGGCGTGAACATCGCCGGCTACGCGGCCTGGGCCGTCGGTTTCGTAGTGGGGATCCTGCCGTTCCTGCCCATCTCCGAGACCGCCAAGGTCTACGTGCAGCCGGCCGTGGTCTACAGCTTCATCGCCGGATTCGTGGTCTACGCGGTGCTGGCCAAGGCGGGATTGGAGCCGAAGGTGGTACCGTTGGCCGCCGCCGCGGAGAAGTAGCCCACCGGCTGGAAGGACCTGCGGGCCATGGCAGGGTCCACCCATTCTGCGGAACACAGGCGCCTGCCGCGGCGGGGTGGGGCTCTCTGGCTGGCCATCTTCGCCCTGTTGCTGCCGGCCGCGGAGGCGCCGCCCTCGCGCGAGGAGATTATCTCCGGGATGAAGGAGTTCCAGCAGGAACTCGGCTTTCCGCAAACCCGTAACTTCGAGAAACACTCCGGAGAGGTGGAAGCGTTTCACCGGTGCTACTTCACCGGGAAGCTCACGCTGCCCACTTCCTACGAGGAACTCGACCTGCGGCAGGGCGCCTGCACGGTCGACCCGGAGAAGTACGACGTGTTTTTCTACCGCATCGAGGCGGTGGCCAGCGGGAAGGCTCCGGTCACCGCTTCGCTGGCCGGCGCCTCTGTGGAGCGGCTGATGGTGGTGGTTCCGCACGAAGATTTTCACGCCCACAAGCAGGTGCGCAAGGCGCCCGCGGCGGCCGCGGAGGCCGTAACCACGCTGGCGGGGTTTCTCACTGCCGCGGAGTTCGCCCGCCGGCGCTTCGGCGAGGACTCCCAGATTCACCGCAACCTGGTGCAGGAAGCCGAGCTCTTTCTGCAGAAAGCGGAGATCGTCAACCGCTATTACGAGGTGCTCAGCCGGTTGTATGAAAGGGTGCGCCGGAAGAAGGATGTGAGCCGCGAGGCTGCGCTCGAAGAGAAACGGCGGCTGTTTCTGGAACTCGAACGGGAGTGCCGGGCCATCCCGGCCGATCCGGTTTCTTTCAATAAGTGCCCCGGGGCGTTTAATAACGCCGGCTTGGCTTTCGACCGCACTTACACCGCCACTTACCCGGCAGCTTACGAGTTGTATCTGGCGCATGGCCGCGATGCGCGCGCAACGCTCGCGGCGCTCCAGGATGCGCTCACACCGCCGCCCGCTTCCGAGGGGCAGGCGGCGGCGCGGCTACGCGAACTGGCGGGCCGGCGCGCCGGCTCAGCGGGGCCGGCTCAGTGAGACTTCGGCGGCGATGACGCCGTGCATGGCGGCCAGCCGCACGGGCTTGGGAATATCTTCGCCGGCCAGCCGGTTATACAGATCGAACGCCTGGCCGCGCTCGCCCTTTGCGAGCAGCCCTTCGGCGCAGACCACGCCGCCGGCAGCCACGGCCGTGCGCAGGGCGCCCTTGGTCTGGGCCAGGGCATCGAGCAGCGCCTTGGCCGCCTGCGCTCCGCTGATGCTGCCCAACGCTGCGGCGGCGGCCTTCGCTACTTCGGGGTCGCTGCCGCGCAGAAGTTTGGCCAGCGCACCGACGGCCTGGGCATCCTTCCGGAACCCGATGGTGTTGATGGCGCCCACCAGTTGCGGGCCTTTCAGGCGGGGCAGGGCGGCGCGCAGCGCTTCGTCGGCCGCCGGGCCGGGCATCGGCTCGAGGCCATAGCGCGCGTAATGGCCGAGCTGCGGATGGTCGAGCAGCGCGGCCAGGGCCGGCACGGCAGCCGCGGTGCCCTTGTGCGCCAGGCGCTGGCAGGCCTTGGCTTTCTGGAAGACCGTCCCTTCAGGGTTCTGGAGCAGCTTGATGAGTTCCGGCTCGCCGAGCCCGTCGACCGCTCCGGTCTGGTACTCCGTCGGAATCGGCGGTTTCGGCCGCGGCTTCATCACGCGCCGCGCGGGTGCCTTTTGGGGAGCAGCGCTCTGTGCGGTGTTTTGCATCGTCGATCTCCTCTGTTCTCGGCTAAATGCGCCACGGTTCCCGCAGGGCCCGCGACTGCATGCGGTTGGCCTCGGGGTCGTTCACGAACTCCTGCTTGGCCGGATCCCAGGTGAGCTTGCGGCCCAGTTGGAAGGCGATGAACGCCGCGTGGCAGGTGATGTGGGAGTTGCCCACCACGTCGCCGTTAGCCTTGGGCTGCTTGCGCGACTTGATGCAGTTGAGCCAGTCCTGGGTGTGGTAGGCCAGGGCCAGGCGCGCTTCGGTGGTGGGGCGGAGTTCGGAGCGCAGGTTCTCGGAGACTTCGATCCTGCCGCTGTCGCCGGTTTCCACCCACCCGTTATCGCCCTCGAAGCGGACGGTGCAGGAACCCAGGCCCAGGCGGCCGTCCCAGCCCTCATCCACCATCTCCAGGCGAATGCCGTTGGCGAAGCGGCAGTGGACGGCGTAGATACCGCCATCGCCGGGACCCTCGGGCACGAACTCGACCGGCTGCGTGTCGTCGGTCTGGGCGGCCCAGTGGCACAGGTCCACGGTATGGGATCCCCACTCGAGGATGCCGCCGCCGTG
>JAWLGN010000242.1:0-8279 GCA_041685075.1 Bryobacteraceae bacterium
GCTGCTCTTGCGCCCAAGCCGGTCATTATCCTGGCCAAGGAAAAGGACTACTTCGACATCCGCGGCTCCATCGAGGCATTCGAGCGCCTGAAGCGCCTCTACGGCCTGCTCGGGGCGGAACAGAACATCGCCATGAGCGCCGGCCCCACCTACCACGGCTACACCCAGGAGAACCGGGAGGCGATGTATCGCTGGTTCAACCGCCATACCGGCATCTCGGACGCCACCAGCGAGCCGAAGCTCACGCTCGAAAAAGACGAAGACCTTTGGGCCACGCCGCGCGGCCAGGTGGCGGGGTTGAACTCCCGCACGATGTTCTCTTTTACCGTGGAGAAGTCGCGGGCGCTGGCCAGGCGCCGGCCGGCGCTCCAGGGAGAGGCGCTGGCGCGCGCTGTAACCGAGCTGCTGCGGCTGCCGGCGCGGCCCGCGGCCCCGGACGCCCGCATTCTGCGCCGCATCGCGCCGCGGGGGTATCCTCAGCGGGAGTTCGTCACCTACGCGGTGGAGACCGAGCCGGGCATCCAGGCCATCGTCTACAGGCTGTGCGATGCACAGCACTTCTCGCGCCCGCCGGTGGGGCAGAAGCGCGCGGTGCTCTACGTCTCGCACCAGTCGGCCGATGCCGAGCTGCGGGAGGAACCGCTGGTGCGCAGCCTGTTCGAGGCGGAGCAGGGGGCGGCCTTTTTCGCCTGCGACCTGCGCGGCATCGGGGAGTCCCGCCCCAACACCTGCGGCACGAGTCCCTCGGCGCCCTACGGGGCGGACTTCTTCTACGCCGCCCACGCCCTCATGCTCGACCGGCCCTACCTGGGCCAGCGTACCCACGACCTGCTGGCGGTGCTCGACTGGCTGAAGCTCTACGGGCACGACGAAGTGCACCTGGCGGGAAAGGGATGGGGCGCCATCCCGGCGGCGTTCGCGGCGCTGCTCGCGCCACAGGTGGCGCAGGTCACCCTGAAGAACGCGCTGGTCTCCTACACCGCGGCCGCCGAAACCGAGTACCACGGCTGGCCGCTCACCATGATGCTTCCGGGAGTGCTGGAGCACTTCGATCTGCCGGACTGCTACCGGGCGCTCCAATCCAAGAAGCTGCGGCAAATCGAGCCGTGGGACGGAAGCGACGGCGGGCTGCCGCCGCGGCTGCGGGGTTGAGATGGGCTCCGGACAGACGCCCAGGATCCTGATCGCCGACGATCTGCCGGACGTGCTCGAAGCGCTGCGCCTGCTGATCAAGGCCGAGGGCTTCCACACCGAGGCGGTCTCCTCCCCGGCGGCCGCCATGGAAGCCATCGAGGCGCGCGACTTCGACGCCGTCCTGATGGACCTGAACTATACGCGCGACACCACCTCCGGGCAGGAAGGCCTGGACCTGCTCGGGCGCATCCAGGTGCTGGACAGCAGCCTGCCGGTGATCGTTATGACGGCCTGGGGCAGCGTGGACCTGGCGGTGGAGGCCATGCGGCGCGGCGCGCGCGACTTCATCCAGAAGCCCTGGGACAACGCGCGGCTGGTGAGCATTCTGAAGACCCAGATCGAGCTGGGCCGCGCGCTGCGCCGGGGTCAGCGCCTGGAGGCCGAGAACCGCGCGCTGCGCGCCGAGCGGTTTCCCAACCTGATCGCGCAGTCGGCGGCCATGCGCCCGGTGCTGGAGATCATTTCGCGGGTGGGGCCTTCGGACGCCAACGTGCTGATCACCGGTGAGAACGGCACGGGCAAGAACCTCGTGGCGCAGAGCGTGCACGCGGTCTCCCGGCGCTCCCACAGGCCGCTGCTGACGGTGAACGCCGGCGGGCTGTCGGAAGGGGTCTTCGAGAGCGAGTTGTTCGGGCACGTCAAGGGCGCCTTCACGGATGCCAAGACGGACCGCGTGGGCCGCTTCGAGATGGCCGACGGCGGCACCCTGTTCCTCGACGAAATCGCCAACATCTCTCCGGCCATGCAGGCCAAGCTGCTGCGGGTGATCGAGACCGGTGAATTCGAGCGCGTGGGGTCCTCGAGGACGCGCCGCGTGGATGTGCGGGTGATCTCCGCCACCAACGCGGACGTGCACGCCGAGGTGGCGGCGGGGCGCTTCCGCCAGGACCTGCTCTTCCGGCTGAACACCATCGAGATCGCGCTGCCGCCGTTGCGCGACCGGCGGGAGGACATCCCGCCGCTGGCCATGCACTTCCTCCGGCAGCACGCCGGGCGCTACCGCAAGGACGTCCGCTGCTTCGAGGAGGCGGCGGTGAAAGCCATGCTGGCGCACCGCTGGCCGGGCAACGTGAGGGAGCTGGACCACGCGGTGGAACGCGGCGTTTTGATGGCCCAGGGGAACGCGGTGAAAGCGGCCGACCTGGCGCTGCGGGCGGCGGGCGAGGGGTCGCCGCGCATCGAGGAGATGAGCCTGGAGGAGGTGGAGTGCCTGCTGATCCGGAAAGCGCTGGCGCGGTTCGGCGGGAATGTCAGCCAGGCGGCCAACGCCCTGGGGTTGAGCCGCAGCGCGCTCTACCGGCGTCTCCAGCGATACGGATTGCAGGGATGAGACTGAGGAGGCCCCTCAGCCACCAGGGCCGCGTCGTGCTGCTGGCCGTGCTTTCCGGCCTGCCGGGTTCGGCCACGGCGCTGTTCCTGCTATGGACGGGACCCTACAGCGGCAGGGTGCAGTGGACCTTCACGCTGGTGATTCTGGCGCTGTGGTGGGGCCTGGTCTTCGCGCTGCGGGAGCGCGTCGTTTTCCCGCTGCAAACGCTGGCCAACCTGCTCTCCGCGCTGCGCGAGGGCGATTTTTCCATCCGGGGGCGCGCGCCGCGCAGCGACGATGTGCTGGGCGAGGTGATGCGGGAGGTGAACACCCTCAGCAAGACCTTGCGGGAGCAGCGGCTGGACGCCATGGAAGCCACCACGCTGCTGCGCACCGTGATGCGCGAGATCGACGTGGCGGTGTTTGCCTTCGACCATGGGCAGCGCCTGCGGCTGGTGAACCGGGCGGGCGAGCGGCTGCTGGCGCGGCCCGCCGAGCGGCTGCTGGGAGAACGCGCCGCCGATCTGCATCTGGCCTCCTGCCTGGAACCCGGCGCGCCGCAGATCTTCCAGCGGCAGTTTCCGGGCGGCACAGGGCGTTGGGGGATGCGCCGCAGCGTCGTGCGGGAGCACGGGCTGCCGCTGCAACTGCTGGTGATTACGGACCTGACCCAGCCGCTGCGGGAGGAGGAACTGCTGGCCTGGCAGCGCCTGGTGCGGGTGCTGGGCCACGAGCTGAACAACTCCCTCACCCCCATCAAATCCATAGCCGGGAGCCTGGCGTCGATGGCGGCGCGGGACCCGCTGCCGCCGGACTGGCAGGAGGACCTGCGGCGCGGTCTGGCGGTCATCAACACGCGGGCGGATTCGCTCGGCCGCTTCATCGGCGCCTACGCCCGGCTGGCCAGGCTGCCGCGCCCGCAGTTGCAGTCGGTGGATGTGGGCGGCTGGCTGCGCCGCGCGGTCTCCTGCGAGACGCGCCTGGCGGTGGCGCTGGCACCGGGGCCGGAGATTGTGGTGCACGGCGATCCGGACCAGTTGGAGCAGGTGCTCATCAACCTGCTGCGCAACGCCGCCGATGCGGCGCTCGAGACCGGCGGCGGCGTGCGCGCGGGCTGGCGGCGCAACGGCGCGTCCGTCGAAGTCTGGGTGGAGGATGAGGGGCAGGGCCTGTCGAACATTGGGAACCTGTTCGTCCCGTTCTTTACGACCAAGCCGGGCGGATCGGGCATCGGCCTGGTGCTGAGCCGCCAGATCGCCGAGGCGCACGGCGGCAGCCTGACTCTCGAGAACCGCAAGGACGCGCGGGGTTGCCTGGCGCGGCTGCGGCTGCCGCTGCTCTCAACGGAGCTTCCATAGCTTGACGCCGCCCATGCGGTCCGCGGCGGCGAGCCAGGCACCATCGGGGCTGAAGGCCGCGGCGCCCTGGGCGTCCACTTTTGCGAGAACGGTGCGGATGGCGTGGCCGGTGCGGGTGTCGAGCAGCCGCGCCTCGCCGGGGCGTTCCAGCTTTCCCGAGACGGCCAGCAGACCTTCGCCGGTGAAGGCCAGGGCGGAAACGTAATCGCCCGCCGGGATGGTGAAGAGAGGAGTGCCGCCGGCCAGGTCCCACACGGCAATGGCGCCGGACTGGCCGGGCGCGGGTTCGAAGGGCAGGCCCGGGCCGTGGCTGCGGCGCAGGTGCAGTTGCGCGCGGCTGCCGGCGGCGAGATAGCGGCCGTCCGGGCTGAAGGCCAGCACCCCGACGTTGCCGGTGAGCGCCAGCTCACGAATCACGGCGCCGGCTGTGAGGTCGTAGATGCGGACGACGCCGCGGCCGCCGGCTACCAGGCGGCGCCCATCGGGTGTGAATGCCACGGCGCCGCTGTTCAGTACGTCGTGGCTGCCGAAGCGGAGGATCTGCGCGCCGGTGCCGGCGTCCCAGACGGTCACGATGCCGCGGCAGTCGGCAGCCAGGAGGCGCCCGTCCGGGCTGAAGGTCGGGGAGATCACGACGTCCGCCGGGCCCCGGAACTCGCGCACCAGGCGGCCGCCGTGCAGGTCCCAGAGCCCAAGCGTGCGGGCGCCGGCGGCGACGAAACGGCCGTTCGGACTGAAGACCGCCCCGATGGCGCCGCCCTGGATGTTCGGAACGCGCGCCGCTGTGCGGGAGGCCAGGTCCCAGGTTTCGGCGCCGGTGGTGAGGAGTTTGCCGTCGCGGCTGAAGGCCAGGGCGCCGCTATAGCGCGGCGCGAGTTCATGCAGGCGGCGGCCGGACGCCACGTCCCAAAGGGTGATGACGCCCGAGTTGCCGGCCGAGGCGGCGAGCTTGCCGTCCGCGCTGACGGCCAGGGTTTCGACGCTCCAGTTGGGGCCGGCAAGCGTTCCGGCGGTGCGGCCGTCACTATGGGCAACCGTTACAGCGGCTCGGGGATGTTCCGACCAGGCCACCCATTCGCCGCGCGGGCCGAATGCGATGGGGCCGATGTCGCCCGTGAAGGTGAAATCTTCCGGTTGGATGCGAATGGTCTGCTTTGCCCACTGGCCTTCCTGGAAGGCGAAGCGGCTGCCGTCCGGCGCGGCGGCGCGCAGCAGTTCGCCGGTTTGGCGCAGGAGGCGCCCGGTGCGCGGGTCCCAGACTTTCACGATGCCGCGCATCTCGATGTCCCCCACGGCGCCGCCTGCCACCAGGCCCTCGGGTGTGAAGACCAGGGTGGTGAGGCCGGGGAACTCGCGGTCGAGCACGGCGACCGGACGCCCGGCGGCGGCATCCCACAGCCGGACGACGCCCGTTTCCGCTTCGGCGGCGGCCAACAAGCTGCCGTCCGGGCTGAAGGCGAGCGCCGTCACCGCGCCTTCGTGACCCTCGAGCCGGGCGATCCGCCGGCCGGTGGCGGTTTCCCAAACGATGATGGTGCGATCGTCCGAACCGGAGGCCAGGTGCGCGCCATCGGGGCTGAAGGCCAGAGAACGCGCGGGGGCGGTGTGGTTTTCGAGGCGCAGGCGTTGGGCGCCGGATGCGCCGTCCCAGAGCCGAACGGTGTGGTCCTCACCGGCGGAGGCCAGCAAAGGGCCGGCGGGGCTGAACGCCAGGGCGGTGACGCGCCCCGTATGGCCGGATTGGAGAAGGACGTCGGCCGGGACCTCCTCCATGGGCGGTCCGGCGGGCACCAGGATGGCGCGAATTCTTGGCTCCTGCGCGGGAGCGTGAGTGGCGGCGAGCAATGCCAGCAGGAGTACGAGCACGCCGCTGCCAGAGCACCGCTGTTGCCAAAGCTCAACCCCTTGCGTGCCAATACTCCGGTGCGGGGCGCGTGTGTCCCGAGGAACACTGGTGTGGGCGGCGGTCTTCAGGCGGCGCTCTGGTCCGGCCTCGATTCCAGGCGTATGCCCGTCGCGATAATACCCAGTTCGCGAGCCTCGACCGACCCTGCCGGCAGTGCTTTGTCGAGACAAAACTCTACATGCACCTGCTCCAGATGCGCGCAGGCCGCCAGGTTGCATACGTGGGTATGGGAACCCGGTGCGCTCAACAGACTCCGCCCAACTTCCACACCGGCTACGCTGCTGCATAACCCAATCGGGCCAAGGGCCTGGAAGTGGCTATCGGGCAGCTCCAAATCTAAGTGCAACCTGCGCGCCTTCCCCCGGGACTGTACGGCCACAGAAAATCTCTGCTCAGTCCACCTCCACCCCGGTTCTTCGATGTTATGCCATCCGCGCAGGCACTCTACATCCTGCGTGAATCGACGTGTAACTTCGCTCTCTATCAGGCAGAACACGCGATCTACGAGGATGGAGGCCTTTCTCGCGCCGCGCTCCCGTGACTCACAGCGCGAGATCGCACGTACTTCCCATCCCGTTCGCCGAAGCAGGCGCTGGAGCGCGGTTTCGGAGAATACCCAGTAGTTAGTGGAGTCGTTATTGAATTCATCGTCATCGGCAAGATATACCAGAGGCGCCTCTTGCCTGATCCGCGATGTCCATCGGGAAAGCCGCCCAACCGTCGTGCTCAAGAGGACGTAGCGCGATGCCCGTGCAAGCTTTTCAAGCGCGTACCATGGGTTCTTCAGGTGATACAGGATACCCAAAAAGAGTACCAGGTGGTACTCACGACGCGGCAAGATGAATTGAGAATCCACATCGATGTCGAAGAGCCGAACTGTGGAGCGCAGATGTTGATGCAGCGCCCGCACGCCGTGCATTTGATTGTAATTCGTAGGCGCATGATCCACCGCGTCCACAGAGCACCCTTTCGACTCAAGAAAGAACGCAATATCCCCATCTGCGCAGCCTATGTCGAGAACCGGGCCGCTGAATAACTGGGCCGCGCTCAGTCCGCCGGCATCTACGAGTTCTCCACAGCGGCTAAAGACCTGCAACGAATCATAGGGATACCAACCTCCGGATGGAGCGGTAAGGCCGGCTTTCAGGGCGCGAAGATGTTGCCTGAACTCTCGGGTGTCAAACATCGATTGGGGGGCGGTCATCATCAGACGCTCGTATTATATCGACACGCGGGAGGAACACTGGTGTGTACGGCGGTTACAATGGTGCCGCATGCACGCACTGGATCTGTTCCGGCTGGACGGCAAAACCGCGCTGGTGACGGGCTGCCGCCGCGGTATCGGCCGGGCCATGGCGGTCGCGCTCGCCGAGGCGGGCGCCGATATCGTGGGGGTGAGCCGGGCGCTCGAGGCGTGCGGCAGCGAGGTGGAGCGCGAGGTGACATCCCTCGGCCGCCGCTTCACGCCCTACGCCTGCGATTTCCGCGAGCGCCGCTCGGTCTACGAATTCCTGGGAAAGGTGACGGCCGATTCCCCGGCCATCGACATCCTTGTCAACAATGCCGGCACTATCCTCCGCAAGCCCGCCGCCGAGCACCCGGATGAATACTGGGACGAACTGATGGAGGTCAACCTCAGCTCGCAGTTCGTCGTTGCGCGGGAGATCGGCAGGCGCATGGTGGAGCGGGGGTCGGGGAAGATCATCTTCACCGCTTCGCTGCTGAGTTTTCAGGGCGGCATCCTGGTGCCGGGCTATGCGGCTGCCAAGGGCGGCATCGCCCAACTCACCAAGGCGCTGGCCAACGAGTGGGCGTCGAGCGGTGTGCAGGTGAACGCCATCGCCCCCGGTTACGTGGCCACCGATAACACCGCCGCGCTGCGCCGGGACGAGGCACGCAGCGCGGCCATCCTGGCGCGCATTCCGGCCGGCCGCTGGGGCCAGCCCGAAGATTTCAAGGGCGCGGTGGTCTACCTGGCCTCGCGCGCCTCCGACTACGTCAACGGCACGATACTTACGGTGGACGGCGGCTGGATGGGCCGCTAGTCCTTCTTCGGGGCTGCAAGGGCGGCCTGCAAGCCCGCGATGACGGTCTCCAGGTGCTCGCGCGCGTTGCGGGCCAGCCGGTCGATGCTCTCCGGCGATGACGGCCGCCGAACGTAAGGCTCTGTTATGGTCTCGAAGGCCAGCGGCATTTTGAGGCCGGTCTGCGCCACCGGGGCCAGCAGCTTGTAGTGATCGATCTCGCCGAAGGCGGGGCCGCAGGTGGTGCGGCTGGGGAAGCCGCGGTAGTCCTTTATGGCGAAGCCGCGGATGTGCGGGGCGGCCCGTTTCACATCCGGAATGGGATCGGAGCCGGCGTACCAGGCGTTGTTGCCGGCGTCGAAGAACATCTTGATGCCTTCGTCGGCTACCGCCTCGACGATCTCCGCGCACATGGCGCCGGTGGCGGTGGTGCCGCCGTGCTGCTTGATGGCCACGGTGAGGCCGGCGCCGCGGGCGATGGGGCCGAT
>JAWLGN010000243.1:0-8215 GCA_041685075.1 Bryobacteraceae bacterium
CCGCCTCCCCCGCCGTGAAACCCGCAACGCCCGCGGCGGAAGCGCCAGCCCGATGAGCCCGTGAGCCGTGCTGCTAAGATCGACTCTATATGGGAAAGCGAGCGCTTATCACAGGCATTACCGGCCAGGACGGCTCGTACCTTGCCGAATTCCTGGTTGCCAGGGGCTACGACGTACACGGCATTGTGCGCCGCGTGGCCCTGGAAGATCCCGAAGGCCGGTTGGCACGCCTGGCGGCCGTGCGGGACAAGGTCACCCTCCATGCCGCATCCATGGAAAGCTTCGCCAGCCTGTACCAGGCGGTCGCCAAGATTCTCCCGGACGAGTGCTACCACCTGGCCGCCCAGAGCTTCGTCAGCTACTCCTTCGACGACGAGTTCTCCACCCTCAACGCCAACATCAACGGCACCCATTACCTGCTGGCCGCGGTGAAGAACATCGTCCCGGCGTGCCGCTTCTACTTCGCCGGCTCCAGCGAGATGTTCGGCAAGGCCGAAGAGGTGCCGCAGAACGAGCGCACTCGTTTTCATCCCCGCTCGAGCTACGGAATCAGCAAGGTGTGCGGCTTCGAGCTGACCCGCAACTACCGGGAGGCCTACGGGCTGTTCGCCTGCAACGGCATCCTGTTCAACCACGAGTCGCCGCGCCGCGGCTACGAGTTCGTCACCCGCAAAATCACCGCGGGGGTGGCGCGCATCGTGGCTGGCCAGGCCACCGAGCTGCGGCTCGGAAATCTGGAGGCGCGGCGGGACTGGGGCCATTCCCGGGAGTACGTCGAGGCCATGTGGCGGATGCTCCAGCAGCCCCAGCCGGACGACTTCGTGGTGGCCACCGGGGAGACCCACAGCGTGCGGGAGTTCGCCGAGTTGGCCTTCGCGCAGGTGGGGCTGGACTACCGCGACTACGTGGTGGTCGATCAGGAACTGCACCGCCCCGCGGAGGTCAATCTCCTGCTCGGCGACGCCTCCAAGGCCCGCGCGCAGCTCGGCTGGAACCACAGCGTGACCTTCGAAGAGCTGGTGCGGGAGATGGTGGAGGCCGATTGCCGCGCCCTGGGCGTGGAACACGCGCTCGTGCCGCGCGCCGATACCGCGCGCGCCTGAGCAGGTTACTTCGGTAGTCCAGCACCGGCATCCGGGAGTAATACGCAGCGTAGCTCTGCCGAATTTCCGTTGGACGCCCTAACGATAGCAGACTTTGTGTTTGCTGGTCTAGTGCCTAGTACTAGGCGTACTAGAACCTGCGAAAATGAAGTTACCAAAGTGCGTAGTACTTTATAGCCGGAAATATACAAATAACTTACGAATTGAGAGTTTCGCGCCCCTAAAAGTACTCTGTACTTCTATGGGTCACCGTTTAAAGCCCCGAGTCGTGATTGCAGCGCGGTTCATCCGCAGAATGCGGGGGCGTAGCCAGGCACATCTCCTGGAGGGCGATGATGGCATGTACTACGTTACGAAATTTCAAGAGAACCCCCAAGGGCGACGCATCCTGGTGAATGAACTGCTTTCTTGGTTTATCTTGGAGCGCTTGGGATTTGCTGTACCGGAGGCAGTACTGGTTCATGTGACGCAGGATTTTTTGCTCGCGAATCCTGGTGTCTGCGTCGAAGTACATGGGCATCGTCGAACCATAACTCCCGGACACCACTTCGGTTCGGCTTTGGCAGCGAACCCAGCTAGCGAGCCGGTTTACGATTTTCTTCCAGACACGCTCCTTAACTGCGTTCAAAACCTTTGCGAAGCAATCGGGGTTTTTGCATTTGATCGGTGGGTAGCGAATTGTGATTTCCGCCAACTCGTGTTCCTCCGCAGCAATGCGTATGCAAGCGATGTAAGCCGGGGACCGGGATATCTGTGTCGCGTAATTGATCATGGCCAAGCTTTTAATGGCAGCGAATGGAACTATTGTCAGCAGTCGCTGAGCGCTCTATATCCCCGCCGCGTGCTCTATCAAGGTGTACGGTCCATTGAAGATTTTCAGCCGTGGCTGGATATGGTGACAGGGTTTCCCGAGGAACTGCTCTGGCACGCTGTGAGTCAACTCCCGGAGGAATGGCTTTGCAAGGGAGAGCGGAGACAGTTGGAACTCATGGTGGCGAAACTGATCGATCGACGCAAGCGCGTTCAATGCCTCGTGACCAGCGTCTGTGCGACTCAGCCCAGCGTATTTCCCAACTGGTCGCCGAAACGCAGAGCCGTTGTACCTGGCGTCACCGGTGGTGACGTCCGTACCGCTACGCCGGCCCCCATAAAGCCTACATGAAGTATACGAGCTTAGCCAAACTTTGTGCTACACTCGACTGCTACCATGCCTACGCGCCGCCCTGCGGTTTCAGAAACTGTTCGACTGGGGTTCGGATTTGACGAGCCCTGCGTCAAGGCGAAAGTGACCAGACTTGACGGCCGGTACCTGGAAATTGCACTCGACCAAGAAGTGAAGCCAGGTGAGGCTGCCCGCATTTTGTGCCTGGACGCAATTGCGCTTGGAGAGGTTTGCGAGTGCCGGGTCAGTCAGAACGGATATCTCGCCATGATAGCAGTCGAACAAGTGCTCTACGACGCGGACGTTGAGCAGATACAATGCCTGTGGCAGGGACTGACCCTTAGGGGTACAATCTCCTAGGCGGCGATGCACTGTCGTTTACCAGGACCGTGAACTCAAGACGGTCAATGATCCGACACCCCATCGAGATCCAGGGGCGCCCGGCCGCCTCGGTCGTAGACAGCCGCACGTGGCGTCCCCTGACTCGCGCCGTGATGCCGCTGCTGCGCCGCCTGCGGCGCAAACTGGCGCCTTCCAAGGGATGCCATGACGTGCCGCCGCCGGAACGGTACCACCGCTGGATCGCCGAGTACGAACGGCGCGACCTGTCCCCCGCGCGCACCGGTCCGCTGTTCAGCGTGGTGGCTCCCGGGGAGCGCGCGCTGGCATCGCTCCGGGCGCAGTCCTACGGGTGCTGGGAGGCGGTAGCCACGCTCGAAGAGGCCCGCGGGGATTTCGTCTGCTTTCCCGGTCCGGCCGACGAGTTCTCCCCCGACGCGTTGGGCGCGTTCGCCGAAGCCGCCGAGTGCGCGGACCTGGTCTACTCGGACGAGGACGCGCTGGAAGGCGCCGGCGTGCGCACCGCGCCGCTGTTCAAGCCCGGCTGGTCGCCCTACCTGCTGGCTTCGCAAAACTACCTCGGCCGCGCCATGGTCCTGCGCCGCCGGCTCGTCGATGCCGGCGCCGCGCCGTATGAACTGGCCCTGCGCGCTGCCGCCGCCGGGGAACGCGCGGCACACATCCCCCGGGTGCTCTACCACCGGCGCGGCCCGCGCGAGTTCGCCACTCGCGAGATTATCGAGCGCAGCCTGGCCGGAGTGCGCGTCGAAGAGGGGCTGGCGCCGGGATGCTGGCGTGTGCGCTACCCGCTGAGATCAACCGTTCCCGTGGAGGTACTGGTACCGTCCCGGAACTCGGAACTGCTGGACCGCTGCCTGGGCGGCCTCCGGGCTCAGACCCGCTACGAATCTTTCCGCATCACCGTGATCGATAACTCCGGCCGCGGCCTCGATGACGTGGCCGCGCGCCACGGAGCCCGCTGCGTGGACTGGCGGAAGCGCCGCTTCAATTACTCCATAATGAACAACGAGGCGGCCCTAGCCAGTACCGCCCCGCTGCTGCTGTTTCTGAACGACGACACCGCCATCACGGACCCGGGGTGGATGGAAGCCATGGCGGAACTCGCGATGCGGCCGGACGTGGGGGCCGTCGGCGCGCGGCTGCTCTATCCCGGCGGCGCTATCCAGCATGCCGGCGTGGCCATCGGAATCTACGGCGTGTGCGGCCACGCCTTCCGCGAGTGCCCCGCGGAAAAACCGTCCTACCTGAACCTGGCCCATGTCATCCGGGAGGTGAGCGCCGTGACGGGCGCCTGCCTGATGCTGCGGGCGGAGGTGTTCCGCGAAGCGGGCGGGTTCGACGCCGCGAGTTTCCCGGTGGCTTACAACGACATCGACCTGTGCCTGCGCATCCTGGAGCGCGGGCGCAGCATCCTGTACACCCCGCACGCCACGCTCCACCATCACGAAGCGCGCTCCAAGCCCCGCCGCCTGCGCGCACCCGCCCGCGCCGAGGTGCGGGCTTTCCAGGCGCGCTGGCGGAAGTACATCGCGCACGACCCGTATTACAGCCCCAACCTCACCCGCGCAGCCGAAAACTTCGCCCTGCGGAGCCGCGCATGGGAGGACTGAGGCCGGCCGGCGGCATGGGCGCGCTGGAGCGCCGGCTCGAACTGCTGGAACGCGAGGTGGCTGCAGCCGGCGACCGGCTGCTCGAGATCGAGGGCAGCCGCATCATGCGCTCGCTGCGCATCCCCGGCGAGTGGCTGCGCGACTGGCGCGGCCGGCTCGGCCACCGGCTGCTGCGCTCGCCCCTCCATCCGTTGTATCTGAAGCTCGTGCGCCACAGGGCCGCCGACGAGGCATACCGGCTGTGGGCGCAATGCGACCAGGCGGTGGAAACCCGAACCGCCGGCTCCGGACCTCTCATCAGCATCCTGATGCCCCTGCGGGATCCGCGGCGGGAGTGGCTGGTCGAGGCCGTGGAATCGGTCTTCCGGCAGACGTGGCCGCGGTGGCAGTTGTGCGTGTGCGACGATGCGTCGCGCGAAGCCTGGGTGGAGGCGTATTTCACCGGCCTGTGCGCCAGGGAAGCCCGGGTGCAATTCGTGCGATCGGCGGTGCGGCTGGGCGATGCGGGCGCCGCGAACCGTGCCGGCGAGCTGGCCGCCGGCGACTACGTAGGATTTCTCGACCAGAACGATCTGCTGGCTCCGGCGGCGCTCGAGGCAGTGGCGGAAGCGCTGCGGGACGGCCCGGCGGAGCTGCTTTACTCCGATGAAGACCGGCTGGACGAGCGCGGGCGGCGCATGCAACCGGTGTTCAAGCCCGCCTGGTCGCCCGACCTGCTGCTTTCCTGCATGTACGTGGGGCGCTTCCTGGTGGTGCGGCGCGCCGCGCTCGACCGCGCTGGCTGGCTGCGCAGCGCCCTGGACGGCGCGCAGGATTACGACCTGGTGCTGCGCCTGGCCGAGAACGGGGGCGAGGTGCGGCACATCCCCCGCGTCCTTTATCACGGCGGCGGGAGCCGGAGTGGGCCGAAGCGCGCAGCCACGCCGCGGGACGGCGGGCCCTGTCCGAAGCGATCGTGCGCCGCGGTTGGGCCGCCGAGGTCGAGGACGGGCCGGCGCCGAACACCTACCGGCTGCGCCGGACGCCGCGGGAGCGGCCGCTCGCGAGCCTGGTGATCTGCTCCCGCAACGGCCGGCTGCTGTCGCGCTGCCTGCGCGCCATCGAGCGCCGCACCGGCTATGGGCGCCGGGAGATCGTCGTGGTGGACCACCTGGTGGGGAAGGACCACGGTGTTGCCGCGGCCGCACGCCGTTACGGGTGCAAACGGGTGTGCTACTCGGGGCCGTTCGATTTCGCCGGCATGTGCAACCTGGGAGCGCGCGAGGCGGCGGGTGGCGTGCTGGTGTTTCTGAACGACGACGTTGCGCCGCTCGAGCCGGGGTGGCTGGAGGCCCTGGCGGCGCAGGCCGAGCGGCCGGAAGTGGGGGTGGTGGGGGCGCGCCTGCTCTATCCCCACGGCGACATCCAGCATGCCGGGCTGGCAATCGGAATCATGAACGGAGTGGGGCACCCCCAGCGCCACACCTTCGGCGCCGGTTACTGGCACTGGTGGCCGCTGGCGCGCAACGTCTCGGCGGTGACGGGCGCCTGCCTGGCGATCCGCAAGGCGGTCTTCGAGGAGTTGGGCGGCTTCGCCCCCGTCTTCCCGGGAAACTATAACGACGCCGACCTCTGCCTGCGGGCCATCCGGGCGGGCTACCGCGTAATCTACGAGCCGCAGGCCACCTTGAGCCACCAGGAGTGCCGGACGCGGCGCCCCGGCGTGCACATTGCCGAGCGCAGCCGCTGGGCCGAGCGCTGGGGAGCCTGGCTCGAGCGCGGCGATCCCTACTACAGCCCCAACCTCACCGATCGGTCCGAGGCGGCGGCTCTCCATCCCCAGCCGGCCGCGGCCCGGCGGCGCCCCCGCTGATCTTCACGCGGCCGCCGGTGAGGCGCGCCACCCAATCCGAGGCGGCGCGTAACGGAGCGGTAAGGCGCCAGGAAAACGACTGCTTCAGGGCCAGGATATCGCCCCCGCTGCCGCCGCCGCCGGCGGATTCAAGCGCCCGGACGTGTTCCAGGCGAGGCAGCAATACGTCGAGTTGCGGGGCCGCGGCCAGCACGTCGTCGACGAACCTGCCGATGGTGCGGGCGACCTCGTCCCAGCCCGGGCCGGGAGGTCCCGCGGCCTCCTCACGCCACACGGGGAAGCCGGCCTGCAGCCGGCGGACGAGATCCCGGGTGGTGCTGTAGAGGATCAGGTTCTCCCCGGCGCCGGAGCCATCGCGGATCTCCCGGGCCGTGGGAAGATCGCGGGCCAGCACGGGCCTGCGATGCGCCAAACCCTCCATGATGGGGAAGCCGAAGCCTTCATAGAGCGAGGGAAAGACGATGAGCTTGGCGGTCCGGAAGAGGTGGCGCATGCGCTCGGGCTCGATGGGCCCGCTGGGCACGGTGCGGACCCCGGGGACGGCGTCCGGCTGCAGCCCCAGGGCCAGGATCGATTCCCCGGGAAAGGCCTCCCGGAGCGCGCGGGCGGTCGGCGCGACGAACTTGTGGCTGAAGTGGTTGCCGACGATCAGGAGGTGCTCGCCCGGCTGCGGCGGCTCATCGGGCGCGTAGTCTCGCACATCGAGCGAGAGCGGGCAGACCAGCTCCCTGAGCCCCGGCCGGCGAGAGAACCGCCGGCGGAACTGCTCGGCGGTGAACCGGCTGATGTAGACGACGCCGTCGGCGTGGGCGAAGACGGCGCTCCAGATCGCGTCGAGATCGGGCTGCCGCAGGTAAAGGCAGTCGTAGCCGATGGCGTCCAGCATGACGTAGACGTTCACCAGCCCGCTGGCGGCCATGCGCCCGAAGTGCTCCAGGGTGAAGGGCTGGCCGAAGCAGAGCGAGGCGGCGAAGACGCAGTCCGCCTCGGGCGTCGTGAAGTGCAGGCCGGGTATGTCGTCCAGGCGATGGAAGCGGCGCGCTTCCGGGGAAACCACCACGTGGAGATCGTAAGGCCACAGGCGCGCGGCGGACTCGAGCAGGCGCTTGCCCGCGGTGAAGGTGCCGTTGTGAAGCGGCGCGAAATACGAGAAGTCGAAGGCCACGGCGGGCCGCGCGGCGCCCGCGGCCAGCAGGGCGCCCAGCAGCCGCTCGGCGCGGTACTGCGGCCCATTGAGATACTGGAGCCGCGCGGGGGCGTACTCTGGGTAGCGGCGATGCAGCGTCTGCTCGTTGCGGCGCTCGAGCGCGGCGGCTTCAGTAGCGTCGAAGGAGCCGCCGGCGGTGTGGTAGACGAAAGCTCGGTTGGCCAGCGCGACCCGGTAGCCGCCCCGGTTGGCCCGCAGAATGAGGTCGTTCTCTTCGTTGTAACCGGGGGAGTAGCACTCGTCGAAAAAGCCGAACTCCTCCAGCACCTCGAGCTTGATGAGCAGGCAGAAGCCCACGCCCGTCGGGACGAACTGGAACTCCGGCAGGTAGCGGGCCAGCGCGGCGTAGCGGCGGTGGGCTTCGGCGGGCGGCAGGGCGCGGCACTCCCGCTGGTGGGGCAGGGAACAGATGGTGGCGTTGTTGGAGCGTGGGTTGACGAAGCCGATGAGGGGTTCCAGGGCCGCGATGCGCCGCATCTCGGGGATGGCGCCGGGGAAGACCAGGGTATCGGAGTTGAGCAGCAGGGCGTCGTGCCCGCGGAGGGCGGCCCGCTTGAGTCCGGCATTGGCGGAGGTGACAAAGCCGAGGTTGCGCGGATTCACCGCCACCTCGAAGGGGAGACGGAAGCGGGCGGCCGCGCGGCCGAGGACCTCCTGGAGGGCCGTGTCGTCCGGGGAGTCGTTGACCGCAAACAGCGAGCAGCAGGCGGCGGCCAACTCGTCCTCGATCGCTTCGAGGGAACCGAGGAGCGATTCGGCCAGTGCGGGATCCCGGTAGAAAGGCACAATCAGGTCGAGAGGACGGGACGTGCTCATCGGCGCTGCCGGTTCACGTGGCGGCGGCCTTCCTGCCGCCGTAGGCTTCGGTGACCTCCTCGACCGTGCCGGCCATGACCAGTTCGCCGTGATCCAGCCAGATGG
>JAWLGN010000244.1:0-8200 GCA_041685075.1 Bryobacteraceae bacterium
GCGGCTCGACCGCATCGGAGCGGGAGGGCCGTTCCGGTTCACCGCTACGGCGGACATGAAAGACTCCTCGCGGAACATCGCGGTGGTGGACCAGGGGGGCCTGACGCTGCCGGACCGCGACTACTACCTGAAGGACGATGCCCGTTCCACGGCCCTGCGGGAAGCCTACGGGGAGCACCTGCGGAAGATGTTCGGGCTGCTGGGCGCGGGTGCGGAGGAAGCGGCGGCGCAGGCGCGGGCGGTCGTGGAGATCGAGACCGGGCTGGCGCGGGGGTCGCTCGACCGGGTGACGCGGCGCGACCCGGCGCGGCGGTACTACAAGATGACCCGGCACGAGTTGGGGTCGCTGGCGCCGGAGTTTGCCTGGGACGTGTATTTCGAGGCCGCCGGGGCGCCGGCCTTCGAGAGCCTGAACATCGCGGCGCCGCCGTTCCTGCGGCGGCTGGACGAAATGTTGAACCGCCGCCCGCGGGCGGAGTGGCGGGCCTATCTCACCTGGAGGCTGCTGCACTCGCAGGCGGCCAACCTGCCGGAGGCCTTCCGGCGGGAGCATTTCGAGTTTTTCGGCCGGCGGCTGACGGGGCGGCGGGAGCAGCCCGCGCGGTGGAAGCAGTGCGTGGCGGCGGTGGATGCGGCCCTGGGAGAGGATTTGGGGCGCAGGTACGTGGAGCGGGCCTTCGGGGAACGCGACAAAAAGCGCATGTTGGGGATGGTGGAGGCGCTGGCGAAAGCGCTGGAGAAGGACATCGCCGAACTGCCCTGGATGAGCGCCGCCACCCGGCGGCAGGCCGTCGCCAAGCTGCGCGCCGTGACCCACAAGATCGGCTACCCGGAGCGCTGGCGGGACTATACCGCGCTCGAGGTCGCGCGCGGCGACGCGGTGGGCAACCAGATGCGTGCCGCGGAGTTCGCCTGGAAGGAGCGCATCGGAAAGATCGGCACTCCGGTGGATGCCACCGAGTGGCGCATGACCCCGCCCACGGTGAACGCCTACTATTCGGCGCTGGAGAACAATATCAACTTCCCGGCGGGCATCCTGCAGCCGCCGTTGTTCGACCGCGAGATGGACGATGCGGTGAACTTCGGGGCCATCGGGGCGGTCATCGGGCACGAGCTGACGCACGGCTTCGACGACCAGGGGCGAAAGTTCGACTCCCAGGGGAACCTGCGCGACTGGTGGACCGCCGAAGACGCGCGGGAGTTTGAGAAGCGGGCCGAATGCTTCGTCCGGCAATACGAAGAGTACGAAGCGGTTCCGGGCGTGAAGCTGAACGGCAAGCTGACCCTGGGGGAGAACGTAGCCGATGCGGGGGGCGTGCGGCTGGCTTACCTGGCGCTGCTGGCGGAACTGGCGGGCAAACCGGCGGCGCGCGTCGACGGGTTCACCCCCGAGCAGCGCTTCTTTCTGGGCTGGGCGCAGGTGTGGTGCCAGAACCGCACCGAGGAGTACGCGCGCCGCCAGGCCATCACGGACCCGCACTCGCCGGGGCGCTGGCGGGTGAACGGCGTGGTCTCCAACATGCCCGAATTCCGCGAGGCCTTCGGCTGCCGTGCCGGCGATGCCATGGTGCGGGAGCAGCCCTGCCGGGTGTGGTAGCCGGGGTGTGGTAGAGGGCGGGGCGCGCCGTGAGATACTATGGCAGCCATGAAGCCTCTTGCCATGCTGATTGTTTTGGCGGCGCTGCCGCTGGCGGGCCAGACCGGGGCGCCCGCTTTCCGCGACCTCTTCAACGGACGAGACCTCACCGGTTGGGTGAACGTCAACACGGACCCCGATACCTGGACCGTGAAGGACGGCATCATCATCTGCAAAGGCACGCCCATTGGCGTGTTGCGCACCGACAGGCAGTACGAGAATTTCATCCTGCACGTCGAATGGAGACACATGAAGCAGGGTGGGAACTCCGGGGTGTTTGTGTGGAGCAATGCCGCGCCGGGGAAGAACCGGCTGCCCAACGGGGTGGAAGTGCAGGCGCTGGATCCGGGCTGGATGGAAATCCAGGAGAAGAAGACGGGAAAGCGGCCGGACCCGAGCTACATCAGCGGCGAGCTGTTCGGCGTGGGCGGCGTGGAGACGATTCCCGACAACCCCAACCGGAGGGGGACGCGCAGCACATCGCTGGAGTGGCGCTGCAAGCCGAACGGCGAATGGAACACCTACCAGGTGATCGCGGTGGATGGGACCATCAAGCTGGCGATTAACGGCAAGATGGTGAACGGCGTTCGCAACGCGACGCAGAAGAAGGGGTATCTCTGCCTGGAGTCGGAAGGATCGGAGATCCATTTCCGGAACATCAAGATTATGGAACTGCCCTCGGGCGTCACCTCGCCGGAGCAGGTCGCTCCCGTGCTGGATTGAGAGCGGGCGGTGACCGCGGTCACATCCCGCGGCACCGCGTCCCCTCATAATGAGGGGCATGAGCACTCTGAGCGAGCACAGGACCGTAGGGGAGATCGCGGCGGAGATCCCGGCCGCGGTTCAGGTTTTCCAGAAACACCAGATCGATTTCTGCTGCGGCGGGAAGGAAGCGCTGGGCGCGGTCTGCGAGAGCCGGGGTTTGTCGACGGAGGCGATTCTCGCGGAGCTGGAACAGGCGGCGGCGGGCCGCACCCCGGATACCACCGACTGGACCAAGGCCGACCTCAGCGACCTGATCGACCACATCGTGAGCACCCACCACGAGTATCTGAAGCTGGAGTTGCCGCGGTTGGGCGAGATGGCGGCGCGCGTGGCCACCCGGCACGCCGGGCGGTACGACGGGATTCCCGAGCGGATGCAAGCCATCTTCGAAGACATGCGGGCGGAGCTGGAAGGCCACCTCATGAAAGAGGAGCGGGTGCTGTTTCCGTTGATCGGCAACCTGGAGGCGGCGGCGAGCATGGGCGCGGGGACGGGGGCGCCTCCGTCGCACTGCGGGTCCGTAAACAACCCCATCCGGGTGATGATGCACGAGCACGACTCGACGGGGGCGGCGCTGGCCGAGCTGCGGATGCTGACCGGCCAGTACACCCCGCCCATGGACGCCTGCAACACCTTCCGCGGGCTGTATCACGGGTTGAAAGAACTCGAGGCCGACCTGCACCGCCACATCCACCTGGAGAACAACGTGCTGTTCCCGCGCGCCACGGCGCTCGAAGCCGGACTGTAGCGGACGCGCGCCCGCACGCCGGGTTGCGATTTCTACCGGCGGCGTTCGAAGCCGGGCTGTAGCGGGCGCGCGCGCGGCGCCGCGTTGCGACTCCCGCGGTTCTGCACTGCGGATGGCCCCCGCAGGCGGCGGCGCTCGAAGCCGAACTGTAGCGGGTACGTGCCCGCACGCCGGCTCGTGACTCCCGCGGTTCTGCACTGCGAATGGCCCCCGCAGGCGGCGGCGCTCGAAGCCGGGCTGTAGCGGGCGCGCGCCCGATCCGAACTCGCGATTCCCGCGGAGAGTGCTGTATACTGCGGATGGCAGTTCTGTTCGGAGGGAATCGTGAGGATAAGGTCTCTATACCTGCTGAGTGCCATTCTGGGCCTGGGGCTGCTGCTGCCGGGCTGCGCGAAAAAGAAACCGGAGCCGGTGATCGACCGGGCTTCGCTGGCGATGTTTGCGCCGCTGCCGGAGATGGCGCCGGGGAAGGAACCGATTACCGAGGAGAAGGTGGCGCTCGGCCGGATGCTGTACCATGACCCGCGTCTGTCGAAAAGCCAGAAGATCTCCTGCAACACCTGTCACGTGCTGACGGCCTACGGGGTGGACAACGAGCCGACCTCGGAAGGCCACCAGGGGCAGCGGGGCGACCGCAACTCCCCGACGGTCTACAACGCGGCCATCCATTTCGCGCAGTTCTGGGACGGGCGCGCCGATGATGTGGAGGAGCAGGCCAAGGGGCCGGTGCAGAATCCCGTGGAAATGGCCATGCCCTCGGAGAAGCACGTGGTGGAGGTGCTCCGGTCGATCCCGGGATACGTGGAGGCGTTCCAGAAAGCGTTTCCGGAGGACAAAGATCCGGTGACGTTCGACAACATGGCCCGGGCCATCGGGGCGTTCGAGCGCAAGCTGATGACGCCCTCGCGTTGGGACAGGTTCCTGAAGGGTGACGACCAGGCGCTTACCGGCGAGGAGAAAGCGGGCTTTCTGGCGTTCATGGACGCGGGTTGCACGGCCTGCCACTCGGGCGCCCTGCTGGGAGGCAACATGTTCCAGCGCCTCGGCTCGGCCAAGCCGTGGCCGGACGACTCGGACACGGGCCGCCACAAGGTGACCGGGAACGAAGGGGATAAGTTCCTGTTCAAGGTGCCGTCGCTGCGGAACATCGAGAAGACCGGTCCGTACTTCCATGACGGAAAGGTCCCCACGCTGGACCTCGCGGTGGCGAACATGGCGGACTACCAGTTGGGCAGGACGCTGAGCGGGGAAGAGATCCAGTCTATCGTGACGTGGTTGAAGTCGCTGACCGGGGAGTTGCCGGCGGAGCTGATCCAGACGCCGGAACTGCCAGCCAGCGGCAGCGCTACGCCCGGGCCGAGCGAAGCGGAGTAGCATCGCCGCCGGCGGACGTAGCGCACGAAGCTGCCCACTCAGCGGGTGAGCAGGTAGACCACGGTCGAGACCACCCGGACGGTCTTGAGGGCCTGCTTTTCCTCGGACTGGCCGGGGGCGGCGTCGCGGGGCAGAATCTGGAAGAGACCCTGGGAGGCCTGCCGGATGGGGCCGAGCGAAGAGCCGGAATCGGCGGCGAACTGTTCGGCGGCGGCGCGGGCGTTCCTGGTGGCTTCGGCGATCATGGCGGGCTTGATGTCGTTCAGCCGGGTGAAGAGGTAGAAGGGACCCTGCGGCCCGCCTTCGGCCGAGGTGACGACGCCCGCGGCCACAATCTCGCCCACGCGCTCGGCCAGCGCGGCAATGCGGTCCACGTCGCCGGAGCGCACCATGAGGGTTTGGGAGACGATGTAGCGGCTGGGCGGCGCGCCCTGCCGGTAGGTCTGGGTTAACAGGTCCGTGGCCTCGACGTTCTGGACCTGGATGGCGCCAGCGGGAATGCCGCCGGATTCGAAGAAGCGCCGGACGGTGGCGGCGTCTTTGGCCACGCGCGCCTGGGCTTCCGCCAGAGAGTTGGAGGTTGCGGTGACCCGCAGCGGCCAGAGCGCCAGGTCGGCCTTGACCTCCTGCTCGGCAATCCCCTTCACGGTGACGTAACGATCGCTGCTGCGGAAGTGGCGGAATCCGGAACCGATCAGGTATCCCCCGAGGCTCAGCCCAATGGCGACGAGCACGGCGGCGGGCAACCAGGCCGCATTTGTTCGTTCAGGCACAATTCCAGTATACGGCCCAGGACGGCGCGGGGTTGCGGCATGGGAACGCATCGGCCGCATGCCTTGGAATTGCGGCATGGGAACGTATTGGCCGCATGCCTTGGGATTGCGGAACGCATCGGCCGCATGCCTTGGGATTGCGGCTGCTAAGAGCGCGGGTGGAAGGGCCGGCTCGGGTTCTGTTATGTTCGTTGGTTATGTCCGGTCCCGCCGCCCTGCTTTCCCAGCCTCCGCTCGATTCGCTGTTGCGCATGCGCCTGCCGGACCGCGGGGTGACGGAGGTGGCCGCCGGGGAGGCGCTCTACGGCCCGGATGGGACCGCGGCGGAACTGATTTTGGTGGAAGAAGGGCTGGTGCTGGTCTCTCGCGCGGCGGCGGTCGATGTGCGGGGACCGCGCGAGACGTTGGGCGAATGCGCTTTGGGGGGCGCGGCGCGGAACGGCGAGTCTGCCCGCGCGCTGGTCCCGGCCAGGGTGCGGCGCTGGAGCGCGGCGGAGGCGGCGGCGCTGGTGGCGAGCGATGGAGAAGTGGCGCTGGCGGCCACCCGGATGCTGGCGCGGCGCGCGGTGGCGTGGCGCGAGCGCATCGCCGCCTGCGAGGTGGAGCCGGTGCCGCGGCGCCTGGCCCGGACGCTGCTCGATCTCCGGGCCAAGACCGGCGCCCGGCTGCCCTCGATGGAGCCCGCCACCCTTTCGATGCTGGCGGGAGCGGCGCATGCGGTGGCGGGAGTGCACCTGGCGCACTTTATGCGAGAGGGACTGCTTACCCGGACCGCGGCGGGGTGGATCGTCGAGCCGGCGCTCGAGAGATGGCTGCGCGATTCATGAGTCGAGCAGCGCCCGGATGCTCTCCAGGGTGTCGGCATCCTCGGGCTTCTTATCGCGGCGCCAGCGCGCCATGCGTGGGAAGCGGACGGCGATGCCGGAACGGTGGCGCGGCGAGCGCTGGATGCCCTCGAAGGCCAACTCGAAGACCAGTTCCGGCTTGACCTTGCGCACGGGGCCGTACTTCTCGACGGTGTGGCGGCGGACGAAGGCATCCACCTCGCGGATCTCTTCGGCGGTGAGGCCGGAGTAGGCCTTGGCGAAGGGCACCAGCTCGCCCTGGTCCCAGAGGCCGAAGGTGTAGTCGGTGAAGAGGCTGGCGCGCTGGCCGTGGCCGGGCTGGGCGTAGAGGAGCACGGCGTCCACCGAGTAGGGATCGATCTTCCACTTCCACCAGTCGCCGCGGCGGCGGCCGACGCCGTAGGGCGAGCCGCGGCGCTTGATCATGAAGCCTTCCACGCGGCGCTCGCGGGAGTGTTCGCGGAGGCGCGCCGCCTCCTCCCAGGAGTCCGCGGAGACCAGCGGGGAGAGCACCATGGCGGCGCCGTGCGGGGCGATCTCTTCCAGGCGCGCGCGGCGGAACTCGAGCGGCTCGGCGCGGATGTCGCGGCCGGCGTGCTCCAGCAGGTCGAAGGCCAGCAGTACCACCGGCACCTCCGCGAGAATCTTCCGGCTCAGCACCTTGCGGCCGATGCGGCGCTGCATCTGGGCGAAGGGCAGGGGCGCGTTGTCCATCCAGGGGAGCACCTCGCCGTCGATGGCCACGCCGTCCGGCAGAAGGGCCCCGAGAGCGGCCAGTTCCGGGAAGCGGTCGGTGACGAGTTCTTCGCCGCGGGACCAGACGTAAGTCTGGCCCGCGCGGCGGATCAACTGGGAGCGGATGCCGTCCCACTTCCATTCGATCTGCCATTCGCGGATGTCGCCCAGGGCTTCGGGCGGCCCTTCGAGCGGGTAGGCGAGGTAGAAGGGGTAGGGGCGGCTGGCGTCGGCGGCGCGGGTCTCGGCGGCCACCAAGTCGAGCCAGAAGGCCGGGGTGGGATCCCATGCGCCCATCAGGCGGTGCGCCAGGACGGGGGCATCCACTCCGGTGGCGGCGGCCAGCGCGCGCACCACCAGGCTATGTGAGACGCCCACGCGCCACTCGCCGGTGATGAGCTTGTTCCAGACGAAGCGCTGGGGTTCGTCCATGGTGCGCCAGGCGTGGACGAGGGAGGCGCGGCGCGCGGTATCGTCCTGGCGGGCCAACGGGAGGAGGCGCTCCTCGACCCAGTAGCGCAGGGGGAGATCGCTGGCGCGGGCCGCCGGGGGGAGCAGCAGGGCGATGGTTTCGGCGAAGTCGCCCACGGCGTGGAAGCATTCGGCGAAGAGCCAATCGGGGACGCCGGCTTCCTCGATGGCCCATTGGGCGAGCTTGCGCGATTCGATCAGGCGGCGGGGGCGGCGGCCGATGAAGAAGTGGAGGGCCCAGACGGCATCCTCGGGCGGGGCGGTGGAGAAGTAACGCTCGAGGGCGGCGACTTTGTCGTTGGTGCGGGTGGTCTGGTCGAGCGCGGCGTAGAGTTCGGCGAAGCCTTTCACTCGTCCTCCCCGGAATCGTCGTAGCGGGTTTCGAGAGGTTCGGCGTCCAGGCCCTTTTCCGCCAGCCAGCGGGCGAGCGGCGCACGGATGCCGTGGGTGACG
Organism: Bryobacteraceae bacterium; assembly: GCA_041685075.1. Classification (GTDB taxonomy): domain Bacteria; phylum Acidobacteriota; class Terriglobia; order Bryobacterales; family Bryobacteraceae; genus JAMCRM01. The sequence goes on from JAWLGN010000244.1 coordinate 7,801, forward strand.
AGGATGCGGCCGGCGCCGGTGGCGGCGATGGCGCGGTTGAGCGCGGGCCAGTCCGGGTGCGCGGAGAGGACGAAGCCGCGGTCCAGGGTGCGGCGGCGGCGCGCGCCCCGGATGCGCATCCAGCCGGAGGCCAGGGCGCGGGAGGCGCTGCCGAAGCGGCGGATCCAGGGGCCGGAGAGTTCGGAAGGCGGGGCGAGGATCAGGGCGCGGCGCCACTCGGACGACCTGGCGGCCGACTCGACCGGGATGGTGGGGGCCAGCGCCACGTCCGCCGCGCGGTACAGGGCGTTGATGCGTTCTATGGCGGCGTGGGTGTAGATGGGGCCGGCGGCGGGATCGAGCGCGGCCAGGATGCGCTGGGCCTTCCCCATGGCGCCGGCAAACAGCAGACTGGCGCGCC
>JAWLGN010000245.1:0-8196 GCA_041685075.1 Bryobacteraceae bacterium
GGCGCACCCGTGCCCGCCGCCGGAGACGGCGAGACCGCAGCGTCAACCGGAGTGCCGCATTTGGCGCAGAATCGTCCCTCGACTTGGGCGCCGCAGGTTGCACAAAATGCCATGATTCCTCCTTGGTGCACTTTACTGGCATGCGCGGCCGATTGCAAGTAGGTGTGCGTTCAGACACGTTTCGTGTTCTAGTACGCGGTAATTTCCACCGGCGCGCCGGCGGCGAAACCCAGGGTGCGGGCGGCGGAGGCCTGGTTGATGGAGATTTCCAGGTACCCGGAACTGCCCACGATGAGGAATGGCTCGCCCGGGGGGCACTCGGCGTAGCTGCGGGCGATGTGCGTGACGTGGTACGGCCCCAGGGCCATCTCGAAGGCGCGGCCTTCGGCGAGTCCCGAAATGTCTTCCGGGCGGAAGTTGGTCACCATGTTGCCGAAACGGTCCACGTGCAGAATGGCGCCGGTCCAGATGCGTTTGCCGGTCTGGACGGGGCGGTCGAAATCGCGGCGGTGCAGGTAATCGCGAATCAGCTTGCCGAATCGCGCCGGGGGGATGCCGGCGGCCAGGTGGGCGGCGACGGGCGCAAAGATATCGCGGCCGTGGAAGGTCTGGCTCACCGGCTGGCGGAAAAAGCGCTCCGCGGTGATGGCCCGCACCTTGCGCTTCTCCTCCCGCGAATAAATCATCGAGAGCACGCCATTGTCCGGCGCCACGAAGAACTGGCCCGCGGCTTCGAGCAGAATGGGGCGGCGCGCGGTCCCCACCCCGGGGTCCACCACCGCTACGTGCACGGTTTTCGGCGGGAAATGCGGGTAGGCCTGGGCCAGCAGGAAGGCGCCCTCGGTAACCTCGTAGGGGCTCACCTGGTGGGTGATGTCCACCAGGGTGGCGCCCGGCGAGATCCCCAGAATGACACCTTTCATGACCCCTACGTAGTGGTCTTCCAGACCGAAATCGGTAGTCAGGGTGATCACGCGCGCGGCCATTTTTCTACAATAAAAGCAAGTGCAGCGGTTATACTTCGACCACAACGCCACCACCCCGGTATCGCCCGAGGCCCTGGACGCCATGGCCGTCTGTCTCGGTCAAGAGTATGGTAACGCTTCGAGCGTCCACTATTTCGGGCAGCAGGCCCGGCAGCGGCTCGAAACCGCCCGGCGGCAGGTAGCGGCGTTGCTGGGCTCCGAGGCGCGCGAGGTAGTGTTCACCAGCGGAGGGACGGAGGCCGACAACCTGGCCATACTTGGCACCGTGCGGGCGCGCGGCGGGGGGCACGTCATCACCACCGCCATCGAACACCCGGCGGTGCTACAGGCTTGCGCGCAACTGGAGCGGGAAGGGGCCGCCGTCACGCGCGTGCCGGTGGGGGCGAGCGGCGTGGTGGATCCGGACGACATCCGCCGCGCGCTGCGGCCCGATACGGCGCTCATCACCGTGATGCACGCCAATAACGAGACCGGCGCGGTGCAGCCTCTGGCCGCCATTGCCGCCATCGCGCGGGAGGCGGGGGTGCTCATCCACTCCGACGGCGTGCAGGCCGCGGGCAAGATCCCGGTGGATGTGGCCGCACTGGCGGTGGACCTGTACACGGCCAGCGCGCACAAGCTCTACGCTCCCAAAGGGTGCGGTGTGTTGTACGTGCGAAGGGACGTGAAACCGCAGCCCCTGGCCTTCGGTGGGCGCCACGAGGGAGGGCTGCGTCCGGGCACCGAAAACGTCGCCGGGGCGGCGGCCTTCGGAGTCGCGGCCGAGACCGCCGCGCGCAACCTGGCCGTTGAGGCGGCGCGCCTGGCCGCGCTGCGCGACCGCCTGGAGGCGGGCATTCTGGCGCGCGTGCCGGCGGCGTTCGTGAACGGCGGCGGCGCCGGGCGCGTCCCCAACACCACCAATATCCGCTTCGACGGCATCGCCGGAGACGCCCTGGCCATCGCGCTCGACCTGCGCGGCTTCGCCGTATCGAGCGGCGCGGCCTGTGCGAGCGGCGCCGTCGAGCCCTCGCACGTTCTCACCGCCATGGGGCTGGCCCCGGACGATGCGCGCGGCAGCCTCCGCTTCTCCCTGGGCCGCGGCAACGACGAAGCGCAGGTGGACGCGCTGATCGAAGCGGTGGCGGACGCCGTCGCGCAGCTCCGCCGCGTTTCGCCCGCCTGGCCGCGGCATCGCACCGCCTGAAACCAGCTACAGTAAGGGTTTGCCATGACCGGCGCATACCTGGACCTCTACGGCCAGCTTTCCCCCCTCATCCCCCGCGACCGCCTGATCCACGACGAAGTCCGGCGGCTGGCCTACGGTACCGACGCCAGCTTCTACCGCCTGATTCCTCAACTCGTCGTCAAGGTGGAGAACGAAGCGGAAGCTGCGGCCGTCATCGAGCGCTGCCGCGCGGCCGGGCTGCCGCTGGTCTTCCGCGCCGCCGGGACCAGTCTTTCGGGCCAGGCGGTGACCGATTCCGTGCTGATGCAGATCGCCGGCACCTGGAGCGGCATCCAGGTGGAAGAGGGCGCCGGGCGGGTGACGCTCGGCCCGGCCGTCATCGGCGCGCGCGCCAACCGCGCACTGGCGCCGTATGGCCGCAAGATCGGCCCCGACCCGGCCTCGGTGAACTCCGCCATGGTGGGGGGCATCGCCGCCAACAACGCCAGCGGCATGTGCTGCGGCACGGCCCAGAACAGCTACCGCACGCTGGATTCCATGCGGGTGATGCTGGCCGACGGTGCGGTGCTGGATACTTCCTGGGCCGCCTCGCGCGCCGCGTTTCGCGAGGAGCGCCCGGAGCTGGTGGCGCAGGTCGCCGAACTCGCCGCCCGCACCCGCGCCAACAGCGCGCTCGCCGAACGCATCCGCCGCAAGTACCGGATGAAGAACACCACCGGCTACAGCCTGAACGCCCTGGTGGACTTCGAAGATCCGCTGGAGATCATCCAGCACCTCATGATCGGTTCCGAGGGAACCCTGGGGTTCATCAGCAGCATCACCTACCGGACCGTGCCGGATCCGCCGGCCAAGGCCACCGCGTTGATGTGCTTCCCGGACGTGCGGACGGCCTGTGCCGCCACCACGCTGCTGCGCCGCTCGGGCGTGATGAGCGCGGTGGAGATCATGGACCGCGCCAGCCTCCGCTCGGTGGAGGAGAAATCCGGCATGCCGGGTTTCCTCAAGGGGCTGCCGGAGGATGTCGCCGCCCTGCTGATGGAGGTGCGCGCCGAAACCGGCGCCGGACTGCGCGAACGCATCCACACCGCCATCGAGGCATTGGGTGATCTGCCCATCGTCGAGCAGGCGCCCTTCACCGAGGACGCGGCCGAAGCCGCGCGGCTGTGGAACGTGCGCAAGGGCCTGTTCCCTTCCGTCGGCGCGGTGCGGGAGATCGGCACCACCGTCATCATCGAGGACGTAGCCTTCCCCTTCGACCGCCTGGCCGACGGCGCCGTCGATCTGCAGAAGCTCTTCCGCAAGTACGGCTACCACGAGGCCATCATCTTCGGGCACGCGCTAGAAGGCAATCTGCACTTCGTCTTCACCCAGGACTTTGGCAGCGAGCGCGAGATTTACCGCTACCGCGACTTCATCGACGAGGTGGTGCACATGGTGGTGGGCCGCTACGACGGCGCGCTCAAGGCCGAGCACGGCACCGGCCGCAACATGGCGCCCTTTGTCGAGCTGGAATGGGGCGCGGAAGCCTACGCCGCCATGCGGGAGATCAAGAGCATCTTCGATCCCGCGGGCCTGTTGAACCCCGGGGTGATTCTGAACTCCGATCCCCAGGCGCACCTGAAGGATTTGAAGGCGCTGCCCAAGGCGCACGCCCTGGTGGACCGCTGCATCGAGTGCGGCTTCTGCGAGGTGAACTGCCCGTCGCGCAACCTGACCCTCACGCCGCGGCAGCGCATCGTGGTGTGGCGCGAGATCTCGCGGCTGCGAGACAACGGGGGCGACGCGGCGCGGCTGGCGCGGCTGTTGGACGGCTTCTCCTACCAGGGCGAGGCCACCTGCGCCGCCGACGGTCTTTGTTCCTTGGCCTGTCCGGTGGAAATCGACACGGGCAAGCTGGTGAAGGAACTGCGGCTTCAATCGCACTCGCGCCTGGCCCATGCCACAGCCGATTGGGTGGCGAATCACATGGGCGCCGTGACCGCCGGGCTGCGGTTTCTCCTGAACACGGCCGACCTGGCGCACGCCGCGTTGGGCCCGGCGGCCATGGGCGCGGTGACGGGCGCCATGCGGAAGCTGAGCGGAGGGCTGGTGCCCCAGTGGAACCGCTACCTGCCCAGGGGCGCCGATGCGGTGCGGCAGGAGCCCGCGGGCGGCGCCGACAAGGTGGTCTACTTTCCCAGTTGCGTGGCCCGCGCCATGGGTGCGGCGCGCGGCGCGCCGGAGAGCGACTCCCTCACTACGCGCACCGTCGCCCTGCTGCGCAAGGCCGGCTACGACGTGGTCTATCCGCGGCGGCTGGGAGAGCTGTGCTGCGGGATGGCCTTCGCCAGCAAAGGCTTCAAGCGCCAGGGCGACCGCAAGCTGGCGGAGTTGAAGGAAGCCCTGCGGGAAGCCTCCGAGGGCGGCCGCTTCCCCGTGCTCTTCGATACCAGCCCCTGCCTGGAACGCGTGCGCGAGGCCCTGGCCGGAGAGGGCGCCCCGGAGATCTTCGAGCCGGCGCGCTTCGCCGAGCGCTACCTGGTTCCGCGCCTCCGCTGGACCCGGCTACCCGGCACTGTGGCGCTGCATGTGCCATGTAGCTCGCGCAAGATGGGGCTGGAGGGCGCGTTGCGCGCCGTGGCGAAGCGCTGCGCCGAGCGCGTTGTGATTCCTGAAGACGTGGGCTGCTGCGGCTTCGCGGGCGACCGCGGTTTCCACTACCCCGAACTCACCGCTTCGGCGCTCCAGCCGCTCCGCCAGGCCATCCCGGAGGATTGCCGGGAGGGATACTCCACCAGCCGCGCCTGCGAGATCGGGCTCTCGCTGCACGCGGGCATTCACTACCGCTCGCTGTTCTACCTGGTGGATGCGGCCACCGAGCCGCTCGAGCGCCGGTGAGCTACAGCTTGGGCGCGTAGTAGCCCTTCCGCGCCCGCACCACCAGGTCCTTGCGGCCCTTCACCCGCAGGGTGACCGCGTGATACTTGCCGTCGGTCTTGAGCGGGTCCGGGCGGTAGAAGATGTTGTACTGGTGGCGCAGCTCGTTGGCGATGTTCTCGAACGACTGCGCCAGGTCCTCCACCTTGAAGGGGAAGAAGGCCTGCCCGCCGGTCTCCTGGGCGAAATACTTCAGCACCTTATCGCCGTCGGTCTCGATGCGGGTGATGTTGGTGGAGATGGTGTAGATCACCACGTCGGCCTTCTGCGCCATTTCGAGCGCCTGGTCGCGGCTGAAGCGGCTCTGGTTGTCCTCCCCGTCGCTGACGATGATGATGGCGCGGCGGAACTTGTGGCGGGGCTGGTCCTGGGAGAGCTTGTCGCGGCAGATGTAGTAGATGGCCTCATAGAGCGAGGTGCCGCCGCCGGGCCGCAGGTCGCGCACGCTCTTTTCCAGCGCCACGACGTCGTCGGTCAAATCGGCTACCAGTTGCGGGGAGGTGTCGAAGCTCACCACCACGGCCTTGTCCTGCCGCGGCCGCACGGTGCCGTTGATGAACTGGATGGCCGCTTCCTGGGCAAAGCGGAAGCGGTCCCGGATGCTGTTGCTGGTATCGATCAGGATGCCCAGACGCAGGGGCAGGTCCGTCTCCGCGGTGAACTCCTGGATGGCCTGCGGCTGCCGGCTTTCTATGACTTCGAAATCGTCTTTGACGAGATTCGTAACGAAACGGCCACGCTTGTCGGTGACGGTAAATAGCATGTTGACGCGCGTAACGTCGAGAACGATACGGGTCTGTTCGTCGGTACGTTCGACGCGGTCGGGCGATTCGGGAGCCTGCGCAGGCTGTGCCCACAGGCTGTTCGCGAACGCCCCGAGAACGGCCAACGCAATCCAGGCTTTCATACCCGCAATTATATCGTGCCGCTCTTTTCGAGGGCCGCGAGCCAGCTCTCGAGATCCGCCGGCAGCGGCGACTCCACCGTGATCTCACGGCCGTCCGTAGGTTGACGGAAGCGTATGCGGTGGGCGTGGAGGAAGAAGCGGCCGGGCGAGGGGCGCCCCGGGACGGCCGCCGGCGCGCCATAGAGGCGGTCCCCTACTACGGGATGCCCGATGGCGGACAGGTGCACCCGGATCTGGTGCGTTCGGCCCGTGCCGATGCGCACCTCGAGCAGCGTGAAACCGGTTAGGCGCCGCAGCACCCGGTACTCGCTCCAGGCCTCGCGTCCGGAGGCCAGCCGCGAGGTCATGCGCACGCGCCGCACCGGGTCGCGCGCGATGGGCCGTTCAATCCGCCCGTGCTCCTGCTTCACCGCGCCATGCACCAGCGCGATGTAGACTTTCTCGATTTCGCGCCCGGAAAACTGTGCGGCCAGGGCGCGGTGCGCGGTGTCGGTTTTAGCCACCAGCAGAACCCCACTGGTGAAGCGGTCCAGGCGGTGCACGATGCCGGGCCGCAACTCGCCCCCAACCGTCGAGAGAGCGTTGAAGCGGTGCAGCAGGGCATTCACCAGGGTGCCGGCGTGAACGCCCGCGCCCGCGTGCACCACCATGCCCGCGGGTTTATCGATGGCCACCACGTCCGGGTCTTCGTAGAGCACCATGAGCGGGATCTCCTCGGCAACGGCGCGCAGCGGGGGCCGCAGCGCGGGCCGCGCCACCACGGCATCGCCCTCCCGCAGCGTGTAGGAAGCCCGCCGGCAGCCGCCGTTGACCTCGACGCGCCCCTCCCGGATCCACTCCTGGATGCGCGCCCGGCTGAACTGGGGCAGGCGCGCGTGCAGCGCTACGTCGAGACGCTGGCCCGCCTCGGCGCCCTCCACGGTGAAAGCGATTGCCTGGTCCACTTCTGTGAGTGTAGCGGGACGCTACGGGTTGAAGTGCAGGGTGACGTCCACAGTGCGCTCTTCCTCGTTGATGCTGGTATCGGCGCGGGTCTTGTTCAGGTTGTCGAAGATGCCGTCGCTCTGGACGCGGCTGAGGAAGTACTGGGGGTAGTCCACGTTGAACGCGTCGCCCGGCTTGGGCAGCCAGAGCTTGCGGATGGCGGCTTCGCCGTGCAGGTCGAGGCCGCGGATTTCGAGCTTTCGAAAGGTGAAGCGCGGGCCCGGTTCCAGCCGGATCGTGACACTCACGGTCTTGGCGGCATCGTCGATGGAACGCTCGACGGCGGCGCCGGCGCGCATGTGCCCGTTGCGCTGGAGGAGCTTGCGGACGCGTTCGGCGCCCTCCTTCACCTCGTCGAAGTTGGCTGTTTCGCCGGTTTTGAGCTTTGCGGCGGCGAGCAGTTCGCGGTTGTCGAAGCCCTCGGCGCCCTCGATCGCCACGGCGGCAAGTTCGAAGCTGCCGCCCTCGTCGATTTCCACCTTCACGTTCACGCCTTCCACGTTGGGGGCGGGCTCGGTCTCGATCTTGGTCCAGGCCACCCGCAGGTGTCCGCGGGCCTCATAGAGCGGCCGCACCGAGGTGTCCAGCAACTGGCGGAAGCGCTCTTCTCTATAACCTGTCCCGATAGCCACCCCGGAGATGGCCTCCCGGAGCGCGCGCGTGGGGACCGCCTGGTTGCCGGTGAAGCTCACCTGGGCCACCGCGGGGAGAGGCCGCGCTGGCCGGAACAGCACCACCAGTTCATCGGCCTTCCCGCCGGGAACCAGCCGGCCGACGATCTTTTCTTCGCGCCCGAGCGAGGCGAGAAACTCCTGGATGCGGCGGGCGTACCGCTCCAGTACCGGCGCCGTGCCGGGAAGGCGCGTGCCGAACAGCGGTTCGTGCTTCCCGACATACGCCGCCACCTGGCTGTCCAGCGCCTCCAGGTCTTCGAAGCGCACCGGGTAGAGCGGCTCGATCTCCACCACCTGGAAGGAAGCCGCATAGCCCTTGCCCCCGGGCGCCGGCGCGAAACGGTAGCCCACGGTTTCGAACATACCGGTAGCCAGCAGCCGATCCCGCGCCGCTTCAAACTCCTGCTTTCCAGCCATTTGGCCGATTTTCAGGCCCGCAACCGCCAGAATGCGGGGGGCCTCGTAGTGCCGGTTGCCCTCGACCGCCAGCGTCTCGACGGGCCAGCGCCCGGCATTTTCCTGTGCCCAAACGGCAACCGTCAGCATCAGCACCAATAGGGC
>JAWLGN010000246.1:0-8191 GCA_041685075.1 Bryobacteraceae bacterium
CCAACCGGGTGCCCCGCGAGCGGGTGCCGCCAGTGGCGCCACTCAGGTGGGTTGCGCCGCGTGGGTTGTCAAAGTCGGCGGCCGTCACCTGCCGTTCGACTGTGCCTCGCCGGATGGGGACATTGCCTTTGAACTCGTCCAGCGTCACATAGACGCCCGCTTCGTAGAGGCGTTGCAGGGCTCCCTCGATGCCGTGCGCGCCCACCAGCGCCTCGATGCGCTCCCCGTCGAGGCGCGCCGCTTCCACCGAGAAGTTCACCTTGCGGACGGGCGAGTGCACCGAGTCGATGGGGATGTAGCCCAGTGCCAGGTCCTCGTCGAAGTTCTTATCGGCGCTGACGTAGCCGCGGCCCATCTTGAGCCGCATCTCGATGTTCAGCTTGCCGCCCTCGCTGACCGTGGCGATGTGCAGGTTGCGGTCCAGCACCTCCACATCCTGGTCGGTTTCAATCTGCCCGCTGAGCACCTCGCCCGGCTGATCGGTCGAGAGCCGCACCGTCTTGATGCCTTCCCCCATCATCTTGAACGGTACCTGCTTCAGGTTCAGGATGATGTCGGTGGCATCCTCCACCACCCCGGGGATGGGGCTGAACTCGTGCTCCACGCCTTCAATGCGGATGGCCGTGATGGCCGCACCTTCAATGGAGCTCAGCAGGACCCGGCGCAAGCCGTTGCCGATCGTGGTGCCGAACCCGCGCTGGAAAGGCTGTGCCGTAAACAAGCCATACCGTTCCGTGAGGGTATCGGTATTGGCAACCAGTCGTTTGGGTTTCTGAAAGCCCTTAAACATATCTTTCCATTCCTCGAAAATCGCTGCCAGCCGAATGCTGCCGGTTGCAGCGGCTTACTTCGAGTACAGCTCGACGATGAGCTGCTCGTTGAGCTGGATCTGCACCAGTTCGTCCCGCTTGGGCATGCCGGTGATGCGGGCCTTCAGGCCGTCGCGGTCCACGTCCATCCAACTCGGAGCGGGCGCGTGCGCCGTGGCATCGCGCGCGGAGAGGATGGTGGGGTTGTTGCGGCTGGATTCGCGCACGGCAACCTCGTCGCCGGGCTTCACCAGAAAAGAGGGAATGTTGACCTTGCGCCCGTTCACTTCGATGTGCCCGTGGCGCACCACCTGCCGCGCCTGCGCGCGGCTGGTGCCGAACCCCATGCGGTAGACCGCGTTGTCCAGCCGGCGCTCCAGGTTCGCCAGCAGGTTCTCACCGGTGATGCCCTTCTGGTGCGCGGCCTTCTCGAAATTGTTGCGGAACTGCGTCTCCAGCACGCCGTAGATGCGCCGTGCCTTCTGCTTCTCCCGGAGCTGCAGGCCGTAGCCCACCAGCTTCGCCCTGCGGTCCTTGCCGTGCGCGCCGGGGACGAAGTTGCGCCTCTCAATGGCGCACTTCTCGCTGTGGCAGCGTTCGCCCTTCAAAAACAGTTTCATGCCCTCGCGCCGGCACAACCGGCAAACCGGGCCTATATATCTTGCCAAGTGATTCTCCTTACCTCTTCCTCAAGGTGCAGTTTACGGTCGTGGCAGACCTTCTTTCCTGCTTATCTCTTACACTCTCCGCTTCTTTGGCGGGCGGCATCCATTGTGCGGAATGGGGGTGACGTCCTTGATGGCGCGCACCTCGATGCCCGCCGTTGCCAGGGCCCGCACGGCCGACTCACGGCCCGACCCCGGTCCGCTCACCCGCACCTCCACCGTGCGCAGGCCGTTCTCGGCGGCCTTGTTGGCCGCCGTCAAGGAGGCCTGCTGCGCGGCGAACGGCGTGCCCTTCCGCGACCCGCGGAACCCCAGCGATCCGGCGCTCGACCAGGACAGCGTGTTGCCCTCCTGGTCCGAAATCGTCACGATCGTGTTGTTGAAGGTCGCCTGGACATGCACGACGCCGCTATGGACGGTGCGCTTCTCTTTCCGCTTGAAAGCCTTCTTTTTACCGCCTTTAGTACCCTTTGCTGCTTTCGCCATAGGTTCCTTGTAGCTTTGTAGCTCTCAGCCATCAGCTCTCAGCGATCAGCAAGCTGAAAGCTGAAAGCTCCTTACGTCTTCGCCGTCGCTTTCTTCTTGTTCGCCACTGTCCCGCGACGCGGTCCCTTGCGGGTGCGCGCATTCGTATGCGTGCGCTGGCCCCGCACCGGCAGTCCGCGGCGGTGCCGCAGTCCCCGGTACGATCCCATCTCGATGTGCCGCTTAATGTTCATCGAGACTTCCTTGCGCAGGTCGCCTTCCACGGCACCCTCTTCTTCCAGAAGCTGACGAATCCGGTTTACCTCGTCTTCGGACAGGTCCGCGACCTTCTTATTGAAATCGATTCCGGTCCTGTAGAGCAGCGACCGCGCACGGGTCCGCCCGATTCCGTAGATATACGTGAGCCCGATCTCGGCTCTCTTCTTGGGCGGCAAATCCACCCCGGCGATACGTGCCATAAGCTTCTCTCCCTCAGCCCTGACGCTGCTTGTGCTTCGGATTCACGCAGATGACCCGCACCACGCCTTCGCGGCGAATCACCTTGCACTTGGCGCACATCCTTTTTACCGATGCCCGTACTTTCATGATCTTGTCGTTCCCATCACCTTGCGCGTAATCCGACCGCGCGTGTAATCGTGCGGCATCAACTCCACTTCCACCCGGTCTCCCGGGAGCAGCCGCACAAAATTCCGATTCACCGTCCCGACCACGTGGGCCAGAACCTGCTGCTTCGTCTCGAGTTCAACGCGGTAGATGGCGCGGGGGAGTTCCTCCACCACCGTCGCGGGCAGCAGCCGCCGCCCCGCCCCGCTCATGGCCCCGTCAACACCCACGGCCCGTTGGATGTCACCGCTACCGAGTGCTCGAAGTGCGCCGAGTAGGAGCCGTCGCGGGTCAGCGCCGTCCAGCGGTCCTTGGCGATCTTGCAATCGGGCTTGCCCGCGTTCACCATCGGCTCCACCGCCAGCACGATCCCTTCCTTCAACCGCGGGTTTTCATTCTTCCGGTCCACGTAATTCGGCACCTGCGGCTCTTCATGCAGCCGCGTCCCGATCCCGTGTCCCACATACTCCCGCACCACCGAAAAACCGTTGCCGGTAACGTGCCGCTCGACCGCCGCGCAGACATCCATGAGGCGGTTGCCGGCGCGCATCTGCCCGATGGCGCGCTCCAGCGCCTCCCGGGTGACGTCGAGCAGCCTCTGGGTCTCCTCGCTAACCTGGCCGACCGGCACCGTCACCGCCGAATCGCCGTAATACCCGTCCAGTTGCACGCCCGTATCGATCGAGACGATATCGCCCGACTTCAAAACCCGTTTGGCGCTCGGGATCCCGTGAACAATCTCATCGTTCACCGACGTGCACAGCACATATTTGTACGTCTCTCCCGCCGCGGGGACATAGTAGCCCTTGAAGGCGGGCCGTGCGCCGGCATCGGCCATCATGCGCGCCGCGGCCACCTCGAGGTCCATTGTGGTGGCGCCCTCGACGGCCAGTTCGCGCATCTTCTGAAGAATCTGGTAGACCAGCAGGCCGGCCTTCCGCATCTTTTCCAGTTCCGCCGGCGTCTTGCGAATAATCATTGCTTCCTGCTACTTTTGTCCCTGATTGCCCCGCAGACCTTCTCGAACAGCGCTTCGGGCCGCAAGTCTCCGGCGTCAATCTCGCACAGCCAGCCTCGTTCGCGGAAAAAACCCACCAGGGGGCGCGTCTGTTTTTCGTACGCTTCCAGCCTCCGCCGAATGACGGGTTCGGTATCGTCTTCGCGCGTCGCGAGCACGCAGCCGTCCAGATCGCAATACCCCGGCCTGCTGGGCGGGGCATCGTTCACATTATACAAAGCACCGCAGCAGGGACAGTGCCGCCTGCCCGAAAGCCGACTTATAAGTACATTATAATCCAACAGCAAGTAGATGACTACCGGGGCGCTCCCGGCGGCCTCCAGCCGCCCGGCCAGGTGCTCCGCCTGGGCCATCGTACGGGGGTAGCCATCCAGCACGAAACCGTCCCGGGCGTCCGGCTCCTCCAGACGCCGGTCCACCATCCGGTTGACCACATCGTCGGAAACCAGCGCACCGGACCGCACCACCTGCGCGACGTCGCCGGCCTCTACCCGGCCGATCCGTTCCCGCAGCATATCGCCGGTCGACAGATGCGGAACCCCCAGGCAGGCTTTGAGCAGCCTGGCCTGAGTCCCTTTGCCCGAACCCGGGGCGCCGAGCAGAATGACAGCCGAGCGCAATAGCTCTCCGTGACCGCGGCTGGCGACTTAGAACGTCGAGCGCCGCCCCCGAATCCGTCCCGCGCGCGGCGTAAACCCTTCGTAGTGCCGCATGATGAGCTGCGCCTCCACCTGGTTCACCGTATCCATCGCCACCCCCACCACGATCAGCAGCGAAGTGCCGCCGAAGTAGAAGGTCACGTTCAGTCCCTCCAGCAGCCAGCGCGGCCCGTAGGTATCGATCCAGTTCCCGATCAGCGGCAGGTGGTGCAGCTTGATCCCCGAGATCATCACGTCCGGAATGATGCACAGCAGCGACAGGTACAGGCCCCCCACCACTGTGATCTTGGTCAGGATCGCGTTCATGTACTCGGCGGTGTTCTTGCCCGGCCGGATGCCCGGAATGAAGCCGCCGTACTTGCGCATGTTATCGGCCGCTTCGTTGGGGTTGAAAATGATCGACACGTAGAAGAAGCAGAAGAAGATAATTGCCGCTACGAACAGCACGTAGTAGAGGGGTTCGCCGTGCTGGATGGACCGCAGGGTGGCGCTCAGCCAGCCGATATTCCGCGTCGCCGGCAGGGTGGCCAGCGTCTGGGGGAAAGCCAGGATCGAGGAGGCGAAGATCACCGGAATCACGCCGCCGGCGTTCACCTTCAGGGGCATGTGGGTGGACTGCCCGCCCATCACCCGGCGCCCCACCACCCGCTTAGCGTATTGCACCGGAATGCGCCGCTCGCCCCGCTCCACCAGGACGATGAAGGCCACCACCAGCACCATCAGCACCAGGATGATGCTCATCTGGAGCAGGTTCCATTCCTTGGTCACGAAGGTGTTGGTGTAGATGTTCTCGATGGCGCCCGGCAGCCCCACCACGATGCCCGCGAAGATGATGAGCGACATGCCGTTGCCCACTCCGCGGTCGCTGATCTGCTCACCGAGCCACATGATAAAGGCCGTCCCGGTGGTCAGGGAGAAGACCGTCATCATGGTAAAGCCGAAGCCCGGGTTGATGACAATGCCGGGACCCATCTGCATCAGTCCCTGGGCGATGCCGAACGACTGGACCACACTCAGCACCACCGTCAGATACCGGGTGTACTGGGTAATCTTGCGGCGCCCCAGCTCGCCTTCCTTCTGCAACCGCTCCAGCGTGGGGATCACCACGGTCAGCAACTGCAGAATAATCGAGGCCGTGATGTAGGGCATGATGCCCAACGCGAACACCGTCAGCCGCCGGATGTTGCCGCCCGCGAACAGATCGAAGAATCCGAAAATGGTGCCCTGCTGGTTGGCGAAGAACTCTTCCCACCGGATCAGGTTGATGCCCGGCGTGGGGATGTGTGACCCCAACCGGTAGACCGCCAGGATAGCCAGGGTGAAGATCACCCGCCGGCGGAGGTCCGGGATGCGAAAGACATTCGCAAACGCTTCCAAAAACTTCGAAATCATAGGGCTAATCGCTTCCCGGCGCGCCTCAGGCTGCGGGGGCGCCGATCACGGTGGCGGTGCCGCCGGCCGCCTGGATCTTCTCCATGGCGGACTTGGAGAACAGGTGGGCCTCCACCCGGATGGGGCGCGTCAATTGGCCGGCGCCCAGAACCTTCAGCCCGTCGCCGAACTTCTTGATCACCCCCATCTCCAGCAGCCGGTCGGGCGAGAACTCGTCGCCCGAGAGTTTCTCCAGCCGCCCCAGGTTGATGACCGCGTACTGCTTCTTAAAGATATTGGTGAAACCGCGCTTGGGCAGGCGCCGGTGCAGCGGCATCTGGCCGCCCTCGAACCCGCGCTTCTGGCTGAAGCCGCTGATGCTGTGCTGGCCCTTGGTCCCGCGGCCTGCCGTCTTGCCGTGGCCCGAGCCCATGCCGCGCCCCACGCGCTTGCGGTTGCGCGTCTGCCCGGCCGGCGGTTTCAATCCACTCAGATTCATCGCTCTTTCTCCCCCACCACTTGCAGCAGATGCGGCGCCTTCTTCACCATACCGCGGAAGACGGGGGTGTCCGGCCGCTCCACCACCTGGTTCAGCTTGCGCAGTCCCAGCCCGCGCACCACTCGCTTGTGCTTCTCCGGCGCGCAGATGGGACTGCGCACCAGCTTGATCATGATCTTGGCTTCCATCTCACAGACCTCGCTAGAGATTCTCCGGCGCCAGGCCCCGCATCTCCGCCACTTCCTGGCGGTCGCGGAGCTGTTCCAGCGCCACGATGGTGGCCTTCACCACGTTATGCGGATTGTGGGTGCCGATGGACTTGGTCAGCACGTTGGGAATGCCGGCCGCAGTCACCACGGCACGCACGGGTCCGCCCGCGATCACGCCGGTGCCCGCGGGAGCCGGCTTGAGCAGCACCAGGCCGCTGCCGAACCGCCCCAGCACCTGGTGCGGGATGGTGGTCTCCAGCACGTTCACCTTGCGCAGGTTCTTCTTGGCCGCTTCGATGCCCTTGCGGATAGCCGACGGCACTTCCTTAGCCTTCCCCACGCCGAACCCGACCACTTTGGCGCCCGGATCCCCGACCACCACCAGGGCCGAGAAACTCAGGTTCTTGCCGCCCTTCACCACTTTGGTGACGCGGTTGATCGACACCACCTGCTCTTTCAGGTTCAGCGTCTGCGGATCGATGCGTTTCACAGTTCCCGTTAACATGAACTCTCCCATGCGCGCTGCCTGGCAACGGCCGTTAGAACTCCAGGCCAGCCTCCCGGGCGGCATCGGCCAGCGCCTTCACGCGGCCGTGATACAGGTAGCCGCCGCGGTCGAACACCACGCTGTTGATGCCCTTCTCCTTGGCGCGCTCGGCCACCATCCTGCCGATCTCCCTGGCCGCTGCCACGTTGCCGCCATTGCGGCGGCCGCCCTTCTCAACCGACGACGCGGACACCACCGTACGTCCGGCGCCGTCGTCGATAACCTGCGCGTAGATATGCGCGGTGCTGCGGTAGACCGCCAGGCGAGGCCGTTCGGCCGTACCCCGCACCCGCTGCCGGATGCGCCGGTGAATGCGCTGCCGGATTTCGTTCTTGGCGATTTTATGAATCATTTGCTCCCCGCACCGGTCTTCCCGACCTTCTTACGCAGCGCTTCGCCCGTGTAGCGGATACCCTTGTTCTTGTAAGGATCCGGCGGGCGCAGGGCGCGAATATTCGCCGCCACCTGGCCCAACAACTGCCGGTCGTGTCCGCTCAGCACCAGGTGCGTCTGGCGGTCCACCTTCAGTTCCACGCCGTCGGGCAGCATCACCTCGATGGGATGCGAGTAGCCCAGGGCGAAGGTGGCGAGCTTGCCTTTTACCTCGGCGCGGTAGCCGATCCCGACGATATCCAGCTCCCGGGTAAAGCCCTTCGAGACGCCCTCCACCGCGTTGGCGGCGAGTGCCCGCGTCAGCCCGTGCAGCGCCGCATGGCGGTCGCTCTCGCGCTTCACCTCCAGGCGCCCGTCGGCCTGCTCCACGTGTACGCCGGCCGGTATCGGCACCCGCAGGGTTCCCTTCGGCCCGGAGACTTCCAACTGCTCCCCGATCGCAACTTTAACTCCTTGCGGCAGGGGAATCGGTTTCTTGCCAATTCGCGACATAGTCTAACCTCTGGGCGCTCCGGCACGGGGAAGCCTGCCCCCCGCCCGGGCCCCAATCACCATATGCGGCACAGAATTTCGCCGCCCACGTGTTCCTTGTGGGCGTCCCGTCCCGTCATGACCCCGCGGGGCGTGGTCAGGATGTTGATCCCGAGTCCGCCCAGCACACGGGGAATTTCCTTCTGCCCCACGTACACCCGGCATCCCGGCCGCGATACGCGGTCCAGTTCCGAAATCACCGGCGAGTTGTTGGGGCCGTACTTCAGGTAGATCTTGATCACCTTCTTGGGCCCGTCCTCCGCTACCTTGTAGTTGAGAATGTAGCCCTCTTCCTTGAGGATGCGCGCGATCTCGATCTTCACCTTCGAAGCCGGCACATCCACCTTGGGGTGCCGCGCCTTGATGGCGTTCCGCACCCGGGTCAGCATGTCGGCAATGGG
>JAWLGN010000247.1:0-8165 GCA_041685075.1 Bryobacteraceae bacterium
GCAGCGGCCGAAGTAGGGGCAGGGCGGCGGGACGCGCTGGGGCGCCGCGCGCACCACCTCCGCCAGGCGCGCCCGCACCATGCCGGGGCTCTCCCGCACGGCCTCCACCCGCACCTCTTCGCCGGGCAGGACGAAGGGCGCCAGCACCACCTTGCCCTCCGCGCGGGCCAGGCCGTCGCCGCCGTAAACCAGCTTCTCCACCGTCAAGTTGAGCACGCGTTGTACGATAAAGGTTTACCTTCCGACTTTCATGAAAGCACGAGTCTTCTCCGGAATGCAGCCCTCCGGCAACCTGCACATCGGCAACTACCTGGGGGCGCTGAAGAACTGGGTGCGGATCCAGTCTCAGTACGAGTGTATCTTCTGCATCGTGGATCTGCACGCCATCACGGTGTACCAGGAGCCGGCCGCGCTGCGCGCCAAGATACGGGAGATCGCGGCCCTGTACCTCGCCGCGGGCATCGATCCGCGGCAATCCGCCATCATGGTGCAATCCATGGTGCCGGCGCACGCGGAGCTGGCCTGGATGCTCACCTGCGTGACGCCGGTGGGCTGGCTGGAGCGCATGACGCAGTACAAGGCCAAGGCGGCCAGGCAGGAATCGGTGGGGGACGGGCTGCTGCAATACCCCGTCCTGATGGCCGCCGATATCCTGCTCTACCAGGCGGCCATCGTGCCGGTGGGGGAGGACCAGGCGCAGCACCTGGAACTCACGCGCGACATCGCCCAGCGCTTCAACTCGCTCTACGGCGAAACCTTCGTGGTGCCGGGCACCAGCCTGCCGGTAGTGGGGGCGCGGATCATGGGGCTCGACGACCCCACCGTGAAGATGAGCAAGTCCGAAACGGGCGCGCACCACGCCGTGGGACTGCTCGATCCGCCCGACAATATTCGCAAAACCATTATGCGGGCCACCACGGACTCCAGCCCGGCGGTGGACTTCGACAACCTGGGGGAGGGCGTGCGCAACCTCCTCACCATCTACCAGGCCTTCACCGAGTGGGACGACGCCAGGCTGCGCGAGCACTTCACCGGCATGCGCTACGGCGAGCTGAAAAAGCAGGTGGCTGCCGTGGTTGTGGAGCACCTGGAGCATTTCCAGCAGCGCTACCGTGAGATCACCGCCGACCCGGGCTACGTGGAAGGTGTGCTGCGCGAGGGCGCCGCCCGGGTGGAGCCGCTGGCCGACGAAACCGTCAGGGAGGTAAAGCGGCGCATGGGATTGTATTGCTGACGGCGGGCCGGTTGCGAGGCCGCTGATGCAGGGGAACGCCGTATCGGTGAGGGCCTACTGGCGGCTCTTGCGCGACAACCGCAACTTCCGCCGCCTGTGGGCCGCCCAGGTGGTCAGCGAACTGGGGGACTGGTTCTGCGTCCTGGCCATCTACAGCCTGCTGCTGGAACTGACCGGGAGCGCCGCGGCCGTGGGGCTGGCGGTGGTGCTGCAGGTGCTGCCCCAGACCTTCGCGGGACCTACCGCCGGCGTGGTGAACGACCGCGCCAGCCGCAAGCGCATCATGATCCTGGCGGACCTGGTGCGCGCCGCGGCGGTGCTGTTCGTGCTGCTGGTGCGCTCGCCGGGGGCGGTCTGGGTGCTCTACCCGCTGCTGTTCGTCAAGAGCCTGATGGTGGCGTTTTTCGAGCCGGCGCGCCAGTCCGTGCTCCCCAACATCACCTCCCGGAAGGAGTTGATGGTGGCCAATACCCTGGCCTCCACTACGTGGTCCTTCAACCTGGCCATCGGGGCGACGCTGGGCGGCGTGGTGGCGGCGGCGGCCGGGCGCGACGCGGTCTTCGTCATCAACGCGCTCTGCTTTCTGCTCTCGGCGGCGCTGCTCCGCGGCATGCGCTTCTCCGAACCCCATACCGACGGAATGCCGCCGCTCGGCGCCCGCGACCTGGTGGATTTCACCCCCATCATGGACGGGGTGCGCTACATCCGTTCGGACAAGCGCGTGCTCGCGACCGTGTTCGTCAAGTTCGGCATGGGGTTGATGGGTTCGAACAACGTGGTGCTGCCGGTGTTGGGGGAGCGGGTCTTTCCGGTGCGGCTGGAGGGGCTGACGCCGGAGCGCGGCGCCATGCTGGGGATGAGCCTGCTGCTGGGGGCGCGGGGCGTCGGCTCGCTGCTGGGGCCGTTTGTCGCGGGCGCCTGGTCCGGCCAGCACGAAGACCGGCTGCGGCTGGGCATCCTGTTCGGGTTCCTTCTTACGGCCGTGGGGTACGTGGCCCTGGGGTTCTCGCCGGCGGCGTGGACGGCGATGTCGGCGGTGATTCTGGCGCATGCCGGCGCCTCGGCGGTGTGGGTCTTCTCCACCACGCTGTTGCAGATGTACACGGTGGACAAGTTCCGGGGACGGGTCTTCGCCGCCGATGTGGGGCTGCTCACCATCACCATCTCTCTTACCAGCTACCTGGCCGGATGGCTGGTGGATGCGGGGCTTTCGGTGCGGGCGTTCGTGACGGCTACAGGGCTGCTGATGCTGCTGCCCACGGCGGCCTGGGGCCTGGCGATGCGCCGGATGCGGAACTGAACCCGGCCTCGGCTGTACCGTCGTG
This sequence comes from Bryobacteraceae bacterium, assembly GCA_041685075.1. Lineage (GTDB taxonomy): Bacteria > Acidobacteriota > Terriglobia > Bryobacterales > Bryobacteraceae > JAMCRM01. The sequence goes on from JAWLGN010000247.1 coordinate 2,560, forward strand.
CCGGTCCCGCACGCGTCGGCCGCCGGGGTTGGGGTTCCGCTCGGGGCGCGGGGCGTCGGCTCGCCGCCGCCGTTATAATGTGAAAGAGATGAGCGACGTGGATAAGAAAGAAACTGCACGGCCAGAGGAGGAGTACCCTCTCCCGGACGCCTCGCTCGAAACCCTGATTCGCTCCCTCGTGACGCAGGTGCAGCTTGCGCTGCTCAGCTTCGAGGGCGAAAACGGCAAGCACGAGCCGGACCTGCGCGTGGCGCGCCACTACATCGATATGCTGGCCATGCTGCAGGAGAAGACCAGGGGCAACCTGACGCTCGAAGAGCAGCGGTTACTCGAGAATTCGTTGACGGAACTGCGCTTCCGCTACGTCCAGACCGCCGAGGAGATGAAGAAAGCGGGCACCGCCGCGGCCTCCGAGAGCGCGCAGGCTTAGATGGCGCTGAAGATCACGGTCCTCGGTTCGGGCACCAGCATGGGGGTGCCCACCATCGGTTGCGATTGCGGAGTCTGCACTTCGCCGGACCCCCGCGACAACCGCCTGCGGCCGTCGATCCTGGTGACCGTCAACGGGCGCAACATCCTGATCGATACAACGCCGGATTTCCGCACCCAGGCCCTGCGCGCCAGGATCCGCCGGGTGGACGCCATCCTGTTCACCCACGAGCACGCCGACCACATCATGGGGCTGGACGACGTGCGGCCGTTCAACTTCCTGCAGCGGGAGGGCATCCCCATCTACGGCTCGCCGGAGGTGCTGGAGCGCATCCGGCGCAGCTTTCAGTACATCTTCGACGGCCAGCGCAAAGAGTCCAACGTGCCGCGGCTCACCTGCAACGAGTTGGACGGGCAGCCGTTCGAATTATTCGGCGAGACGGTGGTGCCGGTGCCGGTGCTGCACGGCTCCTACCCCATCTACGGATTCCGCATCGGCAGGGCGGCCTACCTGACGGACCATAGCGAGGTGCCCGAGGAATCCCTGGTGTTGCTGGAGGGGCTGGACGTGCTGTTCCTGGACGCGCTGCGCTACAAGCCGCACCCGACGCACTCGACCGTGGAGCGGTCGCTCGAAACGGCGCGGCGGGTGGGAGCGCGGCGGGTGTTCTTCACCCACATCTGCCACGATCTGCCGCACGCCCGCACCGAGGAGCGGCTGCCGCCGCACGTGCGCCTGGCCTACGATACGCTCGAGATCGACGTGGAGGATTGCGTTTAGGATGCGGGTCTGGAGGAGGCTGGAGGAACTGCCGCCCGATTTCGGGCCAAGCTCCGTCACCATAGGGAACTTCGACGGAGTGCATGTGGGCCACCGGAGAATCATGCGGCGAGTTCGGGAAGTGGCCTCCGCGCGGGGCCTCGAGCCGACGGTCCTGACCTTCGACCCGCACCCCAGCCGCGTAGTGGCGCCCAAGCGCTCGCCTCGCCTGATGACCACCCCGGAACAGCGCGCGGCCCTCGTGGCGGAGGAAGGCATCCGGCACGTCCTGATCCTGCCCTTCACCGGGCAGGTGGCGCACTGGCCGCCGGAGGAGTTCGTGCGACGCGTGCTGGTCGAAAAGCTGCACGCGCGCGCCGTGCTGGTGGGCGATAACTTCCGCTTCGGTCACAAACAGGCGGGCAATACCGTGATGCTGGCGGAGTTGGGGCGCCGCTACGGCTTCACCACCGAAATCGTCCCGGCGGTGAGGGTGCGGGACCGGGTGGTGAGCAGCAGCGTCATCCGGGCGCTGGTGGAGAGCGGCAACGTTTCCCAAGCGGCGCGCCTGTTGACCCGTCCCTATACCCTGGAGGGCAACGTGGTGCCGGGCTACGGGGTGGGAGGGCGCCTCACCGTCCCCACTCTCAACCTGGCCACGGCGGGCGAGTTGCTGCCCGCTTCCGGCGTCTACATCACCCGCACCACGGCGGTGCCGGACGACCGCCAGTGGCCGTCCATCACCAACGTCGGCTACCGCCCCACCTTCGACGGCAGGCGCCTGAGCATCGAGACCTACCTGCTGGAGCCGCTCGAAGGCCCCGACCCCGCGCGCCTGCGGCTGGCCTTTCTGCACCGCCTGCGCGACGAGCGGCGCTTTGACGCACCCGAGGCCCTGCGGGAACAGATCCTGCGCGACGTCGCGCGCGCCGAAACCTACTTCCGCCGCGCGGCGAAGTGGACCCGCTGCCTGCCCCAGCCTGCCTGAGCGTTACGCATTTCCCGCTTCCCCCCGCCGCTTACCGCGTGTATACTGAGGCAACTGTTTCACTCAGAGGAGGAGCGTATGCCATACAAAATCCTTCTCGCGTGCGCCATCCTGGCGGGCGTCCTGCCTCCATGTCTGACCGCCCAGCAATGCTGTGCCGCTACGAGCCAGCCCTGCGTCTGCGCCGCCGCAAGAGATGCCGGAGATCCTGCCGCGGCTGAAGACGTCGCGGTAGTGCGGCTGGGAACGCTGGAGCGCGAAGCGGCGCCTCCCGGCACGCAGCTCGACCCCGGCGACGAGTTGATCGGCAGCGCCGCGGGTGTGGCGGTCGAGGTGGTCTGCCCCAGCGGATCGAGCGTGAAGTTCTCCGATGCCTTCCGGGTGGTGTTGCTGCCTCCCGCCGCGGGCCAGGATTGCTCGTTCAGCCTGCTGAGCGGCAGCGTGGACATCGAAGCCGGCGCGCCCACCGAGGTGACGTCGGGACTGGTGGTGATGGGGTCCAAGCGCACCCAGTACGGCATGCGCCTGGCTCGCGAAGGGCAGCAAGTGCGGACCGAAACCCTGGTTTACGAGGGAGCGGCCGAATGCAGGCTGGTTTCAACCGGCGCGCGGTGGCTCATGGAGAGCGGGAGCAAGGCCCTCGTCGAGCGGGGCCAATGGCGGCGCGCCGGCATGTCGCGGCGCGATATGGACCGGACTGCCACGGTGAACGCCAGCCTGGACGTGGCCGGCGCGCGGGTGGCCGGGGTAAGGATCGCCTCTCCCCGCGATGTATTCGCCGAGATGAAAGCCTGGCACACCAGGGTGCTCGCCGAACCCCGCAATGCCGAAACGCGCATGCGGCTGGGCGCCCGGCAGTTGACGCTCCGCGGCGCCAATCGGGCGCTCTATCAACTCCGGAAAGCGGCGGCCATGGCTCCAACGCCCCAGATGCGCGCGTGGATCGCGGTCGTTCAGGGCAGGGCGTACGAGGAACTGGGGCGGAAGGAGGAGGCGGCGCGGCACTTCGCGGCCGCCAGAGAGTTCGACCCGGTCGTCGATAGGGCAGTCGTCGAGCGCTCGCTGAAGCTGCAGGCCAAGCCCTCGCTGCGGCGCCCTGTCCAGGCAAAGAAGCCGTGAGCGGCGCGGAAATTCCTTCCTTCTGGCCGAAGCGGCTCCAGGGCTATCGCGAGAAGCTGCTGGAGTTGGCCGTTCTGGGGTTAGTCACGGCGCTGGTCTCCCGGCTCTACGGGCGGTGGGCGGAGCAGGCCATCAGCCAGCCGTGGCAGGCCCTCTGGTTTCTGCTGCCGCTGGGCGCGGCCGGCGTGATTGTTTGCCGATTTCTGGCGGGGCGAAGCAACCTGCGGCTGAGGGGGCCGTTTCTGCTATTCCTGGCCATCTACGTGTGCTTCTTCACGGTTGCCGCGACGGCCGATTTCCTCGACTGGAGCCGCGAATTGACGGTCTTCTCGAGGCCCGCGCCGCGGAACTGGCTGACGCCGGTTTCTTTGGGGGACTGGCGCTACCGCCTGGTGCGCAAGCAGCCGCTGGTGCCCGACGATATCGTGGTCGTCACGGTGGAACCGCTGGGCGCGCGCAGGCCCGAGGACGGCCGCCTCGAGATGGTGCGGCTCATCAAGATGGCTTCGGCGGCCAAGGCCGTCGCATTCGATTTCTACCTGGAAGGCGAGCTGGAGATCGACCCCCTGCTGTGCCAGGTCATCGAGCAATCTGAAGTGCCGGTGTTTATCGGCTACCGGTTCTCGCGGCTGCGCGGCTCCATCGTGCGCGAGCCGCTGCCGCGCAGCGTGCAGGCCTGCCTGGAAGAAGAGCGCCTCGGCCATCTGGCCGGTTTCCGGGACGTAGACCGGGTGGTTCGTTTCGTGCCCTTGTACTTCGGGAACGATCCGAGCCGGCCGTCGTTGAGCCTGCGGGCGGCGCGCGTCGTGGGCGCCGATGTGGCCGTCCCGCAGGACGGGCTGCTGCGGTTTGTCGAGCCCGCCCGGCCGGTGCCCGTGGTGCCTTACAAGGAACTCTTCGAGGATGCCCGGGCGCGAGCCATCCTGACGGACCGGCTGGTGGTGGTCGGGGAAGACTCCCCAGGCGAATGGTTTGAGACGCCCTTCGGGCCGAAATTAGGGGCGGTGATTCACGCCGAAACCGTCCACTCGCTGCGCAGCGCTCATTTCATTCGGAACAATCCGTGGTGGCTGGGTTTTCTGACCACGCTGTTATTTTGCTACCTGCTGACCGGCTATGCGGCCCGGGGCGCCGGCGCCAAGAAGTTGCTGGCGTTCTGTGCGGCCGCTTCGGGGCTGGTGGTCGCGGTTTCGGCCCTGGCGGCGCGGTTCGGTCCGGAGTGGTTCGACGTGGTGTATCCCCTCTCCGCCACGTGGCTGCTGCTGGGACTGTTGCTGGCGTTCCGGCGGGCGCGGGTGCGGCCGCGCAGCCTTGGCTCAGTTGCCTGAGACGCGGTTCTGCGCATCCACCAGCACGACCGTGGGACGGTGGCGCAGGGCGGCTGCTTCCTCCATCCACTGGAAGGCGGCGATGATAACGATGTCGCCCGGTTGCGCCAGGCGCGCCGCGGCCCCATTGATGCAGACCTCCCCGGAGCCGCGAGCCGCCGGAATCAGGTAGGTCTCCAGGCGCGCGCCGTTGGTAACGTTCCAGACCTGCACGGCTTCGTAGGGCAGAATCCCGGCCGCTTCGCTCAGGCACTGGTCCACCGCGATGCTGCCTTCATAGTGCATATCCACACGAGTGACCGTGGCGCGGTGGATCTTGGCATGCAACATTTTTCGCATTATGGTTTTGGGGCGGTCGCGAGGCCCGTTAACGATATTGTAGAGAACTCCACCGCCGGCTGTCAGCGCGCAGTTGCGCCCCACCGCCTGCCCGCGGTGGTCTCTCCTGCGCGGGCCGCCAGGCAATCGGCGGCGACACCCCGGTGCATGCGGCGGATGGGCCGGGTTTCCGCTATAATGTTTCCATAGCCGGCTTGCGGAACACCCTGATCTGCTTGTAAACTGATCTTTTGTCCACGGACGGGTGGGTGAGTGGTTAAAACCAACAGACTGTAAATCTGTCGCCCCTTGCGGGCTACGGAGGTTCGAATCCTCCCCCGTCCACCAGTAACCGGCGAAGATTTTTTTTGGCATCCGGTGTTGTGCCGGAGCCGGACGGGCCGTTGTAGCTCAGTTGGTAGAGCGCGTCCTTGGTAAGGACGAGGTCACCGGTTCAATCCCGGTCAACGGCTCCAGAGATCGAGGGGGGCGCAAACCGCCTCCCTCCTTGAGTCTTTCCTGTAACGAATCCGTACAGCGAAAAGGGCTTTTTAGGATGGCAAAGGAAAAATTCGACCGCAGCAAGCCGCACGTTAACGTCGGCACGATCGGCCATATTGACCACGGCAAGACCACCCTGACGGCGGCGATCACGAGGTATCTG
>JAWLGN010000248.1:0-8151 GCA_041685075.1 Bryobacteraceae bacterium
CCGGGCGCCATCTCTTTCAAGCTCTACGACACCTACGGGCTGGCGCTCGACGAGCAGGAGGAGATGGCGCGGGAGCGCGGCCTCTCCATCGACCACGAGGGCTTCGAGCGCGAGATGGACCGCCAGCGCGAACGCGCCCGGGCCAGTTGGAAGGGCGTGGAACGCGGCGTGGCTGCCCCGGTCTGGCAGGATCTGGCCGCTGCCGGGCGGACGAAATTCCTCGGCTACCAGGATACGGCCGCCGCTTCGCAGGTACGCGCCATCGTGGTGGACCACGAGCCCGTCGAGCGCATCGAAGCCGGCGCGCGCGCCGAAATCGTGCTCGACCAGACGCCCTTCTATGCCGAAGCCGGCGGGCAGGTGGGAGACCGCGGCTGGCTCTACTCGACGGCGGGCGAGAAGCTCGCCGAAGTGGAGACGGCCTGGGCGCCCGTATCCGGCGTAACCGCACACCGCGTGACGGCGCTCCGGCCCATCCAGCGGGGCGCTCCAGTGCGCGCCGAGGTCGAAAGCGCCCTGCGCCGCGCCACCATGCGCAACCACACCGCCACGCACCTGCTCCACGCCGCGCTGCGGCAGGTGTTGGGGCCGCACGTCAAGCAGGCCGGCAGCGTCGTCGAGCCGCCCCGCCTGCGCTTCGACTTCACGCACTACACCGCCATGGACCGCGCCCAGATCGAAGAAGTCGAGCGGCTGGTCAACGAACAGATCCTGCGCAACACCGCGGTGGATACGGCGGTGATGCCGCTCGAAGAGGCCGTGGCCACCGGCGCCATGGCGCTGTTCGGCGAAAAGTACGGTGATGAGGTGCGGGTGGTTTCGGTGCCCGGCTTCAGCAAAGAGCTGTGCGGCGGAACCCACGTCAGCCGCACGGGCGACATCGGTATCCTGAAGATCGTCTACGAAGGCAGCATTTCGGCCGGCGTGCGGCGCATCGAAGCGATTACCGGCGAGGCCGCCCTGCGGCACTACCAGGAGAGCGCCCGGACGCTGGAGCGCATCGCCGGCGCGGTGCGCGCTTCCGAGCAGGAGGCCCCGGAGCAGGTCGAGCGGTTGATGGCCGCCGAACGCGCGCTGGAAAAAGAAGTCGAGCGGCTGAAGAACAAGCTGGCGCAATCCGCCGCCCGCGACCTCGAAGAGCAGTCCCGCGCCATGGGCGCCGCCCGCGTCTTGGCAGCCCGCGTGGACGGCATGGACCGCCAGCAGATGCGCGCGCTCGCCGATTCTCTCCGCAACAAGTGGAAGACCGCCGTGGTCGTGCTGGCGGCGGCCGAGAATGGCAACGTCTCTATCGTTTCGGCGGTCACCAAGGACCTCACCGGCAAAGTCCACGCCGGCAAGCTGGTGGGCGCGGTGGCGCAAGCCGTGGGCGGCAGGGGAGGCGGGAGGCCCGACATGGCCGAGGGCGGCGGCAAGAATCCCGCCGCGCTCGATGCCGCGCTCGATAACGTCTACGCCGCCGTCGAGAAAAGCCTGTGACCGAATACGACGTCTTGATCGTGGGGGCGGGACCCACCGGTCTCGCCTGCGCCATTGAATGCCAGAAGCGCGGGCTTGAGACCGTCATCATCGAGAAGGGCTGCCTCACCAACTCCATCTACAACTACCCCACCCACATGGTCTTCTTCACCACCCCGGAGCTGCTCGAAATCGGGGACATCCCCATGACCAGCCTGGGGGAGAAGCCCACCCGCGCCGAGGCGCTCAAATACTATCGCCGCGTGGCGCAGCACTACCGGCTCGACATCCGCCAGTACGAGCGCGTGGAGGCCATCTCCGGCCACGACCGCCAGTTCGAAATCACCACCACCGACCGGCTGGGTTGCCTGCGCCGCTATCCCGCGCGCCAGGTCGTCCTTGCGACGGGTTATTACGACATTCCCAACCGCCTGAACGTGCCCGGCGAAGAGCTGGATAAAGTCCTGCACTATTACAGGGAGCCGCACCCCTACTACGACCACGACGTGGCCGTCATCGGGGGGAAGAATTCCGCCGCCATCGCGGCGCTGGAACTCTACTGGACCGGCGCCCGCGTCACCCTCATTCACCGCGGCCCGGCGCTCTCGGATCACGTGAAGTACTGGATCAAGCCCAACGTAGAGAACCGGATCCACAATGGCGAAATTAAGGCTTACTTCAACTCGCGGGTGACCGCCATCCGTCCGGACGCCATCGACATCCGGACACCCGCGGGCGAAGTGGTGCTGAAAAACGACTTTGTCCTCGCTTTGATTGGGTATAGTCCCGACCTCACGTTTCTCAACGCCGCGGGCATTACCCTGGATCCCACCACCCGCAGGCCGCGCACGGATCCCGCCACGCTGGAAAGCGAGCGTCCCGGCGTCTATCTTGCGGGCGTGGTGGTGGCGGGCATGCACACCAATGAAATCTTTATTGAAAACGGACGCTTTCATGGCAAACTGATCGCGGAAGCTATTCGCAAGCGCCTGTTTGGGTGATACCGCACACAGAGACATACCCCGGTACTGTTTCGAACTGAAACCACTGGCCCAAATCCCGTATCAAAGGAAAGTGGAAGGGGGCAGTCTCATGCTGCAGACAATCGTCAACGCGTTCTTCGGATGCTCACACCGCCGGACAACGTTTCCTCTGACCCCCGCGCGGCACTCCGGCGCGCCGGGCGCCATGCGTCACGGCACTTATGTCGTATGCCTGGATTGCGGCAAGGAATTCGACTATGACTGGCAGGAGATGCGCGTGGGTCATGCGGTAGCACCGCGCGTCGCCGCAGCCGCAACCGAGTCTTACTCTCCCGTGAACCGCTAATTGGGGGCTTACTCCCCGGCCATCCTTGGAAACAGATTCCGCAAGGCGGGATAGAACGCCCTGTAGAGTTGGTGCGCGCGGGCATAGAAAGCGCGCTCGTCCGGACGCGGCTCCACCGTGCCTGTTTCGCGGATCGCCGCCCGGCAGACCTCCGGCACCGACCCGTATTCTCCCGTGCCCGCCAATGCCAGCAGCGCGGCGCCGTACGCGGAGCCTTCCTGCGTTTCCAGCGTGACCACCCGCTTGGCCATCACGTCGGCCAGCACCTGCCGCCAGAAGGGGCTGTTGGCGCCGCCGCCGGAAGCGCGCACGGAACGGACCTCGATGCCCAGCTCTTCGATGATGTCCAGGCAGTCGCGCTGGCTGTAGCAGACGCCTTCGATGATGGCCCGGATGAGGTCCGCGCGCCTGTGCCCGGCGGTCAGCCCGATCCACCCGCCGCGCGCCGCCGCATCCAGGTGCGGGGTGCGCTCGCCCATCAGGTAGGGCAGCCAGAAGAGTCCCTGGCATCCTGCGGGCGCGGTGGCGGCTTCGTCCGTGAGAGCATCGTAACTCGTGCCGGGGGCCAGTTGATTCCGGAACCACTGCAGGCTCAGGCCGGCGCCCTGCGTCACCCCCATCACGTGCCAGCGTCCGCGCACGGCGTGGCAGAAGGTGTGGACGCGCCCGGCGGGATCGTAAGCCACCTGCTCCATGTGGGCGAAGACCACCCCGGAAGTTCCCAGCGTGCAGGAGACGATGCCCGGTTCCACGATGCCGTTGCCCACGGCGCTGGCAGCCTGGTCGCCGCCGCCTCCCACTACCGGCGTGCCCGGGGCGAGGCCGGTCGACTCCGCGGCTTCCTTCGTCACCGCGCCGGTGATCTCGCTCGATTCATAACACGCGGGCAGGATGGCGGCGTCGATCCCCAGCCCGTCGATCATCTCGCGCGACCAGCGCCGGTTCACCACGTCGAACAGCGAAGTGCCCGAGGCGTCGGAGACTTCGGTGGCGAACTCGCCGGTCAGGCGGAAGCGCACGTAGTCCTTCGGCAGCAGCAGCCGGCGCACGCGCTCATAGTGCTGCGGCTCATGGTCCCGCACCCACAGCAGCTTCGGCAGGGTGAATCCCGTGAGCACCGGGTTTGCGGTCGCCGCGAGAACCGCCTCCGCGCCCAGCTTGCGGTTGATGGCGTCCACCTGCGGCTGGCTGCGCTGGTCGCACCAGATCAGCGCGGGGCGGATGACGCAGCCCGCCGCGTCCAGGATCACCAGGCCGTGCATCTGGCCGGAGAGGCCTATGCCCTTGACCGCGGCGCCGCTCACTCCGGCTTCGGCGAGCACCCCGCGGATGGCCTTGACCGCGGCCGACCACCAGTCGTTGGGGTCCTGTTCCGCCCACAGGGGGCGCGGCATGCGCATCTCCTGATGGGGAGCGGTGTAGCCTGCGCGCACGCGGCCGTGCGCGTCGGTCAGCAGAGCGCGTGAGCCGCCGGTGCCGATGTCCAGTCCAATCCACATAGTCTTTTAAGTGAACTTGGGCGCCGACTCGCTCCACGGCAGGTACGCGGCGCCGTAAAGCCCCGCCTCGTCGCCCAGAATGGCCTTCTCGATGCGCGTCGTGGTGGCGCGATAGGTGAAGGAGCGGAAGCGCACCTCCTCCAGCATGGCGGGGGCGAACAGGTCCCAGGCGCCCAGCACCCCGCCGCTCAGCAGGTAGAGCGGAAAGTTGAAGGTGTTGACCAGCATGGCCAGCGCCGTGCCCAGCGCCTGTCCCATGAGGGCGAAGATGCGCCGGGCGCGCTCGTCGCCGCCGACGGCCAGTTGGTAGACGTCCTCGGAGGAGAGGTTCTCCCCCAGGTTCATCACCCGCGCCATGGCCGCCACCGCGGAAGCCGAGGCGTGCTTTTCCAGACAGCCCTGGTTGCCGCAGCCGCAGGGCATGCCGTTGGGCACCACCGTGATGTGGCCCAGCTCCCCCGCCATCCCCACGTGGCCGTGCAGCGCGCGTCCGCCGATGATGATGCCGCCGCCTACGCCCGTGCCGAGCGTGAGCAGCACCAGGTCGTCCACGTCGCGCCCCGCCCCCATCCACTTCTCTCCCAGCGCGGCGGCGTTGGCGTCGTTCTCCAGGATGAGACGGGTGGCCAGCCGCCGCTCCATCTCGTCCCGGATGGGAAAACCCTCCAGAAACGGCAGGTTGTTGGAGTTCCTGATGATGCCTTCCCGGAGTTGAATGAAGCCCGGCACCGCAATCCCTATACCGGCCAGCGATCCCGCGCCCCAGCGCTCCTTCAACTGGCAGATCACCGCTGCCATATCATTCAGCACGGCTTCCCTGCCGGCCGAAAACTTGGTGCCCCCGGCGATCTTCTCCAGTACCTTGCCCGAGCGGTCAATGGCGGCTGCGCGCAGGTTCGTGCCGCCCAGGTCCAATCCGATCGAGTATTCCGCCATGAAGGCGCATCATAGCAAACTTCCGGGCGGTACACTGCGTCCATATAGGCAGGGTTGAAGTGGTCCCCAAAATGCACCCTGTTTCAGTAAGCTGTAGGTGCTGGGGGGGGAACATGAGGGAGGAAAGAGCGTATCTCCGAATACCGGGGACGAAGACGCACGAGCTGCCGCCGCTGCTGGTGCACTCCTCGGCAGCCGGTGAGTATGCGCACGGGATCCTCGATCATGCGGTGACCATCGTGGAGAGCGAGGACATGCTGCCCCCGGTCGAAGATCCCGAGCTGGTCGAGCAGCGCAAGCTGGACCTTGCGGTGCGGCTCGCCGAGCAGTACCGCACCCTGGTTTCCCACTGGATGTGGGGGGATTCCATCCTGGAATGGATCCGGCAGTGCGAGATCACCTTCGAATCGGAAGCCACGCTGCGGGAACTGCTGCACCCGGACGTGTGGCCGCATGCCGGGCGGGTCAGCTTCGTCACCTTGCTGATCGATAAGTCCGTTGGGGGCAGGGAAGTGGCCCTGGAAGAGGCCGTGGGACTGCGGCTCACCTTCCGCCAGCCGCCGCCGATCGATTGCTTCTCCAACCAGTTCCTGTTCTACCTGAACTCCACCGTGGCGTGTAAGGCCTACGAAGCCTGGGCGCGGCTGAGCCGCGGGGTGGCGGGACTCTTCCCGCCGGACCGCTTCCACTTCGAAGTCTTCAATCTGAGGTAGCGGTGGTCTCCTGAGGCGACGGCTCGGCCAGCCACCCGCGGCGGGCGGCCCGCGCCAGCGCAGCCAGCACCACGAACCCGGCCAGCAGCCCCAGAGAGGCCCCCAGCCCGATAAAGTGCGGCTGGGGCGCGAAAAACCCCAGGGTCAGGATCACGTTGAGCGCCAGCGGAATGAACGCGGCGACCACGGGCAGGCGCGGCCGGTCGAGCGAAAACAGCGACCGCGAGGTCAGCTCCATCAGGCTCCAGCCGATCATCGCAGGACCAAGCCCCAGAAAAACCGCCGAAGTCATGGCGGTGGATTCCGCGGTGAAGCTGCCGCGCTCGAACAGGATCCGGATGGCCGGCTCACGCAGCGCCAGGGCGACGCCGCAGGCCGTCACCGCAGCCAGCGCAACCAGCGCCACCGTGCGGTCGATCAGGCGGAAAGCCTCCCGCAGCCGCGCCTGGCTGCGCAGCCGCGCAATTTCCGGGAGCAGCGAATTGGACATGGGCGCCACCAGCAGGGCCAGCGGCACCCCCACCCCCCGCATGCAGTAATCCAGCGCCGCCGCCAGCCCCGGTCCCGCGTGCGTGGCATAGGCGCGGGTGAAGGCGATGTTGGCCGCCAGGCCGCCGGCGAAGAGCGCGACCGAGAGTGGCCGCAGCAGCACCTCGCGCCAGCCCAGCCTGCAGGGCGGCAGGGCGCTGGTTTCGAGCCTCGCGCGCCCGTACCACCACACGATGCCGAACTGCACCCAGGCGCCCGCCGTGTACCCCAGGGCGAAGGCGTGCACTCCCAGCAGTTTCCAGCCGGCCACCGCGCCAATCACGGTGAACAGGTTGAGGGAAGCCTGGTAGAGCGCCGTGGGCCCGAAGCGCCGCTCGGTGTAGAGCAGCGCCGAATAGATCGAGGCCAGCCCGGTCCCCAGGATGGAGAGCGAGAGAATCCGCCAGTTCACCACCGCTAGGTCGAAGTACGCGGGTTCCAGGCCCGGAGCCAGTACCCGCAGAAACCAGGGCGCGGCCAGCGCCAGGGTGGCGGCCAGCACGGCGAGCAGCAGGGCGAAGCGGCGGGCGAGTTCCGCCACCATCGCCGCCCGCCCGGCGCCCTGCCGCGCCGTGAGCATGGGGACGAAGGCGAAAACGATGGAGTTGAGGAGGACGCTGTTCAGGTTGTCGAGCGGCCCGAAGGCCACCGCCAGGGAATCCGCCAGGCTGTAGGTGCCCAGCAGGTAGGCCATCAGCCCCACCCGGGCGAAGCCGATGACGTTCCCCGCGATCAGGCCCGCCCCGATGATCAGGCCGCCCCGGACCAGCGGGCTCTCAACGGCCAGGGAGATGGCCTAGACCTCCTGCTGCTGTAACACGCTCTGGCGCACGGCGGCCAGGGCCGCTTCGTAATCCGGGTGGCTGGTCAGTTCCGGGACGTACTCGGCGTAGCGAATGATGTTGTCCCGGTCCACCACGAACACGGCTCGGCCCTCCAGCCGCAGGTCCTTGATGAGGGTGCCCCAGGCGGCGCCGAAAGAGCCGTCGCGGTGGTCCGAGAGCATCCGCACGTGGTCCACCGCGAAGGTGACGCACCACCGCTTCTGCGCGAACGGCAGGTCCATGCTCACGGTATACACTTCGATATCGGCGAGCCGGGCGGCCTCGATGTCGAAGCGGCGCGTCTGGGCGTCGCACACCGGCGTGTCGAGCGACGGCACCACGCTGAAGATCCGCACGCGATTGCCGGTATCCTGCAACGTCTTCGGTTTGTTGGCGGAATCCACTACGTGGAAATCCGGAGCCGGATCTCCGGGCTTCAGCTCGGGTCCGACGAGGGTGAAAGGCCTGCCCTGGATGGTTATGGCTCCGGGTCGCTCCATCCTCAAGATCCTCCTGTTGTGCTGAACTCTTATTGTAACAACTCGGCGAAGCGCGACGGGTCCGATACCGGCAGGCGGCAGGCAAAATCTTCGCACACGTACGCGGCGGCCTGGCCATCCGGCGTGCTCATGCCCTCCAGGGGCGGCAGCGCGGCGGTCAGGGTGCCTCGCGATTCGGAGTCCAGCAGCAGCGTGATGGTGTGGGGCAGAAATCGCTCGTGCAGCGTGCGGAGCAATCCCGCGGTGGCGGGCGTGGAGCGCTCCCCCACGATCACTACTTCCCGCGGCGGCGCCAGGGCGAACTCGTAGGCGGCCAGCATTTGCGGTACCGCGATGGGCGCCGAGGTGATGCGTCCGGCGAAAG
>JAWLGN010000249.1:0-8139 GCA_041685075.1 Bryobacteraceae bacterium
GTATTTTCTGAAAGTAGTGGATCGCGCGCCAATTGGGTTCGGCCGCCCAGATGGTATTGTGATACACCCACACGTTGTCGGTCCACACGATCTCGATTCCCTTCGAGTGGCGGGCGTGCGGGCCCGGCGTCATCACGATGAAGTTGTTGCGAATCGCTCCGTCGTAGACGTGCAGCGTGCCCGGTTCGTAGTTGGTGGGCTCGGACGGGTTGCCGTAAGCGATCGCGCGGTCGCAGCCGATAAACACGTTCCGCTCTACGGTAATATTGCGGCTCTGGTTCCAGATGAAGATCGCTCCCCGCGCGTTGCCCGAAGCGCCTTTGTAGTTGCGGAAGATGTTGTCGCTGAAGGTCCAGTCCTTCAGGTACATCATGTCGATGGCCGAGACGTAGTTGCCCTCGTAGATCGCCCACGCCCAGGAGGGATCCGGTATTCCCGTGTTCTCGAATTCGCAAAACCGCACGGAGCCGCCCAGGACGGGCTTGCGGTCGGCCATAGCCACGCCCTTGATCGCGCGGGTCGCGATATCGCGGAAGCGGCAGTTGTAGATGTGGATGTTGCTGGGATTCGGCGGAATGCGGTCGCGGTCGATTCCGACCTTGATCCCGTAATGACGCACGTCGGCGAAGGTGAGGTGGGCGATGACGATGTCCTGGGATCTTTGGATCACCAGCAGATCCTCGTTCGCGATACTCCGGTAATCGTCGGTGGGGCCTCGCCAGGCGCCGGCGCCCCGGAGCGTCACCTTGGCGGGATCGCCGGAAGCGCTGCGCAGCGTGAGGTGCTGCTTCCCCTTCAACAAGAGCGGGCGTTCAATCAGATAGCTGCCATCGGCGAACAGGATGGTGTCGCCGGGGCGCGCGTTCTCCAGTGCCTCCCGGAGCGCCGGAACCGTGCTCACCCGCACCTGCCTCCCCTCGCGGGCCGGCAGTGGCGGAGCCTGTCTCGTTTTGAGGCTGGCTTGCCCGAATGCCAAACCGCACGGAAGGGCGGCAAGCGCTAAACACGGGATCATCATCCGCAGTACTGATAATGGCATTGTGCTGTACCCTCGGGTGCGCTCGGCACCGGCGCTGCCCGGCAGCAGATCCGCCGGGAGCATTCGCAGTGTATCAGGTATCGCCTGAAGTGAAGATATGCCGGGCCAGATCGGCCCGCGGTCTCGGTATGTTCAAATGGGACGTGTCGCTGCTCGATGATTTTCGTGTCGGCGACTCCGAGGTGTTGAAAGGAGATCCAGGTGTATCGCAGCATCCGCCGCCCCATCCGCCTTACGACAATCCTGCTGTCCCTTGTGTTGCTCGCGCATGTGGCTTACGGGCGCGAGTTCCACGTCTCTCCCAACGGAGACGACAGCAACGACGGCTCCCCCGCCAGGCCGTTGAAGACCATCTCCGCGGCGGCACGGCTCGCGCAACCCGGAGACGTGGTCACGGTGCACGAAGGCGTATACCGCGAGCGCGTTACGCCACCCCGCGGCGGCGACTCCGACGCGCGCAGAATCGTCTACCGGGCCGCCCCGGGCGAAGAGGCGGTGATCAAGGGGTCGGAGGTGATCCGCGGTTGGAAACCCTTCATGGGCACCGTCTGGAAGGCCACCCTGCCGAATTCGTTCTTCGGCTCCTACAACCCCTACAAGGACCTCATCGTGGGAGACTGGTTCAACGGCCGCGGGCGGCCCCACCACACCGGCGAGGTCTACCTCAACGGCAAGGCGCTCTGGGAAGTGCCGCTGCTCGAAGGCGTGCTCCATCCACAGCCGGTCGAGGACGCGAGGGATCGCCAAGGCTCCACCTACACCTGGTACGCCGAGAGCGACGACCGGAACACCTACATCTACGCGAACTTCCACGGGAAAGATCCCAACCGGGAACTCGTCGAGATCAACGTGCGCGACGCCTGCTTCTATCCCGACGCGCCGGGCCGCGACTACATCACCATCAAGGGCTTCCGGATGAGCCAGGCGGCCACCCAGTGGGCCGCCCCCACCGCCGAACAGATCGGCCTGATCGGCACGCACTGGAGCAAAGGCTGGATCATCGAAGACAACACCATCAGCGACTCGCGATGCGTCTGCATCTCCCTCGGCAAAGAGCGCGCTACCGGCCATAACGTTTGGATCAACGATCCTCGGAAGGACGGCGCCACCCACTACAACGAGGTCATCCAGCGCGCTCTGGCGATCGGCTGGTCGTTCAAAACCGTCGGGTCTCACATCGTCCGGAACAACACCATCTTCAACTGCGAGCAGGCCGGCATCGTGGGCAGTCTCGGCGCGGTGAAGAGCCGGATCACGGGCAACCACATCTACGATGTCTGGCGGAAGCGGCAGTTCGAAGGTGCGGAGATGGCCGGCATCAAGCTGCACGCCGCCATCGACGTCCTCATCGGCAACAACCGTATTCACAACGCCGGCCGGGGACTATGGATGGACTGGATGGCCCAGGGCACGCGAATCACCGGCAACCTGCTCTATGACAACACCACCGACGACCTCTTTGTCGAGGTGAATCACGGGCCGTTTCTGGTGGACAACAACATCTTCCTTTCGGAGTTGAGCCTCCACGACATGTCCCAGGGGGGAGCCTACGCGCACAACCTGATCGCAGGAAGGGCGCGGAGCCGCCCCGAACCGCGGCGCTCCACGCCGTATCACAAGGCGCACACCACCGAGGTTGCGGGACTGTTCAGTATTGTGGGCGGCGACAACCGCTTCTACAACAACATCTTCGTCGGGAGCGGCGCTCCGCCCGCGTCCACCCGGGCCGACGCCAACCCCCTGCGCTACGGCGGCTACGGACTGTGGGTCTACAACCACCGCGAGTTTCCGTTGTACACGGGCGGCAACGTGTACACCAACGGCGCCCGTCCGTACTTCCGGGAGGAAGGCGCGATCGACCTCCCCGATTCAGGCCTGACCTACGAGCTTCTGGAAGAGGGGCAGCGCGTCTATCTCCGGTTTGCCGCCGGCATGAAACTGCCGCCGAAGGCCGCCGCCCGGCTGGTAACCACCCAACTGCTGGGCAAAGCCAGAATCTCGGGCCTTCCCTACGAGAACCCCGACGGTTCGCCCCTTGCCGTGGACGTGGACTATTTCGGCAACAAGCGAAGCACCACGGCTCCCTTGCCCGGACCTTTCGAGAACCCCGGCCAGGCCGGCCTGAGACTCGAGGTCTGGTGAGCGGGCGGCGGCGGAAAGGGCCGTGGCTCGAGCACCCCGTGCCTATTTCACGCCCCCGCCGGACGCTGACGCCATCTGCTGCTCAGTCCGCCGGGCTCTCTCCAGGGCTTCGTCGATGCTGAATAGGTGAGCCGACGAATGTCGCCGATACCGCCGCGATGGTGACATGCCGTACCGCATGATGCTTTCGGCCGTGACGGCGGGTGACGGCGCGAACTGACGGGCACCCAAGGTCGAGCGGGAACTTCGACGATTACGTCGCGTTCTTCTCTGTGGAAATGGGGCCCGGCGTTTGGGTCGTGATCTCGGTGCTGTTCCCGGTTGCGGTTCCGGGACGCGCCATGTCGGTGGCCACGGTCGCCCTGTGGCTCGCCTGCCTGCTGATTGCTCCGACGTTCCTCTCGTTGGTGAGGGCATCCACGGCGGCCGGAGCGTTCGAGATCTACGCCGGCCTCTGCGGGCTGGCGATGTGGTTCGTCTGAAGGTTCACGCCGGAGACGAAGGGCAGAAGTCTCGAGGAGATCGAAACCGGAAAAAAAGCGCGGCCGGTGGACGCCATCCCTGGCGTCCGCCGGCCGCAGGGAGGTTACCAGATGAACTTCAGACCCAACTGTATGTACCGCGGATAATTGGCATTGCCGGTCGACACACTGGCCTTGGTCAAGCTGCCGAATGTGGCGCTTTCCGCGTTGCTGTACACGAAGTGGGCGTTGTAGGGATTGTAGCTGTTGAAAACGTTGAACACCTCTGCCCGGAACTGGAGAGCGGTGGTCTCCGTGATGCGGGTAAGCTTGTTCAACGAGGCGTCCGCCAGCGGCACCGCGTGAAGCCGGAGCCGCGAGTCTAGCGTTGGGGTCAAACGAGGTGCGTAGCGCGGGAGCACCAAAAAGTTGTAATCGGTGCAGCCGCGCTGAACGCTGTGGGGAACCATCGTAATGGTGTTGTTGTCGTTCCAGCGCGCTACGCAGGGCGTCACTCCATAGACCACGGGTTGTGACCAGTCGATGTTGGGCACCCTGGCGTCCTTCACGTAAAGCACGTTGCTGGGTAGCGCCCACGGCAGCCCGGATTGCGCCTGCAGCATCCAGTTGGTCTCCCACCCCGAAACCAGGCGTTTTAAGATCGGGTTCGAGGTCTTGGCGAATCGGCGCCCCTCGCCGAACGGCAACTGGTAGACGGCGCCCAGGGTAAGACGATGGGTGCGGTCGTACTGGTAGATTCCCTGTCGCATGATGTTGCGCTGTACGTCGTTGAAGGACTCGCGCGTGATGTTCTTCGACAGAGTGTAGGTGGCCAGCAGGTTCAGACCGCCACGCCGCCGCGTTTCCACGGTCAACTGGAAGGAGTTGTACCATGCGGCCCCGTCGTTCCGTGTCAGCTCGTTCAGCGAGCCAAACGCGGGATACGAAACCGCCTGTGTGGCACGGCTGGTACTGACGCTGGAGTAGTAGCTGGTGCCGGCGAACGGCTCCAGTCCGTACAGCGGGTTCGGCAACAGGGCGTCGCCGTAGGCCGGATTGCCGCCCTCCATGAGATTCACCTTCTGACGGAATGCCAGGTCGTAGTTGTTGAAGGCCCGGCTGGTCTGCAGGTTGGCGGACCGGCTGCCCACATAGGCGGCCTCGATTTTAATTCCCTGGAGCAGCTCATACTGCAAGCTGAGGGAGAACTGGTTCACGTGGGGAATCTTAAATTTCGGGTTGACGAAATTGACGCCGCGGCCCAGGTAGGTCAGCGCTCCCAGGCTCGAACCAACCGGGACGTCGAGTACGGGGAAGGGATTATCGATCAGATTCGGCACGTAGGTCCTGCCGCCATCCAGCGTGTTGACCAGCGATGTCGAGACGCTGTAACCGTTGGTCTGCAGATAATCGTTGCTCGGGTTCAAGTAGTAACGGCCCCATCCACCGCGCACCGCGAATCGATCGTTGACGCGGTAGGCGAAACCGATTCGGGGCTGGATCGCCCGCATATACGTGTCGGCGGCGTTCCGCGGCGTGCCGTCTTTAGCGGCAAACAACAGCCCGCCTCGCAGGACCGGCGTGTCTGGAAAGGCATTGCGATCCACCATGGCATCCACGGGATTGACGAGGGAGGCGTCGAAGCCCCGGTTCATGCGGTTAAAGCGCTCATTGGCGGGAATGTTGAAATCCCACCGCAATCCCAGGTTGATGGTCAGGTCGCGCGTCACTTTCCAGTCGTCCTGCACCCAGGGAGCGTAGTACTGGTACAGGAACGTGGGGAACAGGTTATGAGCGGAACTGCCGTTGCTGGGCGTGCCCAGCAGCCAACTGGCGATGGAATCGCCGCTCAACGAGTCCGCGCGGTTGTAGTCCTTCTGGGTGTTAGCCGGTGTGGCGCCCAAAGCCAGCACGTTGCCGGGATTGTTGGTGATGTACTGGATGGTCCGCATGTCCACCCCGGCTTTCACGCTATGGCTGCCCTGTACCCACGTCAGATTCGGATGCAGCGCCCAGTTGTTGGTGATATCGGCCGTCGGGTAGTTCCCCAGCGAGACATACGAACTGAAGGTGTAGCGGCCGAAATTGGGCTTGTGCGGCAGCCTCGAGGCGAACGACTCCGGAAAGCCCAGCGTGGTAATGTCGAAGCCCTCGTTTCCCTTCCTGCCGTTCTTCTCCACGTAACGGTTGAAGGAGAGCCGCGCGTTCAACACCAGCCTGGGGCTCAAGGTGCTGACCCAGTCCAGCACCTGGGCGAAATTGATGCGCTGGTGGCGATAGAAGCCGTCCGTGCCCGGTTCGGCGAATAGGCCATTCTCATTACGCTCCTGGAAGCGCGAGTTGGAGGCATGGCGCCAGAACATGCTGTGCCTGGAGCCGAACCGCTGGTCGTACTTCACCACCAGGTTATAGAAGCCGTCCTTCATGATCTGATCGCCGCCGGGAATGAACAGGTTCTGCCGCGCGTATCCCTGGCCGGCCGGAGACGGGCGATTGGGTTCGCGCATGTAGCTGATGATGTTGCGTGCGATCGGGTTGATCCTGTCCCGCGGGATCACGTTGTTGGGGAAGGGGTCGCGAACCCAGGTCCCATTCACATCCCGCCCGGTAGTGGGGTCGTAGATGGTGATCTTGCGGCCCTGCGCGTCCACCAGCTTGCTGAAGTCGCCCTCCCGCATCTCCGGTTCGGGCACCGACAGCGTCAGGGGGCCGGGCGTGCCTTCGCGATAGCCCTCATAGTTCACCATGAAGAAGCTCTTATCGCGGCCGTTATACAGCCCCGGAAGGTACACCGGTCCTCCGGCCTGCACTCCATACTGATCCAGGTAGTGCCCGCTGCGTGGAGCGCCGGCGGCGTTATTCTGGAAGGAGTTGGCGTCCCAAGAATTGCGCCGCGCAAACTCGTAAATTGTGCCATGGAAGCTGTTGGTGCCGCTCTTGAGCGAAACGTTTACCACGCCGCCGCCGGTATGGCCGTACTGCGCATCGTAGGAGTTGGTTTGTACCTTGAACTCCTGTACCGCGTCCACCGGCGGGACCAGCGCGATGTTATTGCCGCCGGCCTGCGCGTTATTGGGCGCGCCATCGAGCATGAAATCGTTGTTGGCTCGCAGGCTCCCGTTGACGCTCCACACCGCAATGGCGCCATTATCGAAGGGGCGCTGATAAATTTGATTGCCGTTGTAAGTGACACCCGCGGCGAGCGTGGAGAGCATGAACGGGTTGCGCCCGTTCAGCGGAAATTCCGTTACCTGCTGGTTATCGATGACGGCACCCCGGTTGGCGGTAGCGGTATCGATCAGCGGCGGTTCAGCGGTTACGGTGATCTGATCCGTAACGTCGCCCACCTGGAGCGCGATATTGACGGTCGCGGTCTGTCCCACGTTCAGAACGATACTGGCGCGTGTAAATGCCTTGAAGCCGGCGACCTGCGCGGAAATCGAGTAGTTGCCGGGACGGAGCAGCGGAACGGTGTAATCGCCCGACGCACTGGTGACGGCAGCCGTAACCTCGTTGGTATCGACGTTGCGAATTTCCAGCGCTGCGTTGGGAATCGCCGCGCCGGTTGAATCGCTGACGCGCCCTGTGATTGTGGCGCGGAACTCCTGGGCCACCGCGCTTGGGAGGATGAGTAAACAAAACAACAGCAGCCATGATTTGCGAAGCATAACCCGATTGTTTCTCCTGAACGGTGTTGGCCTACTGAGCCGGCTCCTCCCTCATGAGGCCTCTCAGGTACGCCAGGTTGCGTCGAACATCGTCTTCAACAGAACCAGAGGGCGACGATGTCTCCAAGTTGGCGAAACCCTGGTATCCAATCTCCCGGATGGCGCGCAGCACCTCCGGGAAATCGACCTTTCCTTTTCCCAGGTAGCCTTGGTCCTTGAAGTGGATCTGGCAAATGCGGTCTTTACCCAGCCAGCGGATCTCCGCGGGCGCGTCGAAACCGCCGAGGTTGGTCGCATTTCCGACGTCGTAGTAGACGGACAGCGATTCCGAACGCGCCCGGTCCAGCAGGCGTGCGTTGTCCTGGGCCGAAAGCGTGTTCTCGATGCCCAGCACGACCCCGGCCTGTTGCGCTTCCGGGCCGAACTCGCGGAGCAGGTCGGCCACGTAACCGCGTTCGGATGGGTTTTCAATCGCGGCGGGTCCGAAGAAGGGCAACAGCAGAACCCGCGCGTTCAGGGCGCGGGCGATGGGGATCCCGTCACGCACCCACTTTTGCGCCAGCTTGTCGCTCTTGAAGTGATTCTGGTGCAACACCGAGAGCACCACGCCAGCTACTGGAATCTTGCCTCGGCGGGAGGCTTCCCGGTAGCGCGCCTGCAGTTCGGGATCGGACAAGGCGAGCGCTTCACGGCCGCGGGCCTTGCGAAGATTTACCTCCACGCCCTCCAACCCGAGCCTGGCGGCCAGAGCAAAGGCCTCGGGCCTGCCCGCCATGCGGAGGGCGCCGTCCATGGCGCCGATGCGAATGGCCGGCCGGCTGGCCCAGGC
>JAWLGN010000250.1:0-8068 GCA_041685075.1 Bryobacteraceae bacterium
AATTAGCGGCTTTTCGGCAGCCCTTTGGGCCCGTCAAGCTATATCATCAATGAGAGTACGGGGATTGGTGTTACGGCCTCGAACATCGCAAGAAATCTGGCTTTGCATGTGGGCACACCGGTGGCAGCGTTTAACGACGCGATACACAGGGCCATCACCAAGTTCGTAAACGCAATCGGAGAGGATGTTAACAATCCACGCACAACCTGGATGGGCACTCGCTTTGAGCCTCCGCGGTTGTCCCGACATGAGGCAACAGCGGGCAATCCGCTGCATGCTTTAGCCCTCATCCTGAGCCTGGGCTTACTGCTGCGGCATGGCCGGAGATGTCGTGAACTGCGAAGCTCTTTGTTCTTGGCCATCGGACTAACTTTGGCCTTCTTCATGTTCTGTGCTGTACTGAAATGGCAACCTTGGCATTCCCGCTTGCATGCGCCGCTTTTTGTCATAGGGTCGGCTGTGACAGCCACGGTACTGGAGCGCTCGTGGCCACGCTCTGTGAGCGTGGCGCTGGGAGTGGCATTGTTTGTCTTCGCAGTATCGATGGTGCTGACGAATCAGCTCCGGCCGTTAGTTGGACCGTACAGCATTTTCGACATGTCGCGGCAGGATCTCTATTTCTCTGATCGTCGTGATTTGATGCACGCTTATGTCTCGGCCGTGAAGCATATCGACACGCTTGGCTGTGAAGTGGTTGGGCTGGATACTTCCGCAGAAGATTTCCCCTACCCGCTTTTGGCACTCTTGAAGAGTCCGCAACGGGTGTTCCGGAACGTGAATGTGACAAATGGATCGAAGATGTATTCCCATTCTGAAGAAGACAAACTGCCGTGTGCTGTTTTGTGCCCAAAGTGCTTAGGAACACCTGCGTTCGACGCTCTTGCTCCGGGCTTCAGTTCGATAAGGATGTTCGACCATGTAGTGGTTTTGGCAGGCACCCCCGAAAGTGCAAACCACACATGTGCTATTAGCTTCCGGAGCTGGTACGGGAGAGAAAGTGAAGGAAGCACCTGGTGGCGCTGGTGTTCAGGAACGTCGTTCATCGATATTAT
This sequence comes from Bryobacteraceae bacterium, assembly GCA_041685075.1. Classification (GTDB taxonomy): domain Bacteria; phylum Acidobacteriota; class Terriglobia; order Bryobacterales; family Bryobacteraceae; genus JAMCRM01. Next base: position 1,053 of record JAWLGN010000250.1, read on the forward strand.
ATTACCACGTGACACCAAGGTTTCATTAACTGGCGAATGGATGTCAGTGCTGCAACCGAATTCGGTAGCTCTGTTTGTGAACGGTGAAAACGCGGCTCAAATCGATATCGGGAACGGTGGAGTTACACGTTTTGAAGCGCTTCCGCTGCGTCTAAGGAAGGGGGTCAATACGATTGAGGTCCGCAGCAAGAATCCAGGCAGGAGCATTCTACGTGACCGCCGAAAGCTAGCAATCGCAATTCGAAACCTAAGTGCACTCGACCAGAATGGGTCTGCTTGCTCGGTGCAGTAATCGCCGAAATGGGGCGACAGGAGCGCGGTCATCAGCTACATTCTCTCGAGAACCAATGATTCAAGCCCGATACCGAGAAGACGCTGATCGCTTGATGTTCCATAGGCAGCTGGCACCGTGGGGCTGCTAATATAAAACTGAATGCCCACTCCTCCATCCCTGGACCATACGTCTGGCGTAAGCACGCATTCACGTTCTCCCGTGCTATTGTGAGAATCAAACTCCCATAGGCCTACATCCACACCATTAGCGCGCACTTTCACGACCAACTCTCGACGCTTGGGATTCAAGTAACTTCTGACCTTGGCGACCATTCGGAGAGGATGATTCCGTGCGTCTTCGGGAACATCAAAAGATATAGATGCTATGTTACTCACACTCCAGACACCCCACTGCTCTAAGGCACTCCATCCCCAATCCAGATATTGTTCCGCACCGGAACCGGATATGAATTTCAGCCGCTGTTCTGGATGCACATATAGTTTCGGGGATCTCGACCACGAGGCTGGAGATCGGACGGGCCCTGAGATCGTAAACCCCTTCAGCCCAGGAATTCGGTCGAGTTCCCAGAAATTGTGCTGCCAGAAGTAGTGATGGTGTACACGCCGCCGATTCGCCGGCGCGTCAAGCCCGCTTAAAGGCTGGCAGAAACCCGGGCACGCCTCCAGGTCGCTACAGAGCATGGCCGGCACGTCTGCGGAGTGGGCGGGATGGCTCGAGAACTTCAAGCTCCCTCGGTGGCCCCTACCTTTGAAGAGGAGCACAGGATTCGCGAAACCAAAGTTAGTGTCGCCCAGTGCATGCGCGTACTCCGCGGAAAAACCATGATCTGCCAGAATAATGATGGTCGTTTTATCATAGATATCAAGACGTTTCAAATTGTCCAATAGCCCAGTTACGGCTTCGATTGCACACCGGGCCTGCGTCACAACGGACTTTCGAGTGACAGGGGATGGTCTTGGTAGAGGTCGGCAGTTCACATCAAGAGTTATGGGCAGATGGGTGATGAGGGTATGGATGAATCTGGCAACCGGTTTCGTGCCGGAAACATAAGCCCGGTCACCAAGAACCTGCAGCACCCTCTGCCCACGATAGGAGTAATTGTCGCCAGCCCCTGTGCCGATCCAATTGCGCCCACGCCATGCACCGCCATTGAAAACCAGCCGCTTCGCCTGAATTGGCGCCGCGCGGAGCATCGAAAAATCGAACAGGCGGAGGTATTCCTGCTTTATGGCGGCTCGTGAGCCGGCCAGTATAATCTCCTCGTTCGCGCATAGGGTTCGGTCCGGGCAAAGCTTGACTGGGTTCAGCAAGCTTGTTTCAAAGCCCTCATCAGCCAGGGCTACCAGAAATGATCCGTGTTGAATATCCTCCACGTAGACTGAAGGGAGCGTCCGCTTTGCGTCATATACCTTCCCGGAGTGGATAACCGGCAGCGACAGGTAGGTGCTCGGCGACGGCCCCACCGTATCGGGGAAAAACTGAAAGCCGTCCAGCTTGTCCCTATAGGCAGGGTTCTCCGCTATCACCTGCTCAAATACATCGGATTGCAGGCTGTCGAGAAGAATCACCAGTGCGTTGCGCGATTCCGAAAACCGGAGGAGGGCCTGCATGCTCGCATGATGAGGCGGAGGCGCATCCTTCTTCCCGGAAGCCACCGCGGACCAGCTCGTGCCGAGTAACATTCCATTCAGCACGAGCGCCGCAAGCGCGGCCGGGACCGGCAAACGGCGCGCCAGCAGAACGCTGCCCGCAGCCACGGCGAGCAGGACCCCGAGGCTTAGCAGCGTAAAGCCGAGTGGAACCTCGAGCCGCGTCAGCCGTCCATCCAACGGCCCGATGTCCAGTACGAGGAAGCTGCTCGAAACCCAGACCACCGCCGCCAGCGCAAACCAACCTACCGCCCAGGCGCGGCGGAAACGCGGCCAGGGCAGCAGCAGGGGCAGCGAAAGCAGCAACGGAATGGCCGCCAATACCGGCGCAACTTCCCACAGAAGGTCTCCCAGCGAAAAGGTGAAATCGGCCGCGTTGCCGCTGTAAATCTGCGCGGGCGTGTGAACGAGCAAAACCCCGGTCGCCCAGAGCACCGAAAGGAAGCCCAGCAGGCGGTATGCGCCCCCGTTTGCATTCGTGTCCGCTTGCGTCTTATCGTTCGTCATCTCTCGTACCAGTAGAGCCGGCGCGTGCCTCCCTCCAGGACGGTTTGCCTGACGATCCGCGCCCGCCGGCCCAAGGCGTTCGCGAAGTTTTCCGCCGAGTAATCGCCGAAGATGTCCTCGCGCATGGCGAGCATCTTCTGGACCGTCACATCGGTCTTTTCTACGAACTCCACCAGTCCGCGGGGCGCCAGTCCCAGCAGCCAATCGCAAAATTCCGGCAGGGGAATATTCCGCCCGATCGCCAGGTGGTGCTCGAAGGCCAGCGCCAGGACGGCATCCGGAGCCGCGCGCCCTTCGAGGCCCTGGCGCTCCCGCTGCCGCCAGCCCTGGCTGGGGCTGGGGTTGGCGGCATCGAAAAACAGCGGCAGGAAGGGCGCCTTGCGGCTCTCGCCGCGCCGGAACGCTTCGTCCAGAGCGCCGGTGTCGTAATCGAACCCCACCACGTACGCCGCCCCGGAACGGGCCGCCAACAGCGAGTACTCCCCGGCGTTACAGCCCAGGTCCCATAGCATGCCGGGCCGCACAGCCTCGACGAACCCGGCGACGCAGGCGGCCTTCTGCTCCTTGGCCCGGTCTTGATAACTGCGGGTGGCTTCGTATTGGGACCAGGTGGACTTCCCCGCCCCGGCAGGGCGGAGCCCGGCGATCCATCCCCGCAGTTGCCCGAGAATCGCGCTGAAGGCCCGCCGCGACAGATGCCGCTCGGTTACCGCGCGAAGCCCCGCGGTGTCGCGCCCGCCGGCCGAGCGCTGCAGGCGATCCTGCATCACCACGTGCGACATCACCAGCGGGTGCAACTTGCTCCTCCAGGGCAGCACCCGCCGCAGATGCCCCGCCGGAATGCCCTCCAGGCTCCCCCGGTACCAGGCGTGATACCCCACCCCGGTGTAAGCTTCCAGCAGCAGCGGGTTCAGAAACTGCTCGCAAAACTGGCGGTGCGCCAGCCAGAGTTCGCCCTCCCGGTAGCGCCTGAGGGAAGTAACGTCGATGAAGACGGGCCGCGCTCCCTCAAACTGCACGTTGTACGCGGTGGCGTCCGATAACGTGGCGCCGGCGGCCAGCGCCTCCAGGTGCAGGTCCAGGTGCAGCAGCGCCGCGCTCTGGAGCGCGCGGAACGGCCATTCATAGGGATAGGAGATATACGGAATACGGCGATGTTCGAGCAGCGCCGCCGGAGGATCGGCAAGCCGGAACGAGTCCGGCGCCAACTCGCTGGTTTCAACCAGCCGGCCCTGGCCGGCAAGCCTGGCGATCAGCCCCGCGTCGCGGACAAACCGGTATTCCTCCGCCGCAGCGGGCGAGAGCGCTCGTAAGATGCGACCCTGGTGCTCGTAAACCCGGCTGCCTGGATCGCGAAACGATGCGGGATGCGGACGGGCGGACGATACTCCGCTATTCACCATCGCGCGCAGCCGTTCGCCGGACGATGAAGTCCCTCACCTTGCGCCAGTACGCGCTGGCTACTGCAACCCCCGCGGCCAGCGCTCCCAGGAGGCCCTGCAGCAAGAGGCTGCCTGCGCCCGGATCGACATATCCCCATGCAACGGAGGGAAATGCGGCGATTCCAGAGGCCGCCACCAGGAGAGTCATTGCAGGAGACCCGAACTTGTTGGCGCGTTTCCCGGGTGTAATCGCTTTGCAATTATTCACGGTTCTCGATGATATCACAACCTTAACCGGCGGCAAATCGGCATGGCTCCATCGGCTGCTTTCGCCATGCAGCGGGCAGCTTCCTCAGCCGGCCAATGGCCGCCGGAAATACATCTCGCCGCCGATGGTTCCGTCATGATCGGTCGGGCGGCATAGAAAGCTGGATATTCCCCTGGCGATCAGGAGGCAACTGATTTCGTTCAGGCTGTAATGATTCATCTGCATGACCGGCTCTTGCATGTCGATTTCACACATCCGGACAAGTCCCGCCGGTCCAATGCGCTGGTAATAGGCGAACCCGATCCCCGTAGTGGGGCCGATTTCGCTCGGCAAGTTCGAGATATGCGAAGCAAAGGTGAGGTGCACGCAGGCCCATCCGCCCGGCGCCAGCAGGTCCACCAGGCGGGTGAAGATCCTGGTGCCGCGGTCCGGGGGAATGTGCTGGAAGACGATGGTCGAGGTGATGAGCGACACGCGGCCGCGGTATTCCTCGAGCCGGGACAGTTCGTCGTCGGACTCGCGCAGCACGACGTTCCGCAAGCCGCGCTGCTCCACGTTCTTCCGGCACTCGCGTAACATCGTGGGTGCAACGTCCACGCCGATGGCGCATTCGCTCCGGGACGCCAGCGGCAGCAGAATGCGCCCCACGCCGCAGCCGAAATCGAGGGCCACGTCGAACCGTTCCGGCGCTTCGAAGTGCGCCTGGAGCACGCTCAGGATGTCCGCAAGCAGGCGCTCGCCGGTGGCGAAGAACTGGTCTCGCGCCCCGCCGTTGCGGTAGGCGTGGTGGGTCAGAACGGCGAAATATGGGTCGGCTTGCGCAAACCGCTCCCAGTCGGCATCGGTGCCCATTGAAGCACAGTCTAGCACGGGCTTACCGCCGCCCGAATCGCCACCGCTGCCGCCGGCCTTCGACGTGGAGCAAGCTCGCCCGCGCACCCGGGGCAACCCTAAACCGTTGAGATCATTGGCACTTCTGCAAATGTGCTATACTCCCAATTTCGCATCGACGGGCCTCGATAGTCACATGTGGAAGGGCGACTACTTTTTCCTGGTTTCCAACCTCGTTCAAAAGGATTTTAAAATCCGCTACCGCAATATGTCGCTGGGGGTGTTCTGGTCGCTGCTCAACCCCCTCGTGATGATGGCGGTTTTGTCCTTCGTTTTCACGAAAATATTCCCCTCCACCGCCTCGGACCACTTCGCCCTCTTCGTCCTCTGCGGCATCGTGCCCTACAACTTCTTCACGCTCTCGTGGATTTCCGGCACCACCTCGCTGGTCGATAACACCTCGCTCATCAAGCGCGTCCCCGTGCCGCGGGAGATCGTACCCCTCGCCGCGGTGCTCTCCAACTGCGCCCACCTGCTCATTCAGATGGCCCTGCTGGCGGCCATCGCCTGCTACTTCGGGAAGTTTCCCAACCGCTACTGGGGATGGCTTCCGCTGCTCTGGGGCCTGGCCATCGTCTTCGTTACCGGCCTCTCGCTGGCTACCGCCGCCCTGAACGTGATGGTGCGGGATATGCGCTACGTGGTGGAGTCCACCAACACGGTGCTCTTCTGGCTGGTGCCCATCTTCTACCCCTTCGCCATCATTCCCCAGGCCTATGCCGATATTTATCAACTGAATCCGCTGGCCGCCCTGGTGCTGTGTTTGCGCAATATTATCCTCGAAGCCGCCGCGCCCCACCCCGGCACGCTGCTCAAGCTCGCCTTCAGCTCCCTGTTCGTATTCGGCGTTGGTTTCGCCGTTTTTCGCGCCGCCAGACAACGCTTCTACGACTATCTCTGAGCTATGCCGGTTATCGAATTCAACAACGTTTCCAAGAGTTTCTCCCGCACTTCCCGCCAGATGCTGCTCCGGAATTATCTCCGGCGCTGGCTCACCGGCGGGCGCCTGGAACGCTTCTACGCCCTCAAGAACGTCTCCTTCCGGCTGGATAAGGGCGAGGGCCTGGCGGTGGTAGGCAATAACGGCGCGGGCAAGAGCACCCTGCTGGGGCTGGTGGCCGGCCTCTGCCGCCCGGATAGCGGCTCCGTAACGGTGAACGGTCAGGTGGCCGCCCTGCTCGAACTGGGCTCCGGATTTCACCCGGATCTTACCGGCATCGAGAACGTCCGGCTCAACGCCGCGCTGCTGGGCCTCAGCGCCCGCCGCACCGCCCAGGTCTTCGACCGCATCGTGGAGTTCTCCGGTATCGGCGATTTCATCCGGGAGCCTCTCCGCACCTACTCGAGCGGCATGATCATGCGGCTGGCCTTCTCCGTCGCGGTCCATACCGATCCCGACATCCTCCTGATCGACGAGGTCCTGGCGGTCGGAGACCAGGCTTTCCAGGCCAAGTGCTTCGATACGATCTACGAGTTCCGCAGCAGCGGCAAGAGCATGGTCTGCGTCTCCCACGCCCCCGCCGTTCTGCGCCGGCTCTGTGACCGCGCCATCTGGCTGGATCACGGCGAACTGGTTATGGCCGGCACGGTCGAGGAGGTCACCCAAGCCTACGGCGGCATGAAGGCCGCCGCCACGTGAACCGGCAGCGCCGATGAGCAACCCCGGCCGCGGTCAGCCGTCCCATGCGCGGCTCCGCAGGGCGAAGTTCTCCGCTGCGCGGGTGAGGTTGGGGTTGTAATACGGGTCGTGCGCGATGTACTTCCGCCAGCGCGACTGGAAAGCCCGCACCTCGGCGCGGGCGGGTGCGCGCAGCCGGCGGGGCTTGGAGCGCGCCTCGTGATGGTAGAGCGTAGCGTGCGGGGTGTACAGGATGCTGCGCCCGCGCTCCAGGATCCGCAGGCACAGGTCGATGTCGTTGTAAGCCACCGGGAAACCCGTGGTGTCGAACCCGCCCGCCTCGCGGAACACCTCCGCCCGCAGCATCAGGCAGGCTCCCGTCACGGCGCTCACCTCCCGGATGACA
>JAWLGN010000251.1:0-8059 GCA_041685075.1 Bryobacteraceae bacterium
TGGCCGCCAGGGTGCCGAACGAGCCTACCATCAGCTTGGCCATGTCCAGCCCCGCGACGTTCTTCACCACCATCCCGCCGCTTTCCACCAGCCGGCCTTCCAGGGTGGCGAAACGCATCCCGATGACGCAGTCGCGCGCCGTCCCGTACAGCCGCCGCCGCGGGCCGGAGCAGTTGGCCGCCACCACGCCCCCCACCGTCGCCGCCTCGGCAAACGGCGGATCGAGCGGCACCATCTGCCGGCTGGCCGCCAGCACCTTCGTCAGCTCGCACCAGCGCATTCCCGCTTCCACGCTGATGGTAAGGTCCCGCGGATCGTAAGCCAGCAGGCGGTCGAGGCCCGTGGTGGCGATGCAGACGTCGGAGGACTCCACGGGGCCGGCCATCCATCGTTTGGTGAAGCCGCCCGCCAGCGTGACGGTTTCCAGCCGCGCCCCCGCGCTCCCCATGGCCTCGGCCAGTTCCCCGGCGGTTCGTGGGCCCTTCATCTCCGGACCGCAGCTCATCAGAACACCATGTACCGCAGCACGGCGGTCACAACCGTCAGGGCCACCGAGCCGACCAGCGCCGAAAAGAATCCCCGCACCCCGAATCCCGGCACGAACAGCGAGGTCAACTTGAGCAGCAACGCGTTCAGAACCAGGACGAACAGCCCCAGCGTCAGGATGATCAGGGGGAGGGTGAGGATCTTGAGCACCACCCCGAAGGTGGCATTCACCACCGCAATCGCCAGCGACGCCACCAGGGCGGTCCCAAATCCGGCGACATAGATTCCCGGTATTATGTGGCCCACCAGCCAGAGCGCCGCAGCGCTCACCAGCCAGCTCAGCACCAGGTGCCACAGCATTAGGTGAATTCTACCTCCGTTCGGCATCCGGCGTGTGAGCTAGCCTTCCGCCGGCGGGGGAACTTCCCCGGCGGCCGCGCATCTCCGCCCTAACTCCCCCATCACGATCGATTTGCGTTTTGGCCGATACGCGGTAGAATGAATATGTAGTCTCGAACTGCTTGAGTGGGCGAAAGCCCACTTTTTTGTTGGACTGCTCACGATTTGAAGCCGGGAATGCGCCAACCGCTGGTAGAAAAAGTCGAGGACATCGCCCGGCGCGTCACCGACTCCGAGGGCATCGAACTCGTAGAGGTCGAGGTGCTCGGCGGAGGTTCGCGCCGCCTGGTAAGAATTTCCATCGACAAGCCGTCGGGTGTATCACACGCCGACTGCGAATTGATTTCTCAGCAGGTGGGCACCATTCTGGATGTTGAGGATGTGATCCCGGGCCGCTACACGTTGGAGGTCAGCTCCCCGGGCGTGGAACGCAAACTGCTCAAACCGGGAGACTTCGAAAGGTTCCAGGGTAAAAAAGTAAAGGTGACCCTGAAAGAACCGGTCGAAAACCAGCGCCATTGGGAGGGGACCCTGGCCAGTTTCGAACAAGGGGTGGTTGGCCTGGAGACGGACGCGGGTAAAAATATCCGCTTCCGCTACGACCAGATCGATCGCGCCAACCTCAAATTTGAGTGGTAACCCGCCCGGCTGCAAAATAGCCCAGCGACAGACAGAAGGTACGAGGAACGCTTTGGAAACGATCTTTCAGTCCATCGAGATTCTGAGCAAGGAAAAGGGTATCGATCCGCAGATCGTCGTGGATGCCGTGAAGGACGCCATGCTGATCGCCGCCCGCAAACATTTCCGCACCAACGAGGATTACGTCGCGGAACTGGACGAGAAGACCGGTCAAATCCAACTGTACGCGCTCCGGCGGGTAGTGGAAGCCGTGGAAGATCCCGCTCACGAGATGAGCCTGGCGGAGGCACGCCGCATCGACCCCGCCGCCGAGATCGGCTCGGAAATCCGCATCCGGAAAAACACCGAGGCCCTGGGCCGCATCTCCGCTCAGACCGCCAAACAGGTGATTTTTCAAAAGGTGCGGGAGGCCGAGCGGGAAACCGTGTACCAGGAATACTCCGGCCGCGCCGGAGAGCTGGTGAATTGCACGGTCAAGCGCGTTGAAGGTCCCGACTACGTCCTGGACCTCGGCAAAACGGAAGCCCGCTTGCCGAAAAGAGAGCAGTCCCGGCTGGAAAGCTACAGCGTGGGGGACCGGGTACGCTGCGTAATCAAGCTGGTGGACAAATCCAGCAAGGGCCCCGGGGTAGTGGTCTCGCGCGCCGCGCCGGAGCTGGTCATGCGCCTCTTCGAGCAGGAAGTACCGGAGATCTACGACAGCACCGTGCTGATTCGGGGCTGCGCGCGCGAAGCCGGCGAGCGTACCAAAATCGCGGTGCAGAGCCGCGACCGCGATGTGGACAGCGTGGGCGCCTGCGTGGGCATGAAGGGCATGCGGGTGCAATCCATCATCCGGGAGCTGCGCGGCGAGAAGATCGATATCATCGAGTACTCCGAGGACCCCGTGGTCTTCGCCACCCACGCCCTCAGCCCCGCTAAGATCAGCCGCGTCACCATCCTGGACCCGGTCGAACGGCACATGGAAGTGATCGTCGACGACTCCCAGCTCTCCCTGGCCATCGGCAAGAAAGGGCAGAACGTGCGGCTGGCGGCCAAGCTGCTTGGCTGGCGCATCGATATCAAGAGCGAAGAAGAGAAGCGCCAGGAAGTGGAAAGCGCCATGGCGGCGCTGGTGGCGCCCGGCGCCCCGGTTTCCGTCCTGCTGGACTACGGACTGTCGGAAAAGGTGCTCGAATCGCTGGTGGAAGCCGGCGTCGGCACCATCGAAAAGCTGGGCGGCATGACCCCGGAACAACTCGAGGAGATCGAGGGCATCGACACCGAGGTAATCCAGCGCATCCAGCAGGCCGTCAACGCCTACTACAGCCAGTTCGAGGCCCCGGTACTGGCCGCCGGCGAGGAAGCCCTCCCGGCTGCCGAGCCGGCCGCGGACATGATCGTGGAAGCCGGCGAACTGGCCTCTTTCGAGGGTGTGGAAGCGTCCGAACTGGCCACGGAACCAGCCGTCGAGACCCCCGAAAGCACGGAAACGGGCCCATCTGCGGGACCCCTGTACGACACCGAATCGCCCGAAGAACGCTTTGAACCGGGATCGGCCGCCGAAAGTGATCGAGCCCCGGCCGAGTCTGATACGATAGGATACGCGGGTCCCGAATCTCAAGAGAGTCACGATGATGACCAGAGAAGTGCGCGGCAGGAGCAGGAAGGCCAGGATCCTCCCGCGGGGAACACGTAATATAGCAATTTCGATATGAAGAAGATCCGAATTAACGAGCTGGCTCGGGAGCTGGAAGTGAAAGCCCAGGAAATCATAGATCGGCTCCCCGAGTTCGGGGTAACCGAAAGGAAGACCCATTCCAGCTCGGTGGACGAAGACGTCGCCATCAAGCTGCGGCGCGCATTCGGCCACGGTGCGCCCGAAGAGCCGGCAGAACCGGAAGTGAAAGAGCCGGCTCCGGACGCCGGGCAACCCGCTCCGCAGCGGCCCGAGGCGCCGGCGCCCCAGGCAGAGCCGAAAGCGGACGCCGCGCCTGAAGCCGAGGCGAAGACACAGCAACCAGCCGCGCGCCCGGCGGGAGAACCATTCGACCGCATCGCAGCGCGTCCGGCACAACCCATTCGTCCGCCGTTGGCGCACAGCCCGCAGCCGCCGGCTGCTCCCGCGGCACAGCCACAGGCCCCCTCACCCGCTCCTCCGGCGCCTGCCGCCCCTCCCCCTCCCGCGCCCGCCGCCCGCCCCCCAATGCCCCCGGCCGCTGTAATCGCTCCGGGGCGCCCCGCGGCGCCGGGACCCCGGCCCTTGCCTGCGGCGCCCAAGCCGGGCCAGATTCTCTCCGGCCCCCGGCAGCCGTTTCCTTCGGGAGTTCGCGAGGGCGTACGCGTGCCCGGCGCACCGGTCGCTCCCCGGCCGCCCGTGGTGCGGCCCGGCCAGCGTCCGGCCGCCCAGGCTCCGGCCGCTCCCGGCGCTCCCAGGCCCCCGGTCACCCGGCCCCTGGCGGGTCAGCCCGCCGCGCGCCCGGTGGTGCCGCCGCGGCCCGACCTGGCCGCCAAGCTGGCCCAGAGCCGCGCCGCTACCCAGCCGCCGCGGCCCGGAGTGCCGCTCAAACCTCAAAGCACGCCTGTCCCCGGCCAACCCATCTACCGCGGACCCATCCGTCCCGGCCAGCCCGTGATGCCCCGGCAGGGCCCCCGTCCCGGTATGCCGGGCCGGCCCGGGCCGCGCCCCATGCACCCCACCTCGCGCCGTATGGAACCCATGGGGCCGATGCCCGCCCCTGGGCAGCGCCGCGGCCAGCGGCCTGCCCGCCCTCAGCGCGAACGGCCCGAAGTGGAAAAGGCCCTCCGGCCCACCCGCCGCGCGGCCGATTATGGGCCGCCTCCCATCAGCCGGGAAATCACCATCTCGGAAGGCATCACCGTTAAGGAACTCTCGGAAAAGCTGGACGTCAAGGCCAACCTGGTTATTAAGAAACTGCTCGATCGCGGCGTCTTCGCCACCATCAACCAGACGCTCGAATCCAAGCTGGCCACCGATATCGCACGCGCCTTCGGCGCCTCCACCAACACCGTGACCTTCGAGGAGGAGGCCATGCAGGAAGTGGAAACCGCCGAGAGCGAAAAGGACCTCGAAAAGCGCGCCCCCGTGGTCACCATCATGGGCCACGTGGACCACGGCAAGACCTCGCTGCTGGACGCCGTCCGCGAGGCCAACGTGGCTGGCCGCGAGGCCGGCGGCATCACCCAGCACATCGGCGCCTACACGGTGGAGATGAACAACCGCAAGATCGTCTTCATCGACACCCCGGGGCACGAAGCCTTCACCCGCATGCGCGCCCGCGGCGCCAAAGTTACCGATATTGTCATCCTGGTGGTGGCGGCCGACGACGGCGTCATGCCCCAAACGCTCGAAGCCATCGATCACGCCAAGGCCGCCAAGGTGCCCATCATCGTGGCCATCAACAAGATCGATAAGGGCGACGCACAGCCGGACCGCATCAAGCAGCAACTCGCCGACCGCGGCCTGCTGCCTGAGGAGTGGGGCGGCGACACCGTCACGGTCCCGGTCTCGGCCAAGATGAAGACCAACCTCGACTTGCTGCTCGAGATGGTGCTGCTGGTGGCCGACCTGCAGGACCTCAAGGCCAATCCCAACCGGCCCGCCGCCGGCAGCGTGCTCGAAGCCAAGCTCGACCGCGGCCGCGGTCCCGTTCCCACCGTTCTGGTACGCAACGGCACCCTGCGGGTGGGCGACTACTTCATCTGCGGCGCCGTCTTCGGCAAGGTCCGGGCCATGTTCGACGACCGCGGCCAGCCGGTCCGCGAGGCCGAACCTTCCACCCCCGTCGAGGTGCTGGGCCTGGAGTCCCTGCCCGAAGCGGGCGACGAGTTCCAGGTGGTCACCGACACCGCCAAGGCCAAGCAGATCGTGCTCTACCGCGAAGCCAAGGCTCGCGATGCCGCCCTGGCCAAGAGCAGCCGCCTGACGCTCGAACAACTCCACAAGCAGATGCAGGCCGGCGAGGTCAAGGAACTGCCCATCATCCTCAAAACCGACGTGGGCGGTTCCGCCGAAGTGCTCACCGATACCCTCCAGAAGCTCTCCAACGACAAGGTCAAGGTACGGGTGCTGCACAGCGGCGTGGGCGCCATCAACGAGTCCGACGTGCTGCTGGCCTCGGCCTCCAACGCCATCATCATCGGTTTCAACGTGCGGCCCGAGCGCAACGCCTCTTCGCTCGCCGAGCAGGAGAAGGTGGATATCCGGCTGCACACCATCATTTACAACCTGACCGACGAGATCAAGCGCGCCATGAGCGGCCTGCTGGCCCCCGTCTACCGCGAGATCTACAAGGGCAAGGCCGAAGTCCGGGAGACCTTCCATATCAGCAAGGTGGGTAACGTGGCCGGCTGCCTGGTGCAGGACGGCACCATTACCCGCGACAGCGAGGTGCGCCTCTTGCGCGACAACGTGGTGGTATACACCGGCAAGATCGGCTCGCTCAGGCGCTACAAGGACGACGTCAGCGAGGTCCGCTCCGGCCAGGAGTGCGGCATCACGTTGGAGAATTACGGCGACATCAAGCAGGGCGACGTAATCGAGGCATTCGTCACCGAGCGCGTGGCCACGGAAGTGTTCGCCTGACGTGCTGCGGCAATGCCGGTTATCGGGGTTTTGACACTGGAATTGCGCCTGGGGAATTCCCATTCCCTCAAGGACAAGCGCCACGTGGTGAAGGGTCTCAAGGAACGCCTGCGCCACAGGTTCAACGTCTCGGTGGCCGAGATCGACTACCAGGACCTGTGGCAGCGCGCCGTGCTGGCTGCGGTCACCGTATCGGCCGAACGCACCCATGCCGAGCGGATCCTTCAGTCGGTGGAGGCCGAAGCCGCCGCCCTCCTGGGGCCCGACCTGGCCTGCGCCAATGTCGAGTGGCTGTAGCCCCAAGCGGGGCGGCCTCTCTGGCCGGCCGGAAACAACTGATTACTATGGACGAGAGGCGTTCCCGGCGAGTCTCCGAAGCCGTGCGGGAGGAGCTTGCCGGGATCATCGGATTCGAAATGGACGACCCGCGCTTGGCCGGTGTCACCGTCACCGGCGCCGAGGTCAGTTCCGATTCGCGCCACGCGCGAGTCAAAGTGTTGGCCGAGGGCGGCCCCGTCGAGCAGAAACAGGCCCTGGCTGCCCTGGACCATGCCCGCCATTACCTGCGCCGGGAACTGGCATCGCGGCTGAGCCTCCGGATGGCCCCGGAACTCCATTTCGAGCTGGATCGCTGGGCCGGCGCCGACAACCGTATCGAAATTCTGCTGAAACGGGCGAAAAAGACTCGTGGCCGGAACGAAAACGAGGTCTGAACTCGAACATTTTGTGCTAGTTTTGTTGTTGGCTGCCTGCGCGCCCCACGCCTCCCTACAGGCGGAAACCCTCCGCCTGGAAAAGAGCGTGGACGCCATGGGCTCCACCTACTCCATCGCCGTCTACGGCGGCGACCGGTACCGGATGGAGCGTGCCGTGGAAGCGGCCTTCAACGAGGTGCAGCGGCTCGATGCCCTGCTCTCGAACTATCAACCGGAGAGCGAATGGAGCCGGGTCAATCGGTACGCCGCCAGGCGCCCGGTCAAAGTATCGGAGGAGTTGTTCCGGCTGCTGGAAGCCTGCGGCGAGTACCACCGCTCTAGCGACGGCGCCTTCGACATTAGCGTGGGCCCGCTCATGAAACTGTGGGGGTTCTATAAGGGTTCCGGACGCCTGCCGCATAAGGCCGAAGTCCTGACCGCGCTGCGGCGCGTGGGCTGGCGCCACGTCGAACTCGACGCCGCCCGGCGAACCGTGCGCTTCCGCCGCGGCGGGGTTGAACTGGACCCCGGCGGCATCGGCAAAGGCTACGCAGTGGACCGCATGATCGAGATTTTGAAAACGCACGGCATCACCAGCGCGCTGGTCACCGCGGCCGGCAGCAGCATCTACGGCCTTGGCGCTCCGCCCGGCGAACCCCGCGGCTGGCGCACCGAAATCCGCGACCCCCGGCGCCCCAGCCGTACCATCGAGACCGTCTATCTGCGCAACCAGTCGCTCTCCACCTCTGGCAACTACGAAAAGTTCTTCCGGGCAGAGGGCCGCATCTTTAGCCACATCATGGACCCGCGCACAGGCTATCCCGCCGCGGGCATGCTGGCGGTTTCGGTGGTGGCCTCCCGCGCCCTCGACAGCGAGGCGTGGACCAAGCCCATCTTCATCAACGGCCGCCGGTGGGCGGCCGAACACAAACCAAACCCTTATCGCGCGTTTCTTTGCGAAGACGACAGGACGGAACAGGCATGCGCGTGGCTCCCATGACAAGCCGTTTTTTGGATGCGTGCCGGCGCAGACCCACCGACGTCAGACCGGTGTGGTTCATGCGCCAGGCGGGCCGGTACCTCCGGCAATACCGGGAGATTCGCGCCCGGCACAGCATTCTGGAGATGTGTAAGCGCCCCGATCTCGCCGCCACCGTGACGCTGCAGCCGGTGGAACTGCTGGACGTGGATGCGGCCATCATCTTCGCCGACCTCCTGCTGCCGGTGGAACCCATGGGTCTCCGGCTGCACTACG
>JAWLGN010000005.1:0-47851 GCA_041685075.1 Bryobacteraceae bacterium
TTCCGGGTTGAAGCTGGCCAGCTCCTGCATGATGATTTCGAAGTCGCGCACCGGGTCGCGGTCGGCGGCGGAGGCGTCCACCAGGTGCACCAGCACGCGCGTGCGCTCGATGTGCCGGAGAAACTGGATGCCCAGGCCGGCGCCCTGGTGCGCGCCCTCGATGAGACCGGGCATGTCCGCCACGACGAAGGTGCGGTAGTCGTCCAGCTTCACCACCCCCAGGTTGGGTTCCAGGGTGGTGAAGGGATAGTTGGCGATTTTGGGGCGCGCGGCGGAGATGCGGGAGATGAGGGTGGATTTGCCGGCGTTGGGAAAACCCACCAGCCCGACGTCGGCCAGCAGCTTCAACTCGAGTCGCAGGCGGCGCTCGCCTCCGGGCCGCCCGGGCTCGTGCTCGGTCGGAGCCTGGTGGGTGGGGGTGGCGAAGTGCTGGTTGCCGCGCCCGCCCCGGCCGCCTCGCGCCGCCACGAACCGCTCGCCGTGCTGCGTGAAGTCGTAGAGCTTCTCGCCCGTGGCTTCGTCGTAGACCACGGTGCCGACCGGGACTTCCACCTCGACGGAGCGGCCGTCGGCTCCGGTCCTGTTCGATCCCTCGCCGTGGCGCCCGCGCTGGGCGCGGTGTTCCGGGTTGTAGCTCAGGTGCAGCAGGGTGTTCATGTGCTGGTTGGCCACCAGCACGACGTCGCCGCCGCGGCCGCCATCGCCGCCGCTCGGCCCGCCGCGCGGGACATACTTCTCCCTGCGGAAGGCCAGGCAACCGTTGCCGCCGTCGCCCGCCTTCACGTAGATGCTGACCTGGTCGAGAAACTGCATGGAATAGAAAAGCCGCCGGCCCGCTCAGGACCGGCGGCTCCCAAGTGCTCGTTGATTTACGCTGCGGGCTGTTCGACGGGCTTCACGCTGACGAACTTGCCCAGCCTGCCGCGGTCGCGGTACTCGACCTGCCCGGAGATCTTCGCGAACAGCGTATCGTCCTTGCCCCGGCCGACATTGAGGCCGGGCTTCAGCCTGGTGCCCCGCTGCCGGACCAGGATCGACCCGCCCGAAACCACCTGGCCGCCGTAGACCTTTACGCCGAGCCGCTGGGCGTTGGAATCGCGCCCGTTTCTGGAACTGCCTAAACCTTTCTTATGTGCCATGCTTCACACCCTTCAGGCGACGATCTCCCCGATCTTGACCGTCGTATAACTCTGGCGATGCCCGATCGTCCGCTTGTACTGCTTCTTGGGCTTGAACTTGAAGACGATGATCTTCTCGCCCCGGCCTTCCCCGAGGATCGTCCCGGTCACCCGGGCGCCGGTCAGGGCGTCGCCGGCCACCAGCTCACCTTCGTCTTTGAATACGGCGAGCGGCTTCAACTCGACTTCCGAGCCGGCGTCGCCGGCCAATTTTTCCACGCGGATCACATCGCCCGGAGCAACCCGGTACTGTTTTCCGCCGGTTTCGATAATCGCTTGCATTGCAAACCTCTGCTTGGGAGCCAGAACACACGGAACGCGTGGGGGCTATTGGACTAAATTCCAATTCTACAACACGGGCGGGGAGGATGACAAATGCGCCTATAATCGGGTGCATATGGGTATCGCAGGCCTCCTTGCCGCGGCCGTGCTCGCTGCCGCAGCCGCCGGCGCGCAGCCGCCGGCGTTCCGCCACCACTTCATCGTCACCGATATCGAGCGGGCCGGCGGGCCCACCACCTGGGGCTACGGCGTTTCCGCAGTGGCCGATTTCGACCGCGACGGCGACCCCGACTACGCCTTCTGCGTGCTCAGGGACAAGATCTACTGGTTCGAAAACGCCGGCGGGGGCAAGTGGGTGCGGCACGTCCTCGGCGAGATCGCCAGCAGCCAGTTGGGCGCCCAGGCGGCCGACGTGGATGGCGACGGCTGGCCGGACCTGGTCATTGGGGGCACCTGGTACCGCAATCCCGGCAAGCCGCGCGAACTGCTGTTTACGGCCCATCGCTACGATTCGCGGCTCGAGCGCGAAATCCACGACATCGCGGTGGTGGACCTGAACGGCGACGGGCGCATGGCGGTAGTGGCCACGGGCGACCGCCAAGGGCTCTACTGGTACGCCGTGCCCGACGATCCCGCTAGTGGGGAAGACTGGCCCCGCTTCACCATCACGGATGCCGTTCTGCGGACGAAAGACCACATCCACGGCGGCTTCGCGCCAAGAGGCGTGGCGGATCTCGACGGCGACGGCGATTGTGACATCGTGCTTCCGGACCGCTGGCTTGAAAACCGCAACAAGGGCCGCCAGTGGCTGCGGCATCCGCTGCCCTCCGGCAAGCGTGGCAAGCTCTACGGCCTCTCGGCGCGCTCCTGGGTGGCGGACATGGACGGCGACGGCGACCCCGATATCGTCATGGCCGATTGCGATCAGCAGGACTCCGGCGCCCTCTGGCTGGAGAACAACGGCCGGAAGCCGCCCGCCTTCACGGCGCACCGGCTGCCCATCACAGCACCCGGCACGCGCGGCTCCTTCCACGCCCTGGTAGTGGCGGATTTCGATCTCGACGGCGACCTGGACGTCTTCGCCGCCGAGCAGGAGGACCCCTCGCTGCTGCCGGTGGGCGCGCCGCCGCGCTGGTACGTCTGGGAGAACCTGGACGGCCGCGCGGGCCGCTTCGCCGAGCGCATCGTGCTCGATAAGCGCCTGGGCGGCCACGACGTGCTCCCCGCCGACGTAGACGGCGACGGCGACATCGACCTGCTCTCCAAGGTCTGGCATCTCTGGAAGGAGAACGCCAACCGCGGCCGCTTCCATGCCGACTGGCTGGAGAACCTGGCGCGATAGCCCGCGGCGACCTCCCGGCAGGTATAATCGGGTGGCAATGCGGATCGCATGCTTCGCCGCGGCGGCCATGCTCGCAGGCGCGGCGGCCGGCGCGGAGCCACCAGCGTTTCGCCACCATTTCATCCTCACCGATATCGAGCCGGGCGCCCGGCCGAACACCCGCGGCTATGGCCTTGCCGCGGTGGCCGACTTCGACCGCGACGGCGATCCCGATTACGCCTTCTCCACCCGTGGCCACAAGATCTTTTGGTTTGAAAACGCGGGCGCGGGCAAGTGGGTGCGGCATGTGCTGGGCGAGGGACCCGGCCACCAGTTGGGCGCTACGGCGGCCGACGTGGATCGCGACGGCTGGCCGGACCTGGTCATCGGCGGCGCCTGGTACCGCAACCCCGGCAAACCGCGCCAGCAGCCGTTCACCGTGCACCGCTACGACTCGCGGCTGAAGGCGGAAATCCACGACGTCGTGGCTGTGGACCTGAACGGCGACGGGCGCCTGGCGGTAGTGATCATGAGCGACCAGGCAGGCCTCTTCTGGTACGCCGTGCCCGAACAGCCCGCGAGCGGCGAGGACTGGCCGCGCATCACCGTTACCGACACGGTCCTCACCACCAAGGAGCACATCCACGGCGGTTTCGCGCCAAAGGGCGTGGCCGATCTCGACGGCGACGGCGACTGCGACATCGTGCTTCCGGATCGCTGGCTCGAAAACCGCAACAAGGGCCGCCAGTGGGTGCGGCATCCGCTGCCCTCCGGCAAGCGCGGCAAGCTCTACGGCCTCTCGGCGCGCTCCTGGGTGGCGGACATGAACGGCGACGGCGACCCCGACATCGTCATGGCCGATTGCGACCAGCACGAATCCGGCGTCCTGTGGCTGGAGAACAACGGGCAGAAGCCGCCCGCTTTCACGGCGCACCCGCTGCCCATCACCGCACCCGGCACGCGCGGGTCGTTCCATTCGCTGGTAGTGGCGGATTTCGACCTCGACGGCGACCTGGATGTCTTCGCCGCCGAGCAGGAAGACCCCAACCTGCTGCCCGCCGGCGCGCCGCCGCGCTGGTACGTCTGGGAGAACCTGGACGGCCGCGCGGGCCGGTTCGCCGAGCGTATTGTGCTGGACAAGCGGCTGGGCGGCCACGACGTGCTGCCCGCCGATGTGGATGGCGACGGCGACATCGACCTGCTCTCCAAGATCTGGAGCCGCTGGAAGGAGAACGGCAACGGCGGCCGCGTCCACGCCGACTGGCTGGAGAACCTGGCGCGATAGAATAGCCCGATGGCGCTGCTCCGAATGCTTGCCGCGGCAGCCACGCTATCGGTCTGTCTGGCCGCGGATCCCGCCCTGGTGATCGACACCCCCATGGACCCGCCCCGCTGGGCGCTGCTCGAACGCGAACTCTTGCGCTCCAGCTCGCTGGCCTGTGAACGCTTCGCCGCCCGTTACCTCGACGAGTGCGGCTACCTGCTCCATACCATCCGCTGGGGAACGCTCGATGGCCCCGACGACGCCATCGAGACGTTCTACAACTGGACGCTGTTGCACGCCCTGGGCGGCTCCGATGCCGTCCTGGCGCTCTATCGCAAGGCCCAGGAGGGCCACTGGAAACAATACGGCGAGTTGCGCACCCGGTTGACGGAACTGGCCGCCAACGGGGCCTACTACAAGGAGTTCATCACCCAATCCGACTGGTTCCACACGGGCGAGGGGATGCGTGCCTTCATGTTCCTGGGCCTCTCGAACCCGCGCGACGAACTCTACCGCCGCCGCATGCAGCGCTTCGCCGGCCTCTACATGAACGAAGACCCCGAAGCGCCCAACTACGATCCCAAGCACAAAGTCATCCGCAGCATCTGGAACGGCAGCAAGGGCCCCATGATGCGCAAGGCCACGGTCTACGACTGGGTGGGGGATCCCGTGCCCGGCAGCTTCCACCTGCTGCACAACCCCGCCGGGCGCCGCGAACTCCTCGACATGCAGAAGTGGTATCCGCGCATGCTGGCGCACTGCAAAGAGTACCTGGACAGCGTGGGGGACAACTCCCTGAACCTGGCCGCCACCAACCTGGGGCTCAACGCCTTCATGCTCACCGGCGAGGCGAAGTACCGCGACTGGGTGCTGGAGTACGTGGACGCCTGGAAGGCGCGCGCCGAGGCCTGCGGCGGCAACATTCCGAGCAACGTAGGGCTCGACGGCACGTACGGCGGGCAGTGGTGGAAGGGCACCTACGGCTGGAACTTCACCATCTTCGACGGCGAGCTGGAACGCATCGCCCACCGCAACAACTTCGCCGCGGGCTCCTGGCCCGGCTTCGGCAATGCGCTGCTATTGAGCGGCGACCCAGCTTATATCGCGGTCCTGCGCCGCCAGATGGACAACATCTACGCGCAGAAGCGCCTGGAGAACGGCAAGGTGCTGCTGCCCCAGATGTACGGCGACCCGCGCGGTTACCAGCACAACGGCCCGCCCCAGTGGTACCACTACACCGAAAATCTCTTCGCCGACCGCCTGACCGAAATTTACCTGTGGTCCATGGACCGCCGCGACCTGGAGCGCATCCCGCGGCAGGGGTGGATCGGATGGCTTGAAGGCGCGAATCCCGAATACCCGGAGCAGGCGCTGGCCGCCGATCTCGCGCGCGTGCGCCGCGCCGTAGCGGCCATGCGCGCCGACACCACCACGCCCGATACGCGGCTGGCCGACTACCTGCTGGCTTTCAATCCGGCCGCTACCGACGCCCTCACCCACCTCACCCTGGGCGGCTACTTCGCCGGGCGCATCTGGACCCTGCACAGCCGCTTCCGCTACTTCGATCCCGAGCGCCGCCGCGCGGGTTTGCCGGAGGACACCGCCGCGCTGGTCGAAAAACTCGAGGCCGGCGCCGCTACCCTGACGCTGGTCAACGTGAACCCCGTGGATGCGCGCACCGTAGTGGTGCAGGCGGGCGGCTACGGCGAGCACCGCTTCGACGCCGTGGGGGTGAACGGGCGGACGGTCGAGATCGGCGGGCCGCTGCTCACCGTGCGGTTGGAGCCGGGCTGCGGCGCGCGGCTGGAGTTCACCATGACGCGCTACAGCAACCTGCCCACACTGGCGCACCCCTGGGATCGCGGCTGGTGGCAGGGTCAGCGTCCAGCGTCGGTTCCCGGAGCGCGCGCCTCGAGCAGCCCCCGGTAGATCCGCCCGATGGGTTCCAGGACGGCCCCGTCGCCCCGCGCCAGTCCCGCGGTAATCTCGTCCCGCACCGTTATGGCGTGGTCGAGCACACCTTCGAGTGCGCCGGAAGCTTCGCCGCGCACCTGGCCGGCGCGCTCGAAGAAACGCGCGGCGTGCTGGGCGGCTAACCCGTAATTCTTCTGGTTGGTTTCGAGATAGGCCAGCCCCATGGTGTCGCGCAGCTCGGCTTCGCGGGTGCGGGCCTGGCAGGACTGGAGGATCTGGCGGGTGGCGTCGAGTTGCTGGCTCAATCCCCTGGCCCGCAGAAATTGGGGGATGTATCCGACCAGGAGCGCGGCGGTGACGGCAATCGCGAAAATCAGCAGGTGTTGTTTACGCGTCAGCATAGGCTCTATCAGTATCCCTCGGAGCGGGTTGCGATACCATGAAGCCAAAATGAGGCACTCACGGGGCACAAGCCATGGCAGGTCCGTCGGTACCGTCCTTTTGGTAGTGCTTTGCCTGGCGTTGCCCGCCAGCGCCGCATCCACGCAGCAGGAGCGCCGGCTGTTCGAGAGCGTGGTCATCCTGGGGGCCAGTGTTTCGGCGAACGAACGGGCGCCCTCCCCCGGACTGCTGCTGGCCCGCCATATGGGCGTCGCGGAGGAGCGCATATTCATCTTCGCCGAAGGCGGTGCGCCGAGCGCCCGGCACCTGGCGTTGCTCGATCGCATCGAGCGCCTGCGCCCCACCCTGATCGTGGCGTTGGACCTCCTCTACCACGACTTCAAAGCATCCTTGTTTCTCACCGGCAAGAAGAAGCGTTATCTGCGGGACTATATTGCGCGGCTGCACTCGACCGGCGCGGTCGTGGCGCTGGGCAACCTGCCGGGCCTGGTGCTGCTGCGCCACGAGCACGTCAACCGGTACCTCGATGAGCTGGCGGCGGAGTTCCCCAACCTGATCGTGCTGGACGTGCGGCACCTCATCGGCGGACTCGAACCGTACGGCATGCTGGTGCGCGACGGCACGCGCCAGGTGCGGCTCACCAGGAAGGATGTCTTCGCCGACCGCGTGCATCCCAACCTGCTCGGCTCCACCGTGATGGCCAACTACATTCTGGAGCGCCTGGAGCAGCGCTACCCCGGGCGGATCGAGTCGAACGGCCCGCTGCCGCTGCCCATCGATAAGACCCTTTCCCACTGCGCCGGGCAGTGATACCCTTGTACTCCGGATGGAGGAGGGTGCATGAACAGGCGCAGTTTTCTTCGCGGTGCGGCGGCGGCATTCCCGTATGTTGCGGCCCCCACGGTGCGCGGCGCCAACGACCGCGTCGAGATCGGTTTCGTCGGCCTGGGCGGCAGGGCGCGCTGGTTGATTCAGCACGAGGACTTCGGCGAGGCGCGCATCGTGGCGGTGGCCGATTGCTGGCAGCCGCGTCTGGGCGAGGCCGCCAGGCTTCATCCGGGCGGCGCCGAGTGGCGCAAGTATCCGGATCACCGCGCCATGTTCGACCGGGAGAAGCTGGACGCGGTGTTTGTCGAGACCGCCACGCACCAGCGCGTCTGGGTCGCCATGCAGGCGCTCCAGGCGGGCTTCGACGTCTACGCCGAAAAACCCCTGACCCTGACGGTGGAGGAGGGGCGCGTGCTGACGCGCGCCGTGCGGCGCTACCGGCGCGTGCTGCAGACGGGCACGCAGCAGCGTTCCATGCCGATTAACATCTACGCGAGCAACCTGGTGGCTTCCGGCAGAATCGGCAAGATCGAGAAGGTGATCGTGTGCAACTTCCTCGGGCCGGAGCGCTGGACGCCGCGGCCCGCCGAGCCGGTGCCGGAAGGCCTGAACTGGGACCTGTGGTGCAACCAGGCCGAGCTGCGGCCCTACCATTCGCTGTTGCATCGCGGCTGGGCGCGCTGGTGGGACTACGACGGCGGCGGGCAGTCGTGGGGCGTTTCCGGCTGGGGCACCCACTCGCTCGACCAGGTACAGGCGGCGCTGGGCACCTCAGAAACCGGGCCGGTGGAGATCTGGCCCGTCGAGCCGGGTCCGCGCGGCAAGCTGGCGATGCGGTATGCGAACGGCACGGTGGTGAGCCTGGAGCAGGAGATCATCAAGGATCACCAGCAGCTCGGTGCGATCTTCGAGGGGACCAACGGCCGCATCCAGATTGTACGCGGCGACTTCAACAGCAACGTTCCGGAGTTGAAGAAGGGAGCGCCGGACATCACCAAAGAAGGCCCCGGAGAGAACGTCTTCCACATTCGGAACTTCATCCAGTCGGTGAAAACCCGCCGCCGCCCGAACGCCGACGTAGAAATCGGCCATCGCTCGAACACGGTCTGCCACCTGGTCAACATCTGCCGCGACCTCGGCCGCCGGCTGCGCTGGGACCCCCAAGCCGAGCGTTTCATCGGCGACGACGAGGCGAACGCCATGCTCAGCCGCCCGCGGCGGAAAGGATACGAGTTGCCGAGGGTGGGTTGAGTTGCAGTTGCCGTTGCCGCGCATGTCGGACTCGCGGCGAGCCGGCCCGAGCCTGTCAGTTATTCTTTGCGGAGCAGGAAGCAACCCAGTTGGTGCGGCTGCTCTTCCGTCTCCACTTGATGTGGTATCGAGCGTTCACCCGTGGCCCATACCGGCCCGGTGAACAAGCGCCAGAGTTCACGCCGCTCGAGCGCTAAGCTGCAGGAAAGCCACTCCTTCAGTTCCGTCGCGGACGATGAACGGCAGATATAGGGAGCATCCTTGCCGTAGAGCGCGTCCGGGTGCGTGTACACATTCGGATGGGGATGGTGTGAAGAAAAAGGAGTCGTGAGAATGAGGTGGCCACCCGGCTCCAGAAGTTCCACCATGTTCCGGACGGCTCGTTTGTGGTCCGCGATATGCTCAAGAACGCTGATGCACGTGATGGCATCGTACCTGGCGTTCAATCTTTTCTCCGGATGATCCAGGATGTCGACGTCCCACACCTTCCAATGGCGATTCGTCATGCCGTTGGGCCAGTAATCCCGAATGTTATCGATCGCTGTCACGACCCAACCGCACGTTCGGAGTAGATGCGGCCAGGCGGTTGTCCCGGTTCCCACGTCTAAGACGGTCTTCGGACGCACGTCCGCCAGCGTTTCGAGCGCAAAACGATACTCGATGGGGCGCTCGTTTGGAACTCGAAATACCTGCCCTCTGGATTCAGATGAACACACCTTTTGGACATACCACCGCCCCGCGTTGTGAACCAGGTTCTTCAGCACCGTTCCGTTCGCCCCTCGTCGGAATTGCGGTACCGGAGTTTGTACGCCGGAGCGCGGAACTCCCGCCAGGACGGACACCGGCAACTGTTCCGACTTCAAAACCTAGAGTAGCCAGCGTGAGAATTTCTGTCAAATGCCGGACCGGCCACAGCCGCGTCGAACCTAGCCGGTTCATCGCCGGTCGCTTCCGATCCCGCTGGCGGCGCTCCCGGCCTGTTACTTCCACCGCAAAACCGCGTCACAGGAAATGATGGAGGGTCAATTGATATGGGCAGCACTGTTGATGACGCACTCATTGGCCGCTTTGGCGGCCACAGGCCCGGTGGAATCCGATGAGAAGCGCGTAACCGTGCTCATGATGGCCGACACGCACGCGGCTCTCGCGGAGCACCCTGAGGTCTTCTTCACGGACCAGGAGGAGCCGGAGTTTCGGACAGCCGGCGGTTACGCCCTGCTCGCCTCGGCCATTCAGCGCGAACGGGCCTCGGCCGGCGGGCAGGCGTTGCTGGTGAACGTCGGGGATACCATTCACGGTTCGGCGGTGGCCGAGTGGTCCCGCGGCGCCGCCATCGTCCCGGTGGTGAACGCTCTCGGCATAGACGTGTTCATCCCGGGCAATTGGGAGTACGCGTATGGCCCGGAAACGTTTCGAAAGAGGATGCGCGAACTGAATCATCCCGCCATCGCCATCAACCTTTTCGATGCGGCCACGGGCAGGCGGATTCTGCCTGCGTCCATCGTGAAAGAGATCGGCGGGGTGAGGGTCGGGGTCGTCGGAATCACGTCGGTAATCGTGGACAAGAGCATGGCCCCGGACTACTCGAGAGGCCTGCGGTTCACCTTCAAAGAAGATGTCCAGGCGGAAGTGGACCGCCTGAGAAAAGAACAAGGGGCCGCCATCGTGCTGCTCGCTACCGAACTCGGCCTCGCCCAGGAAACGCGCCTTGCGCGCGAGGTGAAGGGGGTCGATTTCATTCTGGGCGGTCACACGCACGAGCGTACCTACCGGCCCGTGCTGGAGGGCGGCACTCCGGTCGTTCAGGCGGGTTCGGAAGGCCCGTTCCTCGCCCGCATCGACTTTCGGATTCGGAACGGCAAGGTCGCCGGCTACGATTACAAACTCATCGAAGTCACCCCGGACCAGTACGAACCTGATCCGCACGTCGCCAGGCTGGTCGCCGAAGCGCGGGCTCCGTTTGCCGCCAGGCTGGACGAGGTAGTCGGCCGTACCGAGACCCCGCTGTTTCGCAAGGGCGTGCTCGAAAGCTCGATGGACAACCTGATCGCCGATGCCATCCGGCAAGCTGCGGGCACGGAGATCGGGATCACGAACGGATTCCGCTTCTCGTATCCCGTGCTGCCCGGACCGGTCACGCGGGAGCACCTGTACAACATGTTCCCGATGGACGCGCCGGTGAAGATCGGCACCCTGACGGGAAAACAGTTGAAGGAGTTCTGGGAGGAGGCACTGGAGCAGGTCTTCGCAACCGATGCCTACGGCCAGCGCGGCGGCTGGGGTCCGCGTCCGAGCGGGATGACGCTGCGGGTGCGCCTGGGCGCGCCCAAGGGCCGGAGGGTGGTCTGGATGAAGGTGAACGGCGAGCCGGTTCGCGACGACGTGCGCTACACCGTGGCGTCCTGCGACCGTCCGGGCGACCCGGACGAAGTGCTGTGCCGCTTCCCGAAAGCGGCGAACACCCGGAAGCTCGACACCACGGTGCAGGACGCGTTGGCCGCTTACTTTCGCGAGCACGGCAGCGTGAGTCCGCGGGTGGATGGCCGCGTCACCGCCGAGGACGCCAGCGGGCGGGTGTGGAGCCAGTTCGAACTAAGCCGTGCCGCTTCGCCCGTGGCCGCCGCCGGGAAGAAAAGCGTCACGCTGGCGTACTTCGCCGACCTGCACGGCCAACTCGAGGAGCACCCGGAGCTGTTCTGGCGCGACGGGAAGGAAGATATCGAGTTGTCCGGAGGCGTGGCGCGGATCGCCGCGGTCGCACACGAGCTGCGCGATGAGGCACGGGATGGTTTCATCTTCCTGGATGCCGGCGATACCATCCAGGGATCCGCCGCCGCTGCCTGGACCGCAGGGCGTGCGGTCGTCCCTGCGGTGAACGCGCTGGGCCTCCACCTCGGCATCCCGGGCAATTGGGAGGTGGTCTACGGCGCCGCCGCCCTGAAAGAAAGGGCGCGTGAGCTGAACTATCCGCTGGTTGCCGCCAACGTGGTGGACGCGGCGACGGGACGAAGGCTGTTCCGGCCCTATGTCATCGAGGAGAGAAACGGAATTCGCATTGCCATCATCGGCTACACCGATCCGGACGTGCCGCGACGCCAGCCTCCCGGTTTCAGCGAGGGGTTGGAGTACCAGGGGCCGGAAATCCTCCAGCCGCTCATCGACGAGGTCCGCCGGCAGGAGAAGCCCAACGCGGTGGTGCTCGCAACCCACGTCGGACTGCCCAAGGCGGTGCATCTGGCCGCGACGCTGAGGGGCGTGGACGTGGTCCTGTCGAGCGACACTCACGAGCGGACCTACCGGCCCATCGTCCGGGGGGACACGTGGGTAGTGGAGCCCGGCAGCTTCGGTGCGTTCCTGGGACGCCTGGACCTCTCTTTCGAGAACGGCAAGCTGGTGAAGCGCCACTGGGAATTGATCGAACTGCGCAAGCGGGACTTCGGAGAGGATGCCAGGGTAAAGGAGATCGTTGCCGCCGTCCTCGAGCCGCACCGCGAGCGCATGGACCGGGTACTCGGGCATTCGGGCGAGCCGCTGATGCGCTACGCCGTAGCCGAAACGTCGCTCGACCGCATTCTGGCCGACGCCATTCGGGAAGCCGCAGGAACCGAGATCGGCCTCTCCAACGGCTTCCGTTTCGCGTCCCCGCTGCTGCCCGGTCCCATTCGGGAAGCCGACCTCTGGAACGTCTTCCCCATCGTTACCCGGCTCAAAACCGGACGGGTAACCGGCAGACAATTGCGCGAATTCTGGGAGCGCGAGATCGAGAACGTCTACTCGCAGTTTCCGGAGCGGCTGTTCGGAGGCTGGCTTCCGCGGCCGTCCGGCATGACGGTGCGGTTTGAAGCCAACGCCCCCGCGGGCCGGCGCGTGCGCGAAATCCGGGTGGGCGGCAGGCCCCTGGAGGACGAGCGTTGGTACACCATCGCCGCCTGCGAACGCGAGGGCGAGGAGGCCGACACGCTATGCCGCATACCGCGAGTGCAGGATCCCGTGGTGCTGGAAATCGACGGGCACGAAGCGGTGCGCCGCTACCTGGCGAAGCGCCCGCCGATTCGCGCGCCGGAGCCGGGGAGGGTCGTCGCGCTGGACCGGCCGCCGGTTCAGCGAAGCCAGTTCGAGCCGTAGTCGCGCATCCGGCTGATCACGCAGCCATCGGCCAGGTGTCGAGCCAGGCGAGCGTCTGGCGCTCCGGTCAGCGTCGCCTGGCGGACCTCGTGCTCTTCGACAGACGACAGCGCCGCTTCGTCGGCGTGCCAGTTCGTCCGGGACAGCAACTCTTTTACCGCGCCATGGATCGCGCCGCCGGCCATGGCCGCTGTCCGGAAGAGCAGCTCTCGGCCAGGCAGACGTTTCGCTGTTCCAGCAGCCTCTGGAAATCGGCGGCGACCAGTGCGCTGTACAGGTCGAGCTTGTCGCGGTAATGATTGTAAAAGGTCGCGCCGTTTACGGTAGCCTCATCCGTGATGTCCTGCACGAGAATCTTGCCACCGTAGCTTTCTTGTTTTGCAGGAAGCCCCTGGGCCCCTCCTTGCCGTAGGCGAATGTGCGGCCGCGCCGGACGACCCCCAAAGCTTCAGCACGGCCGGGACGCCCTCAAGCCCTTGGTGGAGCAGATCCGTGCAGCGGCCGCGTAATTGCATGGCCGCATCCTCGCGGTGGTGCTCGACGAGTACTTCTCCGACATCACGGTCGAGCGCGTGGAACCCGGCCAGGGGTGGCGGCGGATCGAGGCGCTGCCGCCGCTGCCTTTTGCGCGAACGTGAGGTGCCGCAGGGAGGCGGTGACCACCGACTCAGTGAGGCTAAGTCACCGGAGCGGTCTGCCCGCGCAAGTGCCATTGTTAAAACAGAATCTTCGCCCTTCCTTACCTGGTGTGGCGGGCTGCCGAAGAGGCGGCCCGAAGGCCGCCATCCACTCCGGCTTGATTCGGCGCTCGGGCCGCATTCCTGCGTTGCCCTGTCGCTATACCGCGTCTACTTTACGTTTGAGGACTCCACTCCATGGCATTTCCGAAGAATTCTCAATGATCGCTGGTAGGGATTTCGGGGAGGCAGGTCAGGGTGGCGATGAGGAACCGAGTAGCGCCAGCGGCTTCGCCCATCTTGCCGGCCCCAGTTCAGATGACATATCTCTGGAAGATGTTCCGTAACGGGTCTTGCTTCTCCTCCATCCAGTGTGCCAGCCTTTTCTTGAGCGAAACGATCTCCGCCCGGCGCGAGCGATCTGCGATGCGATTGTGGAGGGCATGAGGATCCTGCTCGAAATCATAGAACTCCTCCGGCTCACGGTAGAGCATGTGCTTCACGCGCGCAGCGATACCCGCATCGCCCCTCGCCGCCTCCTCCATGGCGCGAAAGGTCAACCCGCTCTGCGCTTCATTGCGAAATACGGTTTTGCCGTCCGCCCAGGCATTGAAGATGTATCCTGCCTGCCTCGTTTGGATGCAGCGCATCTCGTACCGCCGCTTGGCCGAAGTTTCGTGAAACACGGTCACCACGAAGTTCCGGCCAGCCTGCTCCGAACCGGTGCACAAAGGCAGGAACGAACGCCCATCGACTCCCTTTACCTGTTCCAAGCCAACGGCCTCGAGAACCGTGGGCAGGTAGTCGATTCCGGAAATCATATGCTGGCGATCTTCCCGGCCGGGCGATACGCGGCCCGGCCAGCGCACGATCCACGGTGTCCTGGTGCTGTTCAGGTAGCAATTAGTCTTGGAGAAAGGAAATGCCATGCCGTTGTCGCTCAGGAACATAACAAGCGTGTTCCCATCGAGGTCCTCC
The DNA here is from genome assembly GCA_041685075.1 of Bryobacteraceae bacterium. GTDB lineage: Bacteria > Acidobacteriota > Terriglobia > Bryobacterales > Bryobacteraceae > JAMCRM01. The sequence goes on from JAWLGN010000005.1 coordinate 14,221, forward strand.
TCCGCAAGAGCCCGCAATACCGAGCCGACAATCTCGTCGCAGCGGTGGACCGACGTGAAATACTGAGCCACTTCCCGCACGACGTCCGGAAGCTCCGGCAGAAAGGCAGGACAGGGAACCTCATCGGGTTTCACCTGGCGCTTGAAGGGGAGGTGCCGCCCCCAGCGCTTCGCCTCCTGCTCGCTCCCGGCGAAGGGCCGGTGTGGGTCGTGCGAGTTTGCCATTAAGAAGAACGGCTTCCTGGAGGACTTCGCCTTGCGCAAGAAGTCCTTGGTGTAGCGGTAATACAGGACGGGGTCGCGGCCCTGCCCCAATTCCTCCATGCTTACGTATGTGTCCCAGCAGAACTTCTCGCGCGGAGCCAGGTGTGTCTCCTTGCCTAAGATCCCGTTCAAGTAGCCGGCGGCGCTCAACTGCTCCTGAAGCGTGGGCACATCCCTGCGGATCGGGCCAAAGCCCTCAGCGCCGTTGCGGTGCGGATAGCGTCCTGTCATGAGCACAGAACGGCTCGGCTGGCAAACCGCTGCAGTGACATGAGCATGACGGAAGAGTAATCCGCTTTTGGCTAAACGGTCGATGGATGGCGTGATGTTAGGGATGCTGCACCCGTAACAGCCGACCGAGTCGTAGTTCAGATCATCGGCGGTGATGAGCAACACGTTGGGTCTGCGATGCGCCGCGAGGGACGACGACCAGACGGCGGGAACAGCAACGCTGCGCAGGAATCCTCGCCTCGTCTTCACATCGGAGGTCAATCTGTGCATACACCCGATCCTGTTTGAGGCGGCCTCCAGCAACGGGACCGTCTCTGGGTTTTCTTAGCGGCCCCAGTGGGGTTTCAGGGGAAAGTAGCGTCGCGGTCGCCAGCCAGCCCGGCTTGGACCCGGCGTTCGACCGTACCTTTACTTTGCGTTATCAAGCCCTCTATTCTAGCTCAACATCCGTACTCTCGGGTGCTGCGCTACAGGACCTGCCCCGGCCTCCCGCCGCGCGAACGAACGCCCCTGACGCTAGGGCAGCAACAGCACGCGTGCGGAGCGCGGCGGCAGCGACAGGGTGCGCCCAGCGACCGCCTCTCCCGTCCAGAAGTCGCGCGCGCCGCTGCCCCGCAGAGCGTGGCGGGTGGGTCCATCGCCCCAATTCAACAGATAAAGCAGCCGGCCTTCCGCGTGTACCGCCTCGCCGCGCTCGAGGGCGGCGTCGAACACGCTGTCGCGCGCCGGTTGTGCGGCAAGCTTCCTCAGCCGCGCGAGTTGCTCTGTACCCAGGCGCGGCAGATCGTCGCTGCTCATCACCAGCCCCCCAGCGGCGTGCAGCACCGCGAGGTGGAAGTCCAGTTCGTTGGCCGTCAGCGCGCCCGCGAATTGCGTCGTGTCCGGATCGTTCCACCACAGCCGGCCGTTTTGCCACAGCCTCGCCAGGTTCTCGCGCGAGGTGGAGCGGACAAGCTTCCACGTGGGCGAGATGTCGTTGGAGGAGCGCGAACCGTGGATCAGCCCCAGCGAAGGCCACATGGGATGATTGCAGCCCAGCAGAAACGCTGCGCCCGCGCCGCGCCCGATGGCCTCCATCCCGCGGCGGTAAGCCTCCACGCGGGTGGCCCTGGGGTCGTGAAAACGGCCGCCGTGCATGGCGCCCCAGAAGTTGGCGTCCAGCTTGAAATACGTCACTCCCCAATCCCGGTGCAGCCTGCCGAGCAGCTCTTCGAAATACTCCCGCACTTCGGGATGCGTGCCGTCGAGCGCGAACCACGGCGGGCGCTTCCAGCCGCCGTAGGTGACCCGATCGGCGGGAAGCGGGGCGCCGTCGCCGTCGCGAATGAACCAGGACGGCTGCCGCGCCAGAATGCGCGATTGCCGCTCGGCGATGAACGGCGCCAGCCATAGCCCCGGCTCCAGCCCCATGTCGCGCACGCGCAGCAGTGTGTCCCGTACGCTGCCGCCGAAGGTGGCGGAGGGAATTTCCCAGTCGCCCAGCCGGTCCATGTAGCCGCCGTCGATCTGGATGTAGCGCAGCCAGGGAGCGCGCTCGCGCGCCGCACGCGCGTTGGCCAGCACGCCCCCGGCATTCACTTTATCCGCGAATGCCACCCAGGAACACCATCCGCGCGGCGGAACTTCGGGTAGGTCGATGGAATGATTCGCCCGCACCAGGCGCGCGAACTGCCGCAGCAACTCGTTGTGCCGCGGGCCCTCCAGCACCACGAAGTCCTCGAGCGGCCACGTTTCGCCGGGTTCTATGGCGAGCCCTTCGAGGTCGCAGGCCACCTCGATGCGCCCCGGCCTCAAGTGAAAGCGGCCGACAAAGCGCCGCGACGAGGCGAAGCCGAGCAGGATGTGATGGCCCTCCGCGGGCGAGAGCAGCAGCACGTTGTAAACCGTCGCGGCGCCCTCCGGCTCGGCGATGCGGTAGTGTACCGCGTCCCGGTAGGCGCCCAGGTCGGCGGGCTCAGCCAGCGTGCCGCCGGTCTGGCTGAGCATTTGAAAGCCCTCGCCGTACAGCGCCGTCCCCGGGGGCAAACCATGGCGCCACTCGAACAGCACGATCTCGCGTTCCCGCACGGGTGCGGCGGAGCGGTTGGTGAGACGCAGCTTGCACACCGCGCCGCTCCAACGGCGGTCGAGCTCGAGTCCTTGCGCCAGCCGCGGTTCGCTGCGGTTCAGTTCGCGGTGCACGCCGCCCCCCGCGGCGGCCGCCAACGCCAGCCCGAATTCGCGCCGGTTCATCTTCATGGGTTTCATGTATTGACGGCCTGCCGCAGTTTGCCGATGCCGCGCTCCATGTAGTTGGAAACCGACGAGATTCGGATGCCCAGCCTCTGGGCGATCTCGCGGTAGAGCAGGCCCTCGGCGCGCAGCTCGATGCACCGCTGTTCCTGCGGCGAAAGGTGCTGCAACGCCTCGCGCAGGCGCTGCCTGGTGCTCTCCTCGAGGGGCGAAGGCTTGGGCGCTGTGCCGGAGTAACGCGCCGGATCCTCCAGCGGAGAGAGCCTGGCGTCGTCGCGGCGCCGGTTGAGCGCCAGATTGTGGGCTGCGCGGAACAGCCACGCCTTGGCGTTGTGAATGGGCCGCCCCTCCCGCAGTTCCTGAAGGTAACGCAGAAAGGCCTCCTGGGTCACATCTTCGGCGCCGGCCGGATCGTGCATGATGGTGCGCACGTAACTGCGGACCAGTTCGCAGTAGCGCGCGAAAGCGTTCACGACCTCGCGCTCGGCAGTGGCGGAATTCGCGTCGGCAACCGACGTGATGCTAACGGCCGGAAAGCGCCATGCCGGAATTGGTTCACCGTTCACGTTCAACACGCTGGCTCCTCTCCCGTCGGCGAAGGGCACGGGGGGATGCCGGCGCCGGGCGCCCCCTGCCTCTCCCGAACGAAGCACGCCAATTCTCTCATACTGTATCGCCACAGTCAACGCTAACTGTAGCGCACAAGATGGATTCTGTGTTTGTCGGAAAAGCCGCCCGCGCCGGGTGTCTTGCCCATAGGGGGAGGAGTATGCCAATCGACGTGTCGCGCAGAGATTTCGTCGCTTCGGCGGTTTCGGCGGCTGCGCTGCGCCGCCCCGCAGCGCGGAAACCCAACGTGGTGCTGCTGCTGACCGACGACCAGGGATACGGCGACCTGTCCTGCCACGGCAATCCGGTGCTGCGGACGCCGCACCTCGACCGCCTGCACGGCGAGTCCGTGCGGTTCGCGAATTTTCACGTGAGCCCCAGTTGCGCGCCCACGCGCTCGGCGCTGATGACCGGGCGATACGCCAATGCTACCGGCGTGTGGCACACGGTAAACGGCCGCAGCCTGCTCGATCCCGAGGAAGTGACCATGGCGGATTGCTTCCGCGCGAGTGGCTACCGCACCGGCATCTTCGGTAAGTGGCACCTCGGCGACAGCTACCCGTGCCGCCCCGAGGACCGTGGCTTCGACGAGGTGCTGGTACACGGCGGCGGCGGCGTCCACCAGACGCCGGATTACTTCGGCAACGACTACTTCGACGATACCTACCGGCACAACGGGACGTGGGAGAAGTTCAAGGGCTTCTGCTCCGATGTGTGGTTTTCTCAGGCCATGCAATTCATGGAGCGGTCGCAGTCGGCGGGGCATCCGTTCTTCTGCTATCTGGCGACTAACGCCCCGCACTCACCGTTCTGGGCGCCGGAGGAATACGAACGGCAGTACCGCGGGCTGAAGGGAGTCCGCGAGCCGGGCTACTTCGGGATGATCAAGAACATCGACGACAACGTCGCCCGGTTGATGAAGTTCCTTCGCAGCCGCGGGCTCGGTCACGACACGATACTCCTGTACATGACCGACAATGGCGGGGAGAACGTAGGGGCAGAGGTTCACAATGCCGGCATGCGTGGATGGAAGATCAGTCCTTACGAGGGTGGCCACCGGGTGCCGTTGTTCGTGCGCTGGCCCGGGGGGAACCTGGGGCGGCCGCGCGATGTCGACCGCCTGACGGCGCACATCGACGTGCTGCCGACGTTGATCGACCTCTGCGGGCTGCGGCGGCCCGGCGGCCCGGAGATGCACGGCCGGTCGTTGCGCCCGCTGCTCGAATCGGAGCGGCCGCGGTGGGCCGACCGGGTGATCGTGACCGATTCGCAGCGCAGTGAGCAGCTCATCAAGTGGAAGAGCGCCGCCGTGATGACCGAACAGTGGCGGCTCAACACCGATGTCCGCAAGGGTGAGCTCGCTCCCATGGAGTTGTACGACATCCGGAAGGACCCGGGCCAGCGGTACGACCTCGCCGCGGAGCACCCGGAGGTGGTCGAGCGGCTGCGGCGGGAGTACGAGAAGTGGTGGGCGCTGTCCTCGGGGCGGGCCGATGATTTCGTGCACATCACGGTGGGATCGGACCGGGAAAACCCCGTCACCATCACGGGGCACGACTGGCACAGCCTGGGAGGCGGAGTGCCGTGGGAGCAGGGCCATATCCGGCGGGGGATCCGCGCCAACGGATTCTGGGCGTTGGAGGTTGCCATGGCCGGCAGGTACCGTTTCGAGATCCGCCGCTGGCCGAAGGAGGTCAACCTGCCGATCAACGCGTTGTACAAGGATTCGGAGTTCAATCGCGACCGGAATCCCGTCAACGCCATCCATGCAGTGAAGGCGCGGCTGAACATCGGCTCGTTCGACCAGACGCAGCCGGTGCGGGCCGAAGACCTGGGCATCGCGTCCGAGATGCAGCTTCCGGCCGGCCGCACGCGGCTCCAGACCTGGTTTTACGACGCGGACGGCACCGAACGCGGCGCGTACTACGTCTACGCACGCAGGTTGGAGCAGGCATGACACGGCGGGGATTTCTGGGGGCGGCGGCCGCCGGCCCGCTGACGAGCGCGCCGCGCGCCGCCCAACGGCCGAATATCGTTTTCCTCCTGACGGACGACCATTCCTTCAGGGCCCTGGGGTCGATGGGCAACTCCCACATCCAGACGCCCAACCTGGACCGGCTTTCCGCCGAAGGTCAGACCTTCGACCGGCACTACGTCAATACGGCTATCTGCATGGCCAGCCGCGCGACCATCATGACCGGCATGTACGAGTACAAGACGGGGTGCAACTTCACCCACGGCTCGCTCTCGGCGGACCGCTTTCGGCGTTCCTACCCGGTGCTGCTGCGGGAGGCGGGATACCGCACGGGCTTTGCCGGGAAGTTCGGTTTCCCGGTGACGCCGGAGATGACCAGGGATTCCAGGGATCACCTGTGGGAGCGTATGCCGGTGAAGGAGTTCGACTGGTGGCGCGGCTGGGCGGGGCAGGGAAGCTATCGCACCGCCGAGAACGAATACCTGGCCAAGTTCGCAAAGCAGTATCCGCACTCGACGCGCGCGCTGGGAGCGGCGGCACAGGAGTTCATCCGGGAGTCGGCGCAGGGAGACCGGCCCTTCTGCCTCTCCATCAGTTTCAAGGCCCCGCACAAGCCGATGACGCCGGACCCGGAGTTCGCGCACGTGTATGAAGGCGTGCGATTCCCGCTGCCGCCGAACTACGGTCCCGCGGGCGCCGGGCACCTTCCCAAGCAGGCCCTGACCAGCCGCGAGTACCACGACCGCTTCGAGTGGTACCCGGAGCGGACCTACCAGAAGTCGCTGCGGACCTACTACCAGCAGATCTACGGGGTGGACCATGCGGTGGGGAAGATCCGTGAGGAGCTGGAAGCGCAGGGTGTGGCGGACAACACGGTGGTGATCTTCACCTCCGACAACGGGTTTTTCTGCGGCTCGCACTTCTTCCAGGGCAAGGCCCTGCCGTACGAGGAAAGCGCGCGCGCGCCGCTGATCATCCACGATCCGCGGCAGCCGGCGGCGCGCCGGGGCGCGCGGTGCGCGAGCCTGACGGGGAGCATCGATCTCGCCCCCACGATGCTGGCGCTGGCGGGAGTGGAAGTGCCGGAAAACATGGACGGCCGCAGCCTGACGGGCCTGATGGAGCGGCCCACGGCGGAGTTGCACGAATCCCTGGCGCTGATCCAGTTCTGGCCGTGGTTTTCGCATCACTCCGAAGCGTTTTCGGTGGTCAGCGGGCGCTACAAGTACATCTACTGGTTTTACGCCGGAGAGACGTGGACGCCGGCCGAGGAACTCTACGATCTCGAAAGGGATCCGTACGAGATGCGCAACGTGATCGCCTCGCCGGAATACCGGGAAGCCGCAGAACGGATGCGCGCCGTCTATGACCGCCATCACAGCCACCTGAGGGCGCATTGCGTCGACGGGAACGGGTATCCGCGCTACATCGAGTGGGCCGACCGGAACCTGGACCCGCGGCGGAAGAACTTCCGCGCGCGCTAGAGCGGAGGGCGCCGCGGCCGGGGGCCGGGCCGCCTGCGAAAGCGAAATGCCGTTTTTCTGTCGGAATTAGCGCTAACTGAAGTGTCTTAAGGGTACTGAGGTTAGGAATGACAGCAAAACGCCGGATCCTCCCATTGATCGTTTGGGCGGCGGCGGCCGGCGCCGCTCCTGCTCCGCCTTCCGAGCCGCTCTCGTTGTGGTACACGGCTCCGGCGACGCGGTGGCTGGAAGCCCTGCCGGTGGGCAACGGCCGGCTGGGCGCCATGGTGTACGGCGGCGCGGGCCTGGAGCGGATCCACTTCAACGAGCACACCCTGTGGAGCGGCGAGCCCCACGACTACTCGCATCCCGGCGCGGCGGGGTATTTGCAGCAGTTGCGCGAAATGCTCTATGCGGGCAGGCAACGGGAGGCCCAAAAACTGGCCATGGAACGCTTCATGAGCGTGCCCCTGCACCAGAAGGCCTACCAGGCGTTCGGCGACCTGATCCTGCTGTTTCCCGGCATCGATGAGGCGCAGCACATTACCAACTACCGGCGCGATCTCAACCTGGATACGGGGGTGGCGGGGGTTTCGTTCGGCGTCCACAAGGTGAACTACCGCCGCGAGGTGCTGGCCAGCTTTCCCGACCAGGCGATCGCTATCCGGTTGACGGCCGACCAGCCCGGCAAGATCGACTGCGCGGTGCTGTTCCGTAGCGGGCATCGCACTGCATCTACGAGGGCCGTGAAGCCGGGCGAGCTGGCCTACCAGGGGCGCGTGGAAGACGGGGCCATCCGGTTCGAGGCGCGCGCGGTGGCCATCGCCGAGGGCGGCACGATGAAGACCGACGACTCGGCGATCGTCATCCGGGGCGCGGACGCGGTGACCATCTATCTGGCCGGAGCGACGAACTTCAAGAGCTTCCAGGACGTCTCCGCCGATCCGGCGGCGCGCAACGACGCCGTGCTGGCCGCGCTGCGGGGGAAGCCATTCGAGGCGGTACGGCAGGCGAGCGTGGCGGATCACCAGCGGCTGTTCCGGCGCGTGCGCCTCGAATTGGGCCCCGACCGGGGGCCCTCGACCCTGACCACCAACGAGCGGCTGGCCCGCTTCGCCGGCTCTAACGACTTGGGGATGGTGGCGCTGCTGTTCCAGTACGGGCGCTACCTGCTGATCGCCTCCAGCCGGGAGGGCGGGCAGCCGGCCAACCTGCAGGGCATCTGGAACAACCAGAACGATCCGCCGTGGGAGTCCAAGTACACCACCAACATCAACGCGGAGATGAACTACTGGCCCGCGGAGCCGGCCAACCTGGCCGAGTGCGTGGCGCCCCTGATCGCGGCGATGAAGGAACTGGCGATCAGCGGCGAGCGGACCGCCAGGACGCACTACAACGCCCGGGGCTGGGTGCTGCACCACAACTTCGACCTGTGGCGGGGGACGGCGCCCATCAACAACTCCAACCACGGGATCTGGCCCACCGGCGGCGCCTGGCTCTGCCAGCACCTGTGGGACCACTACCTGTTCGGCGGCGACGTGGAGTACCTGCGCTCCACGGCCTATCCGCTGATGCGTTCGGCGGCGCTGTTCTTCGTGGACTACCTGGTGGAGGACCCGCGGCGGCCGGACAAGTGGCTCATCAGCGGGCCGAGCAACTCGCCGGAGCAGGGCGGGCTGGTGATGGGGCCGACCATGGACCACCAGATTATCCGCGATCTGTTCACGAACGTGATTGCGGCCTCGCGGATTCTGAAGACCGACGCCGCGCTGCGCAGCCGTTTGGAGGAGATGCGCGCCCGCATCGCCCCCAACCAGGTCGGGCGCCACGGCCAGATGCAGGAATGGCTGGAGGACATAGACCGGCCGGAGAACAAACACCGCCACCTGTCGCACCTCTGGGGGCTGCACCCGGGAAGCGAGATCACGCCGTACGGTACGCCGGAGCTGTTCCGGGCGGCGCGCCGGTCGCTGGAGATGCGCGGCGACGCGGCCACCGGCTGGTCGATGGGCTGGAAGGTCAACCTGTGGGCCCGCATGCTGGACGGTGACCACGCCTACCTGATCCTGAAGAACCTGATCCGCCCGATGCCGGAGCGCGGCGATGGGCGGGGCGGCCTCTACCCGAACCTGTTCGACGCCCACCCGCCGTTCCAGATCGACGGCAATTTCGGTGCGACCGCGGGGGTGGCGGAAATGCTGCTGCAAAGCCACGATCCGCACCGCAAACCGGTCGGCGACAGCGCCATCCAGGAGGGCCGGGAAGGCTTCCTGCACCTGCTGCCGGCGCTGCCGCGGGAGTGGCAGGAAGGCAGCGTCTCGGGGCTGCGGGCGCGGGGCGGCTTCGAGGTCGATTTAACCTGGCGCGGCGGCAAACTGGCCGGCGCGCGTATCCGCTCCCTGGCGGGCAAGACGATGACGGTCCGCTATGCGGGCAAACAGGTGCGTGTTGCCACGGTTGCGGGCAACACATACCGGCTGGGCCCGGGACTCGAGGTGCTTCCGGCAAACGGCGACCAGGGAACCGCTCCCGAGGCCGCGCAAGTGTTGGCACATGGTCAACAAGGCAAAGAGAGAAGGCTATGAACTGCATGCGAAGAAACAAATGGATGGCGACGGCGGCGGGCATTCTGTGCCTGGCGGCGGCCATCTTCATCCCGGCTGCGTACGCGCAGATCATATTCGGATCGCTGGTCGGCAACGTGACCGATGCCAGCGAGTCGGCGATCGCCGGGGCGACCGTGGCGATCACCAATACACAAACGGAACAGCAATGGACGCTTTCGACCAACGAGTCGGGAACCTGGACGCTGCGATCCATCAACCCGGGCATCTACCGGGTGGAGGTTTCCAGTCCCGGGTTCAAGTCCTTCACCAGGACCGCAATCCAGGTGCATGCCGGCGCCACGGTCCGCGCCGATGCGCGACTGGCCGTGGGGGACGTGGCGGAGAAGATCGAGGTGAGCGCGCGGGCTGTGGTCCTGCAGACCGATAGCGTGGAAGTGCGCGACGAGATCAACGCCGAAGAAATCGAAGTGATGCCGCTGGCTCTGAACCGCAACTACCAGGGTATGATCGCCACGCTGCCCGGCTGGCTGCCGGCCGAATCGGGCGGGGCGGACACGAACAACCCGGCGGGATCGATGTCGGTGGCCGCCAGCGGGTCGACTGTGGAGCAGACCACGTATCGCACCGACGGTGCGGTTTCCAAGCAGGCCTGGTTCCAGGGGCGCCCCGACGAAGTGCCCAACGCAGACTCCATCGAAGCAGTAAACGTTTCCTCGGGAACCTTCGATGCCGAGCAGGGATTCGTCGGCGCCGGCGCGGTGAACGTGCAACTCAAGAGCGGCACCAACGCCATGCACGGAACGCTGTACGGCTATCACAGCGACAACAGCCTGAAGGCGAGGCCCTATTTCCTGCCTCCTTCGGAGGAGCAGTCGAAGCTGATCTATAACCAGTTCGGCGGCACGTTGGGCGGACCGATCAAGCGGGACAAACTCTTCTATTTCGTTTCCTACGACAGCACCTTCGACCGCGCCACCATGGGGATTAAGACATCGGTGCCGTCGGTGCTGATGCGGCAAGGGAACTTCAGCGAGTCCTCGGCCGCGATTTTCGACCCGCTGACCGGGCAGCCGGGCGGCGCCGGACGCATCGCCTTCCCGGGCAACGTCATCCCGGCCGACCGCCTCAGCCCGATTATGGCGAAAGTGGTAGAGAAGATTCCCATGCCGAACCTGGGAGATCCGGATTCGTCGCAGAACAATTACTGGGCGGCCGGGCCCTGGAGCTATGATCGGCATAAGATCGACACCAAGGTGACCTGGAACGCCACGGACCGCCTGAATATCAATGGGCGGGTGAGCTACCTGGACTACAGCAACGCCATCCCGGCGCGCTTCGGAGAGTTGGGAGGCAACCCCATCGACACCCGGGGAGCGGCCGGCACGGCGCACGGCTGGGTGGCCAGCCAGACCTACTCGGCCGTCTATACCGTGAGCCCGACCTTCCTGCTGGACGGCTACTATGCCAACTCGTCCAAGGACATGCTTTACGAGCCGAGGGGCCTGGATGAGAATCTCGGGCTGGACTACCTGGGCATCCCGGGGACCAACGGCGCCTCGCGCTTCGACGGAGGCTGGCCGAGATTGCAAGCCACCGGATACGGCAACTTCGGCTCGGCCGTGCAACCGATCCGGGATACCAGCGGCTCGCACCAGTTTGCCCTGAACGCATCGATGATCCGGGGCAGCCACGACATTCGTTTCGGCTTCGACTCGGTGTTTACGCTGCTGGACCGGGGCGAGCCGATGGGAGACCCGGGCCACTTCTACTTCACCGCCAACGTGACCGGCAGGCCGGGCGTGACCACCAACTACTTCAATACCTTTGCGACTTTCATGCTGGGGCTGCCGCAATCGGTGTCCAAAACCGCGGTCTGGGACACCGGGAACGCCCGCAGCGGGAACTACAGCTTCTACATCCGCGACCGCTGGGCGGTGACCAGGAAACTGACCATCACGCCCGGCCTGCGCTGGGATTACTTCAGCACGCCGACGCGCAAGGGCGGCAGGGGCTTTCCGCAATACGACCCGGAGACCAACCAGACGATCTTCTGCGGCTGGGGCGACGTGTCGCCGGATAGCTGCGGGTACGCGATGAGCAAGCGGCTGTTCGGCCCGCGGTTCGGCTTTGCCTACCGGCCCACCGGCGACCTGGTGATTCGGGGCGGCTACGGCATCAGTTTCAACCCCATGAACCTGGCCCGCAATGCGGTGCAGTGGTTCCCGACGACGACCAGTTGGAGCCAAGCCGGCAACACGGGCTACGACTACGTATTCCCCATCGCCCAGGGGCTGCCGAGTCTGGAACCGCCGGACCTGTTGAAGGGCACCGTCACTACGCTGCCGGGGGTGCATGTCGAATCGTTCGATCCGAAATTCCGGCGTCCCTACATCCAGTCCTGGAACCTGATGGTGCAGAAGGCGGTGGGCGGCGGCTGGGTGGCGGAGGCGGGCTATGTCGCCTCGCGGACCCGCCATATGTCGGCGCGCTGGGACTTCAACTACTCCACCATCGGCGGCGGCAACCAGAGCCGCGTGCTGTACCCGAGGTGGGGGTTGGGGACGGCGCTGCAGATCACCACGGACGTGGGCGGCAATTCGCAACACGACTCCTTCCAGGCTTCGCTGAACAAGCGCTTCTCGCAGGGGTACATGGCGCGGTTCTCCTACACGCACGCGCGGTACTTCTTCGATGCCTTCCCCGCATATCCCAACCCGGAATACCGCGGGCAGGGAAAGCACGTCCCCAATGCGGACGACCGGCCGCACGTATTCAGCACCGTTTTCACGGCCGAGCTTCCCTTCGGAAAGCGCAAGCGGTTCCTGCAGGAGGGCGTCGGCTCGAAGGTGTTGGGCGGCTGGCAGGTGGCGGGCGTGTACTCGTTCGCCAGCGGCCCCCGTTTCACCGTGACGGCCAACGCCGCCAGCCTGAACGCGCCGGGGCACCAGCAGCGCGCCGACCTGGTGAAGCCCGAGGTGAAGATCACGGGCAGTCCGGATAGCTGGTTCGACGCGACGGCGTTCAGGCCGGTGAACGAGGCGCGTTTCGGCACCTCCGGCATGTTCCAGTTGCGCGCGCCGTTTCTGTCGAACCTGGACCTGAGCGTGATCCGGAACTTCGATCTGACGGAGCGCTTCAAGCTGCAGTTCCGCGCGGAGGCCATGAATGCGACCAATACGCCGCACTTCGGGACCCCCAACAACAACGTAAACAACGCCCAGTGGAACGTCGACGGCACCCTGAGAAGCCTGGGGGACTTCACGACCATCACCAGCCTCAGGAAGACCGGACGGGGCGCCCTGGACGAGCGCACCTTCAAGTTCGGGCTGCGGTTGTCGTTCTAGCTGGAAACGGTGGGTGGGGCGGGCTGAAGCCCGGCCGGCGGGGCTAAAGCTGCGCGCGGGCTGAAGCCCGCCCTACCGAAGGAGGGAAGACTTGAACCTGACACGAAGAAACCTGATGCGGATGTCGGCGGCGCCCCTGATTGTGCCCTCGAGGGTATTCGGAAAGGCGGCCCCTTCCAACCGCATCCAGATGGGGTTCATCGGGACGGGAAACAACGGCTACGGGTCGCTACGGCAGTTCATGACCAAGGACCGCGTGAAGGTGGTGGCGGTCTGCGATGTCAACCGCGAGAGTGCCGGGTACTGGCAGGGCACCGTGCGCGGCTGGGAGCCGGCGCGGCAGTTGGTGAACAAGTATTACGCCGATAATGTCTGCGCCGTGGCCACCGACTACCGCGAGATCCTGGACCGGCGCGACATCGATGCGGTCTACATCGCGACTCCCGACCATTGGCATTGCATTCAGGTCCTGGACGCCTGCAAGGCGGGCAAACACATTTTCTGCCAGAAGCCGCTGTCCCTGCGGGTAGTGGAGGGACGGCTGATGTCGGATGCGGTGAAGAAGGCCGGCATCACCTTTCAGACCGGCTCGCAACAGCGCTCCGCGCCCAATTTTCACCGCGCCTGCGAGCTGGTGCGCAACGGCGCGATCGGGAAGCTGGTCACGGTACGGGTGGGGCTGCCCGGGGGCGCGAACGACGTCGGGAAGGTGGCCCACCTGACGGATCCGGCTCCGGTGCCGCCGGGGTTCGATTACGACCGGTGGCTGGGGCCGGCGCCCGAAGCGCCGTACTGTCCGGCGCGGGTGGGAGTGAACTTCCGCTGGAACCGGGACTATTCGGGCGGGCAGATCACCGACTGGGGCGCGCACCACATCGACATCGCACAGTGGGGTATCGGGGCGGAGTTGTCCGGGCCGGTGGCGGTGCGGAACGCGCGCGGCCGGTTCGCGGAACACCCCATCTACAACACCGCGGTGGAGTTCTCCTTCGAGTGCGAATACGCCAACGGCGTGCGCATGCTGGTGTCGAGCAAGGAGCGCGGGGGTGTGCGCTTCGAGGGAACCGACGGATGGATCTGGTGCGACCGCGGCCAGTACGAATGCAGTTCGCCGGAGGTGTGGGCGAGCCGCATACCGGCCCGGGGCGTGCGGCTGTACCAGAGCTTCGAGCATGTGACCAATTTCATCAACTGCGTGTTCACCAAGTCCCCCACGGTTGCGCCGGTGGAGGTGGCGCACCGGTCGGTGACGGTGGCGCACCTGGCGAATATCGCGCTGCTCACCGGGCGGGATCTGCGGTGGGACCCCCAAACCGAAAGAATTCTGGGCGACGAGGGCGCTGCCGATATGTTGAAGCCGCGATGGCGCTCGCCGTACAGGCCGAGGTAAGCACGAACGAGAAGATCATGATTACGGTTCCCGAGTCCACCAGTTTCCGGGAGGGCGGCGTAGATCCGGCGTCGGTTCCCTACCGCACGCTGCATACGGGCGCGCGTTTGCCGGCGATCGGCCTGGGCACGTTCGGCTCCGACCACGCGCGCGCCCGAGAGGTTGCGGAGGCGGTCCGGGGGGCCTACGAGGTGGGCTACCGGCATTTCGACTGCGCGGCGATCTACGGAAACGAGCCCGAGATCGGCGAGGTATTCGAGGGCCTGCTGCGGGCGGGGGCGCGGCGGGAGGAGATGTGGGTCACCTCGAAACTTTGGAACGACAAGCACGCCCCGGAGGACGTGATCCCGGCGTGCAGGCAGTCCATTTCCGATTTGAGAGTCGGATACCTGGACTGCTACTGCGTACACTGGCCCTTCCCGAACGCACACCCGCCCGGATGCGACGTCGAGTCGCGCAGCAACCATGCCAGGCCGTACGCACACGAGAGCTTCATGCGGACGTGGCGGAAGATGGAGGAGTTGGTGGACATGGGACTGGTACGGCACATCGGGACCTCCAACATGACCATCCCGAAGCTGCGGCGGCTGCTGGCGGACGCGCGGATCAAACCCGCGGTGAACCAGATGGAATTGCACCCGCACTTCCAGCAGAGGGAGCTGTTCGAGTTCCTCCGCGCGAACGGCGTCCAGCCGGTGGCCTACTGTCCACTGGGCTCGCCCCAGCGGCCCGAGCGCGACCGGACGCCGGAGGACACCGTCGACATGGACGATCCGGTGATTACCGCCATCACGGAACGCCACCGCGTGCATCCCGCCGCGGTGTGCTTGAAGTGGGCCGTCCAGCGCGGGCAGACCCCCATTCCGATGTCCACCAAGCGCTCGCATTACGCCGCCAATCTCAAAGCGGTCGTGGAAGACCCCCTGACGGACGCGGAGATGGATGCCATCGCCACCATCGACAAGAACTGCCGGCTCATCAAGGGGCAGGTATTCTTGTGGAAGCCGGGACAGAGCTGGGAGGACCTGTGGGATGTGGATGGTGAGATTACGCCGGCCTAACCGGCTGGAGGAAGCGCGATGAACGGAACGATGCAGGGCGCGTACCTGCCGGGCGACAGCACCGCGGTGTTGCGGGAGGTCCCCGTTCCGGAGCCGGGCCACGGCGAAGTGTTGCTGCGCATGAAGGCGTCGACGATCTGCGGCTCCGATATCCGGTGCATCTACCACGAGCACCTGGGCAAGGGGCCGGAGGGCTACCAGGGAGTAATTGCGGGGCACGAGCCCGCGGGACAGATCGTCCGGACCGGGCCGGGCTGCCGGCGGTTCCGCGAGGGCGACCGCGCGATCGTATACCATATCTCCGGGTGCGGGGTGTGCAACGACTGCCGCCGGGGATACATGATCTCGTGCACCAGGGAGCAGTACCGGCGGGCTTACGGATGGCAGCGCGACGGCGGGATGGCCGAGTATCTGCTGGCCGAAGAAAAGGACCTGATCGCCCTGCCGGAGCCCCTGTCCTACGCCGACGGCGCGCAGGTGGCCTGCGGATTCGGTACGGTGTACGAAGGGCTGACGAAGATCGGAATTTCGGGCGAAGACGCGGTGCTGGTGACGGGACTGGGGCCGGTGGGCCTGGCGGCGGGAGCGCTGTGCCGGAAGCTGGGCGCGGAGAAGATTATCGGGATCGATGTGAAGGCGGAGCGGCTGCGGCTGGCCGAGTCGCTGGGATTGTTCGACTGCGTGCTGGCGGCCGGGGCGGAGAACGTGGAGCAGGTGCGCGAGTTGACCGGCGGCCGCGGGGTGGAGCGGGCGGTGGAGTGTTCCGCCAACGCGAGTGCGCGCGCCGTGGCTATCCGGGCGACCCGAAAATGGGGCAAAATCGTAATGCTGGGCGAAGGCGGGGGCGTGGAGTTTCAGCCGTCGCCCGATATCATTCACGACCAGAAGTCGATCCATGGCTCCTGGGTCACCTCCACGTGGCTGATGGAGGAGCTGGTGGAACGGCTGGTACGCTGGAACCTGCATCCCGCGGACCTGATTACCCACCGTTTCGCCCTGGCCGACGTGGGCGACGCGTACGCGCTGATGAGCAGCGGCCGCTGCGGCAAGGTGGCGGTATGTTTCGACGAGGAGTTGAAGTGAGGTCGCGGAACTGATGCCCGTTCGAATGAAGGATATCGCCGAGGATATCGGGGTTTCGATCATCACGGTTTCCAAGGCATTGCGGAACCACCCCGATATCAGCGCCGAGACGCGCGCGCGCGTCCTGAAGCGCATCAAGGAGCTGAACTATCAGCCGAATTTCGCTGCGCGGGCGCTGGCGACCGGGCGCACGTTCAGCGCCGGGTTGATCGTGCCGGACCTGGTACACCCGTTTTTCGCGGAGCTGGCCAAGGGGTTGTCGCAGGTGTTGAACGAGGCGGGCTACGGACTGCTCATTTCGTCCTCGCAGGAGCAGACGGCGCTGGAAGAGCAGCAGATCGATCAGATGCTGGCGCGAGGAGTGGACGCGCTGTTGCTGGCGTCGGTGCAGGCGACCCCCGCCGCGGTCGCGGAAATTTCGAAGCGGAAAGTGGTCTGCGTGCTGATCGACCGGTGCTTCCCGGGCTGGACGGGTAACTTCGTGGGGATGGACGACCGGCGGGTCGGGCTGATGGCGACCGAACACCTGATCTCGGCGGGATGCCGCGCGATCGCGCACATTCGCGGCGGCGAGGTGAGTACGGCGCTGGGACGCCTCGAGGGTTATCGGGATGCGCTGTGCGCACACGGGTTGCAGCCGGAGCCGGAGTACGTAGTGTCGGCCGGAACCGCCGATGAACAGGGGGACGTGAGCGGCTACCGCGCCATGCAGCGACTGCTGCGGCTCGAGCGGCGGCCGGACGGCGTGTTCTGTTTCAATGACCCGGCCGCCATGGGAGCCATGCAGGCGATTCTCGACGCCGGGCTGCGCATTCCAGAGGACGTCGCCCTTATTGGCTGCGGCAACGTGTTGTACTCGGGGTTTCTGCGGGTGCCGCTTTCCTCGATCGACCAGCAATCGGCGGAGATGGGCCGGCGCATCGGCAGGCTGACACTGGGGCAGTTGGGCAAGGGCCGGCGGCGGAAGCCGGGGAAGGTGCTGATCGAGCCGCGACTGGTGGTCCGCGACTCGACGCGCCGCCGGAGTGCGGCGGCATCATGAAGCAACTGAAGGCAGGGATGGCGGCTCTAACGGGAGGCGTACGACAGCCCTGGGCCGGTAGGGGCATGAGGAACAGCCGGCGGGCATTCCTGGCAACCATGTGCGGCGCCGGGGCGGCGGCGCTGGCCGGCGCGGCACGGCCGAAGCGGCCCAACATCGTGTTCATCCTGGCCGATGACATGGGCTACGGGGACGCGGCGTGCTTCAACCCGGAGTCGAGGATTCCAACGCCCAGTATCGACCGGCTGGCGGCAGGGGGAATGCGGTTTACCGACGCGCACTCGCCGGCGGCCTGGTGCGTTCCCAGCCGCTGGGGGCTGCTCACCGGGCGGTATCCTTTGCGGAACGCGCGGCGGGTGGAGGCCGAACGGCTGATCGAGCCCGGCTGCACCACCATCGCCAGCTACCTCAAGCAGAACGGCTATGCCACCGCGATGGTAGGGAAGTGGCACCTGGGGTTCGACGGCGGCACAAAGTACGATTTCAGCAGGCCGCTCGCCGGGGGGCCGCTCGACTGCGGGTTCGACAGCTTTTTCGGGCTGCCGGCGTCCCTCGACATCCCGCCGTATTTCTACATACGCGGCCGGCGAGCGGTGGCCGCGCCTACCGGGCGGGTGGCGGCCAATCACACGGAAGGCTGGAGCCGGATCCAGGGGGCCATGTGGAGGGAAGGCGGCATTGCACCGGGGTTCCGGCATGCCGAGGTGTTGCCGCGGCTGGAAGAGGAAGCGGTTGGCGTGATCGACCGGCATGCCGCATCCGGCACGGGGAAGCCGCTGTTCCTGTATGCCGCGCTCACCGCGCCCCATACCCCGTGGCTGCCGCTTCCCGAGTACCGGAATCAGAGCCGGGCAGGCCTGTACGGCGATTTTGTGGTGCAGGTGGACCGTGCGGTGGGGCGGATTATGGCTGCCCTCGAGAGGAACGGCATGACCGAAGACACCCTGGTGATCTTCACCAGCGACAACGGCCCGGTCTGGTACGACAGCGATGTGCAGCGCTTGGGGCACCGTTCCACCGGACCGCTGCGAGGCATGAAGGGCGACTCCTGGGAAGGGGGTCATCGCGTGCCCTTTATCTCGCGGTGGCCCGGCATGATCCGGAGCGGCTCGGTGAGCCGGCAGACCATCTGCTTCACCGACGTGATGGCGACGCTGGCCGAGATGCTGCGCGAGCCGCTGCCGGCGGGTGCCGGAGAGGACAGCGTCAGTTTCCTCCCGGCGCTGGTAGGCCGCGACGGGGGCCGGCCGATTCGCGACCACCTGGTGTTGAAGGAGGGCGCCGCGGTCATTCGCCAGGGGGATTGGAAGCTGATCACGCACCTGGGCTCCGGCGGCTTCTCACGGCCAGCGAGGATTGAGCCGGTCGCGGGAGGGCCGCGCGGGCAGCTATACAACCTGGCCGACGATATCGGCGAAACCAGGAACCTGTGGCTGAAGTACCCGGAGATCGTGGCCCGGATGACCGAGCTGCTGCGGCCCTATCGGGAAGCGCGGGAGGCGGTTCTAAGATCGGCGAAAACGCCGCCCGCGCAACCATAGCCGGGCTCCTTCGCTCCTGTGAGACGATACACACATGGGCAGATCAATTCCACAAGTCACCCTTGCACTTCTCACTCTGCTGGTGTCTGGCGTCTGTTCCGCCGCCGAATTGCAAACCAAACGGGTGTTGACCCTCGATGCCGCCCGCCAGATGGCGGCGGCCGGCGAGCAGTTCGCTCGCAAGCACAATTGGAACGTGGCGATCACGGTGCTGGACGATGGCGGACACCTGCTCTATTTCCAGCGCATGGACGGCGTGCAGCTCGGCAGTATCGAAGTCTCGATGCGCAAGGCCGAAAGCGCCATCAAGTTCCTCCGGCCGAGTAAGGCCTTTGCCGACGACGTGGTCAAGCGGCCTCAGGTGATGATCCTGCCGGGTGCATTTCCCTTTGAAGGTGGATTGCCGATCCAGTACCAGGGGCAGATCATCGGCTCCATTGGCGTCAGCGGTGTGACCGCGGAGCAGGACGGCATGATCGCCAAGGCGGCGGTCGATGCGTTGCCCGCCATCCTGAAGCGATAGCCTGCCAGCGACGAAACCGGGCGCGGCCGCCTGGCGGCCGTGCTCCTGTTCCCGTGCCGGCGCGCTGCCCCGCGCTCTTGCAAGCTGCCTGGTTACGGCCGCGAACGGAGCTGGAACTGCGGCCCAGGCGATATGAGTTGCCCCCCGAAATTGTACCAGGGCCGCATCTGCGGATTGAAGTTGGGCTGCCGGTACGGATTTCGGGCATTCACCCGCCGGGTGGCGTAGATGATCTGTTCTCCCTCCCCGGCCTGCACCACGCAGTTCGCCGACCACGGCGAGAAGATCTTGACGGAGGGATCCGGGTTTGGTTGCCCGGTATCCAGTGCCTTGCGGACCTCTCGTTGCCCGCTCAGGTCGTCCCAAATCGCCGAGCCGCCGCCGGCCGGTGCGCTGGGATGGTCCAGCCCCGCCGGGTACGCCGCGTTCACTGCCGGCGTAAAGGTCTTGTACGACGCCATGGCCGCCCAGATCTGCATGCGGCGCAGGTCCGCCGCTTTTCCCCGGCCAAGGTCATGGTGGATGGTCACGTGAATCTGCGCGCCGGCGTGGGCGGCCAGCTCCGCGATCTCGTTCCACAAGGCGTCTTTCCCGATGGTCACTACGGCAGGAACGCCCTTCACCCGAAACCACATGCTTTTCGGATCCGTGCCCGCTGTAAACAGCGCCGGCCGGTCCACCACCGTCTGGTCGTAGCGCGTCAGGACGGCGCCGTCCGGCCCCAGCGCATAGGCGGAGTTCATGATGGCCCCGCCCCGGCGATGCGGAATGCCGAACACGACGTGCATGCCGTGCTCTTTGGCCGCCTGCCGCATCCGGTCCACCGCGGCTTGCAGTTGCTCCGCCGTGGCGGCGCGGATATCCTCCTCGAGCGCGCCCGTGGCGGCAAGTTCCGGAAACACCACCAGGTCGGCCCCGCCCGCAGCCGCGTCCCGCACCATCCGGCGCATCCGGGCAAGGTTATCCTCGATGCGCCGCGAACTGGCCATCTGTGCGCCGGCGATGGTGATGTCGATCTCCGGAGAGAGATACGGGCGAACCGGCTCGATCGCCTTCTTCTCCCCCGCCATGATCTGCAATCCGGTCTTCCAGAACGGTTCGAATACGGGATGGGAGAACCGTGCGCGGGCTTCCCCGCCGGTGGCCTTCTCCACATCGATGGTGGCGGCCACCAGGCGCTCGCTGGCGTCGTGCGCCCCGGCCAGCAGTGTGCCGTCGGGGCCGATCACCGCGCTGTGGCCGTGATGCGGCCCATGTTCGGGGTCGTCCCAGGAAGGATGATTGGCGGAGTTGGCCAGCACCACGAAAACCTGATTGCGCAGCGCGCGCGGAACATACCAGTACCAGCCGAGGGGCTCCACCCATTCCATCGCGAAGTTCCGCGACAGCTCGAATAGCACCCGCGACCCCTTCATGACCGGCAACTCCTCCAGCCCCCGCAGCCACCGGTCGGCGCAGATAAACGCGCTGCACGGGACGCCGTCGATGTAGAAGACGTCCGGCATCTTGGCGTCCCGCTTATCGTAGAGTTTCTCGTAACGGAAGATCCGCTGCCCGTCCGGATCGAAGACCACCATCCAGTTGTGCGCCTTGAAGGCCGGATCGGGTTTCGAGTGCCCGCCCAGGATCACGTAGATGTTTCCCTCATCCGCGGCCCGCGCGATGCTGTGGAGCGCCGCATCCACTACCTGCGGGCCCTCCTGCGCCTGTTCCCGCAGATAGCCCTCCGGAAACGCCACCGCGCGACAGCCGCGCGCGCTGGCCTGCCGGATGTAGCGGACCGCCTTGTCGCGGTTGGCGGCCAGCGAAGGTTCCACTCCCACCTGGGCCACGCAAAGCGACAGCGTTCGCGGCGCCGCCGCCAGCGGCGCCGCCGCCGCCAGCGCCAGCGCGGCGGCAAACATCTTCTTGCGCATTACGATTCGCCCCCGATGTACAATAGCGCGTTTTGTGCAGCCAGCTTGGGGTAGTTCTCCCGGTCCCCGGCGGCTTTCCTCAGGGCGGGAACGGCGGCGCGCGCCCGCGCGCCGAGCCAGCCGAGCGTCACCGCCGCGTGCATCCGGGTCCACGGCTCCTCGCTGGCGAGATAGCCCTCCAGCAGCGCCAGCGGCTCCCGTTCGTCTCCCAGGCGGCACAGCAGTTCGGCAGCCGCCATCTTCACGCTGGGCGAGGGGCTTTGGCGCATGGCAGCGGCCAGTTCCTTCTTTACCGGCGCCGCACCCCGGTCCAGCCGGCGGCATCCCACCACCGCCCAGTACTGCATCACGGTGTGGGCGTCGCCGAGGTGCGGCGCCAACTCCTCCAGGCGCGTGGCGCCCGCTAGCCGCAGAACGCGCTCGAAAGGATAGCGGCGGTCGTCGCGCGCGAAATCGTAGGCCGTGGTTCCCCGCGACAGCCGGTGCATCTCCAGTTCGGGGATGAAGCTGACATCCCGGATCTCCTTCAGCCACGTGTCGCACCGGCTTCGCATGTTCTCCAGCACCTCGCGAAACTCCGCCCGCTCCGCCAGGTTGTGGATCTCGTGCGGGTCCTCGTGGATGTCGTATAGTTCCTCCGGCGGCTTGGGCTCGAAGATACGCCGCTCCAGCGCATTCAACCGGCCCTCCCGGTACAGTTGCCACAGGTTTGCCCAGCAGGGAATCCCCATGGCGAAGGAGTCGTACTGGAAGGCCGGCAGGTGCGGCATGTAATTGCGGATATAGCGGAAGCGCCGGTCGCGCACCGCGCGGCTCAGATCGGGGCAGGGGCCCATGCGGTCGCGCGCGGAGCAAACGTATTCGCGCGGCGGGCCGGCCTGTGTCCCCAAGAACGCGCGGCCCTGCATGTAATCGGGTATGCGCGCACCCGCCAGGCTCAGAATCGTCGGAGCGAAATCGACGAAGCTCACCAGCCGGTTCGTCCGGCGGCCCGGTTCCGTGGGCGCCAGGTGGCGGTACTTCTTCGGAAAATGGACGATCAACGGCACGCGTGTCCCGGAATCGTAGACGAAGCGTTTGCCGCGGGGGAAGATGCCGCCGTGGTCGGAAAAATAGAACACGATGGTGTCTTCGGCCAAGCCGTCTGCTTCAAGATCGGCCAGCAGTTTGCCCACCTGCCGGTCCAGTTGCGTGATGTTGTCGTAGTACCGCGCGCGGTCGCGGCGGAAAACCTCGTTGTCCGGATGGTAGGGCGGGATGACGGCGCGCCGCGGGTCGTGCACCAGCTCCCGCGGCTTAAACATGGAGCTTTCGTGCGTCGTGCCGTGATTGACTACGTGGAAGAAAGGCTGGCCGGGCCGGCGGTTCCGGTAGGTGGCTCTGCGGCTGGACTCGTCCCACACGCCGGCGGGTGTTGGAGTGTTGTAGTCCTCCTTGTAGTTGTTGGTGCAGTAGTAGCCCGCCTCGCGCAGCAGGGAGGGGAACAGGCGGATGGCCGGGGAGAGCGCCACGCGGCTGCGCATGTGGCCGGTTCCAGCGGAGTTCGCCCACACCCCCATAATGAGCGTGGAGCGCGTGGGCGCACAGACCGGAAAGGCCGTGAATGCATTCTCGTAGACGGTCCCCTGTGCCGCCATGCGGTCCAGATTGGGGGTGTCGGCGAAGGCATCGCCGTAGCAGCCGAGGAACGGGCCGTTATCCTCGCTGGTGATCCACAGAATATTCGGCCGGTTTGGAGCGGACGCCGTGGCGCCCAGGGCGCCGGCGACGGCACAGAACCGGCGGCGGGTAAATGACATAGAGGACGGCTCCGATGAGCAGCTGAATTCGGCGACGGGATGTTGGTCGCCCGACCGTAGTCATCAGTTGTCAGATCTCATTCGTATATCAAACCTTGGGGTATGTCAAGCCCTGAAATCACGCCAAATAGGGTGTCTATCCCACGAATGCGCAATACTTGCACGCAAATCCGTCTGCTGACTTATGTGAAAAATTGCTTGATTCCCGGAAAGAATGCCCTTATAATCCACATTCATCAGATGAATCGTGCAGACATTCTCGCCGAGGGCTCCGTCGAGAAGCTCGAGAGAATTGATAAGCAGGATTTGGCACTGGCCACGACCGCCCGCCTGGCACGGTTCGTGGCGAACCTGAATCCCGGCGACCGCCTCCCTACCGAGCGCGAACTGTGTGAACGGCTGGGTGTTGGCCGCTCCACCCTGCGCGAGGCCATGGGTTCGCTCGCCTTCATCGGCGCCGTCCAGACCCGCCAGGGATCCGGAACCTACGTCAGTACCCAGGAGGACGCGCCGGTCGAACGCCTGATCGGGCTCGCCCTCATGCTCCAGCGTTCCAGCGTGCACGAGATCGTCGAAGTTCGTCGTCTCCTGGAGATCGAAGCCGCGCGTCTGGCCGCCGAGCGACACGACGCCGCCGACCGCGCCGCCCTGGAATCCGTCATGCAGGCTTTCCAGGAAAGCGCCTCCGATCCCGGCCGCGCGTCGCACTACGACATGCAGTATCACGTTCTCCTGGCCCGGGCCAGCCATAACACTGCGCTCGTGCATTTCCTCAACGGCATGCGTGCGCTGCTGGAGATATGGATCAACCGCGCTGTGAACACCGCCCCCGTGGTCCAGGAAATCGTGCGCGAGCACAACGACATTCTTCGAGCCATCTTCAACCGCAAGCGGGACCACGCAGCAGCGTACATGTTGATTCATATGACCAATGCTGCCGAGCGTCTATTTGCGGTCGTAGGGCAGGACCAGTCGGCGGTCAACTATATTTCGCTGTTGCTGCCCCCAGAGGATGCAACCCACGCCTGAGGGCCTGGTGTTTTACGACGCGGCGGAAGTAGTAGTTGCCATGACCGAATTCGAAAGGTTTTAGCGATGATCAACTGCGTTCGACTGCTTCTCCTGTTCTCCGGGCTGGCGCTTTCGGCCGGCCTTGCTCTGGCGCAGACGGCCACGGCCTCGCTTCGCGGCATCGTCACCGATCCCACCCAGGCGGTGGTTCCGGGGGCGAACGTGATCGTCACAGACGTTCTGCGCAACGTCAAGCAAACGGCCACCACTGACGAGGCCGGCCGTTATGTGATTACACAACTCCAACCCAGTACGTACCAGGTGCGCGTTGAAGCCGCCGGCTTCGAAACCTCGGTGGTCCCCGACTTCGTCCTCCAGGTAGCGCAGCAGGCGACCATCAATGTCGAGCTGACCGTGGGATCCGCTTCGACCAGCGTCGAGGTCACCGGCGCGGCGCCCCTGATCAACATGACCAACTCCGAGATGGGCCAGGTAGTGGAGAACGCGTACGTGCGTTCGATTCCCCTGATTGACCGCTACTTCGTTCGTCTGGTCTTTCTGACGCCCGGTGTGGTGGGGGTCAACGGCGATCCGGGGTTATCGAATACCAGCCATCCCGCGCGGTGGGTCTCCAACGGCGTACGTGCCGGCACGTCGGATTTCTACATCGACGGCGCGCTCGTCAGCAGCCTCGACCAGCGCGAAGGCGGCACCTTTTTGGAGATGAAGCCCACCCCGGAAACCATCCAGGAGTTCAAGATTCAGACCAACCAGTTCAGCGCCGAATTCGGGAAGAGCGGTGGAGCCGTCGTGAACGTGGTGAGCAAAAGCGGCACCAACGAGTTTCACGGCGCGCTGTTCGAGTATCACCGCCGGGACGAATTCAACGCGCAGAGCTTCTTCTCCAAGCGTTCCGGAGCCGGGGAACTGCCCAACGTCACCTATAACAAGTACGGCGGCGCCGTCGGAGGCCCCGTCGTGTTGCCCAAGATCTACAACGGCAGGAACCGGACCTTCTTCCACCTCGGCCTGGACTACTACAAAAACACTTCGCCGGCCAGCGTTCTGGCGACCGTACCCACGGCGCTGCAGCGCCAGGGCGATTTCTCCGACACGCGCGACGCCCAGGGTCGCCTGTTCACCGTCTACAACCCGTTCGATACCTACACAGCAGCCAACGGCAAGGTTCTGCGGCGGCCTTTCCCGGGCAACGTCGTTCCGCTCTCCATGCAAAGCCCCATCGCGCGTAAGGTGATCGACTACTATCCCGAGCCGAACCTGGAGGGCCGCCCCTTCACCCGCGAGCAAAACTACTTCAAACAAGGCAACCAGGCGACGACGCAGTTCCAGACCATCGTCCGGATCGATCACGTGATCAGCGACAAGCAGCGCCTCTATGGGCGCTACTCGCGGGAGACATCCAAGCCCGGGGCCGATCCGTTTCAGCCCATCGGCAACTCGCCGGCCGATCCGACCAATCCCATCTACCTCTCCAAAGCACGCACCTACGGGCTCGAATACACCCACGCCCTCAACCCCACTTCGGTGTTTACCGCGCGCTACAGCATGGCGCGCCAGCCGGTGCAAAACCAATTCGCGGGCAACGGTTTCGACCCGACTTCGCTGGGCCTGCCTTCCATCGTCCTGGCGTCCGGCGAAAAGCGTTTTCCCCGTTTTGCGCCCGCGGGCTTCTATGCTCTCGGAGCTTCCGCTGGCGCCGGAGGAGGCCGCACCACCACCACCCAGAGCGTCAACTACAGCCTGACCAAGATTTTCGGCGGTCACACCATGAAGATCGGCGGCGAATCCCGTGTCTACCAGTTGGCCGCGAAGACGTTCGCCGCTCCGTCCGGCGTTTTCAACTTCAGCCGCCAGCCCACCAGCGAAAATCCGCTGCTGTCCAGCAACATCCAGGGCAATGGCCTGGCCTCGATGCTGATCGGCTGGGGCAATGGCGGCAACCTGGGGATCAACGAGAGACCCTTCGCCACCAGCAGGTATCACGGCTGGTACATCCAGGACGACTGGAAAATCACCCCGAAGCTTACCCTCAACCTCGGCTTCCGCTACGACTTCGAGGAGCCCCGCACGGAGCGCTACGATCGTTATACCTGGTTCGACTCCGATATGGCCTCCCCCATCGACGGCCAGGTGCCGGGTTACAACCTGCGCGGAGCCCTGCGGTTCACCGGCGGCGACATGCGCAGCCCCTTCGACAAGGACATGAACAACGTCCAGCCGCGCGTCGGCTTCGCCTATGCACTCAACGACAAGACCAGCATCCGCGGCGGCTACGGTCTCTACTACTCCGTCGCGAACGTCTCGGTCTCCAACAACTTCGGCGCGCCGTTCAGTATCAGCACGCCCATCCAGTGGAGCCGGGACGGTGGAATCACCCCATATGCTTCCCTGGCCAATCCTTTCCCCGATGGCCTGCTGCAGTCCCCGGGGAAGTCCGCCGGCAGCGCGACCTTCCTGGGCCTCGGGCTGGGCAGCGAATCTCGCGCCCATACCACTCCGCAGTACCAGCAGTGGTCGTTCTCCATCCAGCGCGCCATGCCGCTGAGTTCGGTGCTGGAAGTGAACTACGTCGGCACCAAGGGGACGCACCTGCCCTTCGGCGGCCTGGGCGGTGCCAACCTGCTCCACCCCATCTACTGGGGCCAGGGTCGCGCGGAACTGAACCGGCAGGTTGACAACCCCTTCTACGGCGTCATCACCGACCCGGTCTCGGTGCTGAGTGCGCCGAAGGTCCAGCAGACCCGGCTGCTCCGGCCCTACCCGCAGTACATGGCCGTCAATCTCAGCGAGCCCTACATCGCCAATTCCATCTACCACGCCGGCCAGGTAAAGTTCGAGAAGCGCTTCTCGCACGGTCTGACCGCTATCGCCCATTACACCTGGTCCAAGATGATCGACGACAACTCCAACAGCGGCTATAACCTCTGGGGCGGGGCCACCCCCATCCAGAACATCTGGGACCTCCGGCAGGAGCGCTCGCTGTCTCCGTTGGACGTGGCGCACCGCGCCGTGGTCAGTTTCGTGTACGAACTGCCGTTCGGGCACGGGCGGGCTATCGGCAGCGGCTGGGGCCGCGCGCTCGATCTGCTGGGCGGAGGATGGAACATCAGCGCCATCACCACCATGCAGGGCGGCGCCCCGCAAACCATCGGCTTGACGAGCGGCAACCTCCTGGAGGGCACGCAGCGTCCGAACCTGATCGGCGATCCGTCCATGCCCGGTTCCGTCAGGGACCGCCTGGACAACTACTTCAACCCGAATGCCTTCTCGCGTCCGGCTGCCGACACCTACGGTTCGGCGCCCCGAACGATCGCCTATCGCACGCCGGGATTCAGCAACATTGACCTGACGCTCGGCAAGCGCTTCCGTATTCGGGAGTCCGACGCCATCGAGTTCCGCCTGGAGGCCTTCAACGCCCTCAACGGAGTGGCCTTCGGCGTTCCTAACGCCTCCTTCGGGGGCACTGCCTTCGGGCAGATCAACAGCTACGCCGGCGGCTTCAGCGCGCGCCAGCTTCAAATCGCGCTGCGCTACGATTTCTAGAGCGTAGCGAATCATGGTGGGGCGGTCCTGATCGGGCCGTCCCACGCTGCAAATTTACTACCGAGGAGATCCAGTGAAGCGATTCGCCATTTTCCTGCTCTTTGTCGCCTGCGCGTACGCGCAGTCCACGCGTTTCACGGCCACTGGGCCGTTGGACGACCCGGCCGCACTCCCAGGCCAGCTTATCGTGGCCGGTTCCAACCCCGGCTACCTGAAGTTCAACGGAGGCGGCCCGGCCTATCTCTCCGGCCCCGACGACCCCGAGACGTTCTTCTTCCTGGGCAACCTCAATCCCGACGGAACCCGCTCCGGCGGCCCCCAGGAGGCGATCATCGACCGCCTTGCCGCCACCCGCGTCAGCGCCTTTCACGCCCAGATGTTCCGCATGCGGCGCTGCAACTTCAAGGACGAGGGTGACGACACCCATAGCCCCTTCATCGATCACGATCCCGCCAAGGGACTCAACCCCAAGGTGCTCGATCAGTGGGAAGGCTGGATTACCAGGCTCGAAAAGGCCGGCATCGTCCTGATGCTGGAGTTCTATAACGACGCCACCGACGTCGAACTTATGGGCTGGAAACTCGACGCGCGCGGCAACCTGCATCCCGACGAAGAACGCTTCGTCACCGGCATTGTCAACCGCTTCAAGCACCACAAGAACATCCTCTGGAGCCTGGAGGAGAGCGCCAACAAGCTGCCTCCCGCACGCGTCGCCCATTTCAAGAAGATGGCCGAGGTCATTGCGCGCACCGACAATCATCACCATCCCATCGTGCTGAGCCTGGTCATCCCTAACGATCCGGAGAATGACTTCCCCGAAGGCGGCGTTCTCTCCGATGCTTATTACGGCGATCCCCACATCCACGCCTCCACCTGGTTGCACCTGGTTCCCCATGGTGACGACCTCGACATGCAATATCGCGAATACGTGCGCTATTGGAAGAAGGACGCCGCGCACTTCATCGTGATGAAAAACGAAACCTTCTGGCGTCCCTACCTCCAGCGGGACCTCGGCCGCCGCTATTCGTGGGTTGCCGTGATGGCCGGGCTGCACAACCTGGAGGCCCAACATAAGGCCGACCGCGCTGCTCACGAACCGCGCATGCGCGAGCACGGCTATATCGCGCGCTTCATGGAACAGACCGATTTCTACCGCATGAAGCCCACCCCGGAGCTGGCTGCCGGATCTACCCACTGGGTGCTCGCAGGGGAGAAGTCGTATATCGCATACACGGACCACTACGCCAAGCCAGTCGGCCTGAAGACAGTCCCCGCCGGAAGCTACGACCTGCTGTGGCTCGATACGGTCGACGGCAGGACCCTCTGGCAGCGCGGGGTGACCGTATCCGGCGCCGCGGCGGCGTTTGAGAAGCCCGCCGCTTTCAGCAACGAAGTGGCTGTTTACGTGAAACGGAAATGAGACTGGCACTGATTCGGTTCGCAGCCTGCGCCCTTGCCGCCGTAGCAGCGGGCGCCCATTCCGGGCCCTTCGACGGCAAGAATTTCAAGGGACGCATCGCCTGGAGTTGCGACGGCAACCATAACGATGAGGACGACTGGGCCGCTTCCCCGGTGGCCCTCGCGATCTTCGTCGAGTTCGGCGTCAAGGACCGGCTCGTCCACTTCGACTACAACAACATCCTTCACCTGACCAAGCCGGAATGGGAGAAGGAGCACGAGACCAGCATTCTGGGGGCCATCGAGCGCTACGGTTACAACCGCGCCCTCTTCCACGACTGCCGCAAGAATCTCGATGCCGCCGTCGACAGCATTGCCCGCGCGATCAATGCCTCCTCGGCGGAGAACCCGCTTTATTTCGTGCTCGCCGGCCCCATGCAGGTGCCGTTCATGGGCATCCAGAAATCCGACCCGGCCAAGCGCAAGTTCGTCTATTGCATCTCCCACAGCCGTTGGAACGACGGCTTCCAGCGCAATTACGACTTCTCCCACACCAAGCGCGCCGTGATTCCCACCGGCATTCACTGGATCCAGATCACCGACCAGAACCGCCGCCTGACGACCAGTCCCTTCGGCCGCCCGGCCACCGACGCCGAATGGGCCCCGTGGTTGTGGATGCGCGACTCCCCCGTGGCCAACGTCCGTTTCCTGTTCGACCGCGTGCGCGCCACCACGCGGGCGGATTGCTCGGACGCGGGGATGGCCTACTTCCTGGTGAGCGGCGACGAGCACGGCGACCTCGTGAAACTGCGCCGGCTTCTCGAGCAGCATCGCCCGCCGGCGCCCACCTATCCTCGGCCCTTCGTGCGGCTCGAAGCCGAGAATTTTCTCACCCTCGACGGGTACGATATCGAAGACACGAACCGGCGCGCCTCGCATCGCCTGAACGTCAAGCTCGCCGCCGGCTCCACGAAGGGTCGTATCGCCGTTCCTTTCGACGAGCCGTACACGCCCACCCGCGCCCGCTACGACGCTGAGGTGCGGTATCACGCGGAGACCGCCGGCGCCTGCCGCTATACCCTGTCGATAAACGGCGTGCGCCAGGGCGATTCCTGGCAAAGCAGTACCGGCACGGACTGGCAATCGCACGCGATTGCCGGCATCACGGTGCGATCGAACGACACCATCGCGGTGGAGACCGCGTGCGAAGGCGGCGCGACAGGGCGCCTGGACTACGTGCACCTGGCGCGCCGGCCATGACGCGCTTTGCCGGAGGGGCGCGCTGAGTTCGCGCCCCGGCTTCGTTGGCTGCGAGCCGCCCGCAGCCGGGTGATGTTAGAGTCTTCGGTTATGACCAGTCTCCGAATTCCGTTCCTGCTTTTGGCCGCCGCCTCCTTCCTGGCGGCGCAGCCGGAATTGATTGTCGGCCAGAAAGTATCGAGCACCGTGGGTTTCTATACGCTGGAAGGGAAGCGGTTGGCCTCCATCCCGGTCGGCAGGCACCCGCACGAAATGGTGCTCTCGCCCGACGGCGCCCTGGCCTACATCACCGATAACGGCATGCTCTGGATGACCGATCCCGGCGCGGGCGGCAATACCGTTTCGGTCATCGATGTGCGCCGGCGCACGCGCGCGGCGGTCATCGACCTCGGCAAGTACCGCCGCCCCCACGGCATCGATGTCGATGCCCGCACCGGCCGCCTGGCGGTGACGGTGGAGAACCCGGACGCACTGCTGCTCATCGATCCAAAACAGGAGAAGGTGCTGCGCGCCTACGACGTCAAGGGCAAGGCGCCCCACATGGTGAAGTTCGGTCCCCGCGGCGAATGGGCTTACGTCAGCAATACGCAAAGCGCCACCCTCGCCGCCATCCACCTGGAAACCGGCGAGACCACTCTCATCCCCGTCGGCGCCCGCCCGCAGGGCGCCGTGTTCTCCCGCGACGGGCGGTTCCTTTACCTCACCAACTCCGACGGCAACTTCATCTCCATCGTCGATGTCGCGGCCAAACGCCAGGTGGGGAAGATCCCCACCGGCAAGGAACCCGGCCGCATCGCCCTCACCCCCGATGGCCGCCAATTGGTCTACAACCTGCAAGCGGAGCCCGCTATCGGGTTCGCGGACGTTGCCGCGAGAGGGCAGACCGCCGTCGTCCCGCTGCCGGGACCGCCCCTGTCCCTGTATCTCACGCCGGACGGCGCAACGGCTTACACCGGCGTGCAATCGTTGGACAAGGTCGTGGCGGTCTCGGTTCAGGACCGCAAGATCGAGCGCGTCATCGACGTTCCCAAGGGTTCGGGCCCCGACGCTGTGGTTTGCCTGCCCGCTCGGGGGGGCGACTAGTCCATGCACCCCCTACTGATTCTTGCCATCGGCGTTCTGCTGGTTTTCGTCCTGATCCTGCGCTTCAAAATCAACGCGTTCCTTGCGCTGATTGCGGCCGCGACCGCGGTCGGGGTGCTGGCGCCGAACATCGCCTTCGAGCAGGTCATGCCGACGGTCGCGGAAAGCTTCGGCTCGGTCTGCGCCAAGATCGGCATCATCATCGCGCTGGCGGCGGTGGTGGGAGAATGCGTGCTGGAGAGCGGTTCGGCCGACAAGATCACCCGCACGGCTGTCCGCCTCTTCGGCGAGAAGCGTGCATCGATCTCCCTGCTGGGCACAGGCTATGTGCTGGCCATCCCGGTCTTCTTCGATACCGTCTTCTACCTGCTGATCCCGCTGGCGCGCGCCATGGGGATCCGGGCGAAGTCCCAGTACCTTTTATTCGTGATGTCGATCTGCGCGGGCGGCATCTGCGCCCACAGCCTGGTGCCCCCCACGCCCGGCCCGCTGGCCATGGCGGCGACGCTGGGTATCGACATGGGCGTTATGATCCTGGGCGGGATGGTGATCGCCATCCCAATGGCCATCGCAGGGTGGTTATTCGCCACGTGGCAGGGCCGGCGGCTGAATCTGCCGCTGCGCGAAACCCCGGGCCTCAGCCTTGCCGAACTGGAAAAGATCTCGCTTACGGCCGAAGAGCGCCTGCCGGGCCTGGTTCCCGCCATGCTGCCGATCCTGTTGCCGGTCCTCCTCATCACGTCGAATACGCTCTTCAACGCGTTGTGGCCGGGTACGCAGGTGGGCCGGGCAGCAGCCTTTTTCGGCGACGCCAATTTCGCGCTGCTCGTCTCCGCCGCGGTATCGCTCATGGTGCTCGCCCGCCACAAGCACTACCACCTGAAACAACTGGCCTCCACGGTGGAGCGCGGGTTCGGCAGCGCCGGCCTGATTATTCTGATTACCGCCGCCGGCGGTGCTTTTGGGGCCATGCTCGTGAAAGCCGGCGTTGGGGAAGTCCTGGGCAGCCTGGCGGCTGCGTATTCCATGCCGCTGCTGCTCATGGGCTTTGCCCTGTCGGCGCTATTCAAGGTGGCGCAGGGTTCGAGCACGGTGGCCATGATCACGGTGGCGTCTATCATGGCGCCGTTGCTGGCCGGACGGCCCCCGGTCTTCCATCCGGTCTACCTGGCCTGCTCGATCGGTTCCGGCGCAATGATGGGGGCCTGGATGAACGACAGTGCCTTCTGGGTTTACAAGCAGATGTCGGGCTTCACGGAATCGGAAACCCTGAAGACCTGGACGCCGCTGCTGGCAGTGATCGGCATCACCGGTTACCTGGTTTGCCAGATCCTCGCCATGGTGCTGCCGCTGGTGTAGAGCGCGGTTCGGCTCGGCGAGGGCGGCGCTACTGAAGTGAGTTGATGACCGTATGAATGGTTTTGTGTTGGCTCTCGGATCGTGACTATGCCAAGGATCTCCTTCAAGGCAGCTCAACAAAAGCTGCCGCCTGAATGGCCCGCTGAACTCGGATCGTCGATCCGGCAGGACCTCGACGCCTTGCGGCAGACCGTGGTCGTCTTCGACGACGATCCTACGGGAACCCAGACCGTTAGCGGCGTGGCCGTCCTGTCGGAGTTTTCCGTCCCGGCTCTTCAGGCCGAACTCGAAACCGGCCCGCCGGTGTTCTATATTCTTACGAATTCCAGGAGCCTTTCGGCCTCTGAAGCGCGCAGCCTGAACCTGGGGATCGCGCGCAATCTGGCCGAAGCGGCGCGGCTTGCCCGCCGGGAGGTGGCCGTCGTCAGCCGCAGCGATTCCACGCTCCGCGGCCACTTTCCCGGTGAAGTCAAGGCCCTCATGGAGGGTCTGGCGCAAGGGTTCGATGCCGTCTTACTGATACCCTCCTTCTTTTCCGGCGGACGGTTTACGCTGAACGACGTGCACTACGTGGCCGAAGGCGACCAGCTCATCCCGGCCGCCGAAACCGAGTATGCCAGGGATTCCATCTTCGGATACCGTTCCTCCAACCTCAGGCAATGGGTGGAGGAGAAGACCGGGGGCCGCATTCGGTGGCAGCAGGTGGCGTCCATTTCGGTCGAGGACCTGCGCGTCGGAGGCCCGCAGCGCGTCACGTCGGCGTTGTGCGGCCTCTGTGGCGGATCCATCTGTATCGTCAACGCCGTCAGCGAGCGCGACCTGGAGGTCTTTGCCGCTGGCCTCCTCAAGGCCGAGCGCGGCGGCAAACGCTTTCTCTACCGCACTGCGGCCGCAACGCACCGGGACGAAAGAGGCCG
>JAWLGN010000252.1:0-8045 GCA_041685075.1 Bryobacteraceae bacterium
CCGTCAGGCCCGACGGTGACGGCCAGGGCCTGGTACTCGTCGGTGGGCCGAGCCGAGATCTGCAGCACGTCGGGGGGCATCACGCGGTAGGGCTCGGCCGGCTCCCGCTTGCGGCGGAAATCGATGCCGTTGATGTTGCCGGAGCAGCCGTTGGAGAGCGAGGCCACCAGGGGAGCGCCGGCCAGCCGTTCCATCACCCGGGACCAGGCGCCGAAGTAGTCTGCGCTGACGTGGCCCGGGCCAGTGCCCCCGACGTAGTGCAGGGCGTAGTTGCCCAGAACGGCCAGGGGGCGGCCGTCGGGGTACTCGATGGCCAGCACGCCGGCATCGGGGTCTGTGGGACCCGCGGGACGGATGAGGTCCGGGCTGCCCGCCGGGGGATTCATCTTGACGCGGTCGGTGGTGCGGCCGAAGGGGTCGGGCGGAATGGTGCCGGGCTTCATGAACCAGCGGCGGTTGAAGACCAGGCGCTCCTCGCGGCCCACGGCCCAACCGGCGCGCGCCGGAGCCAGGCGGCCCACGGCCAGGCGCACGCAGTCGGCGATACGGTCGGCCAGCCACTCGGTGTAGCGCGGGTCCGGCACGCTCTGGAAGAGGTGGTCGGCCGCGGGAGCCGAGTGGGTATGGGTGGCGGAGAGCAGAACGCACTCCGGCGGGATGCCGGCGCGCGCGCGGATAGCGTCCTTGGCGCGGTCGAAGATCCAGCGCGGCGTCACGCAGGAATCCACCTGGGCGATGGCGATGCGGGCGCGACCGTTATCGAGCGCTATGGCGCGCACGTGCAGCTCGTCGTGCACTTCGCGGGCGATGCGGTCGGTCATGTTGCCGGCCAGCGAGCAGCCGAGCAGCGGGGTGATGTTGGCTGTAGCGGCGCCGGCGCGCAGCTTACCGCCGGCGACCTGTGCGGGAGCGGCCGCCAGGGTCGGGGCCGCGCCGAGAAATCCGCGTCGGGTGATCTGCATGGAGTTTTCCCCTTCCGGACATGATACCCCCGCCTCAGGCCAGCGTTTCCCGGGCGATCTTTTCGGCCTGCGCGGCGCGGTAGCGGCGCAGCCGCTCCCGCAGTTCGGGCCGCTTGGCCGCCAGAATGGCCACCGCCAGCAGGGCCGCGTTGCGGGCGCCCGCCGAACCGATGGCCAGGGTGCCCACCGGGATGCCCGCCGGCATCTGCACGGTGGAGAGCAGCGAATCCAGGCCCTTGAGCGACTTGCTTTCCATGGGGACGCCGAGCACCGGTAACAGGGTGTGGGCGGCCACGACACCGGCCAGGTGGGCGGCGCCGCCCGCGGCGGCGATCACCACTTCGATGCCGCGCTGCTCGGCGCCGGAGGCCAGCCGAACGGCCAGTTCCGGCGAGCGATGTGCCGAGGCCACGCGGCTCTCACAAGGCACGCCGAATTCCTTCAGGGTTTCGGCGGCATGGCGCATGGTATCCCAATCGGACTTGCTGCCTATGAGGATGAGAACGAGCGGTTTGTCTTCAGGCATGTCTATTCGCCCTGCGACAGCGAGTAACCCGGGTGGCCGTCGAAGTGGCGCAGTGTTTCGGTCATGGCGATCTCGATGCCTGCCGAGGCTACGCGGCCGAGGAGGACCACGATTTCGGCCTGGGTGACGGCGCCGGGGGCGGCGGAGAAGCGGCAGCGGAAGACGTCGGTCAGGTAGGTCTCAGGCTGGCCGCCGGGCCAGACTTTGACGCCGCGGTTGGAGATGAGCGAGAGGGTCATGGGTCCGGTGTCGAGCCCCCCGAGTTTGACGGCCAACTGCTCGATCTCTTTCGACGGATACTCGATGAAGACATCCACGCCGGCGAGTTCGGCGCGGGGGCGCGGAGCGCGGCTGACAACGGACGGACCCAGGGGAGCGCCTCCGTTCTGCCCGTAAGCCACGGGTTTGAGGGTGCAGGGTTTCTGCCCCAGGCGCTCGATGACGGCGGCGGCGAACTCGCGCGTCCCCACCTTCTGCTTGCTGACCTCGGGACTGAAGATGTCGTAGGTGTGGATGCCGTCCTCGATGGTGCGCAGCCAGGCGTTATGGACCTTTTCGGCGGCCTCCGGCTGGCCGATGTGCACCAGCATCATGATGGCGCCCATCAGCAGCCCGGAGGGATTGGCCAGGTTCTGGCCCGCGCGGCGCGGCGCCGAGCCGTGGATGGCCTCGAACATGGCGCACAGTTCTCCGATGTTGGCCGAACCGGCGAGGCCCACTGAACCGGCCACCTGCGCGGCGACGTCGGATAGGATATCGCCGTAGAGGTTGGGCATCACCAATACATCGAACGCGCCGGGGGTGTCGGCCAGCTTGGCCGCGCCGATGTCCACAATCCAGTGCTCGTTTTCGATGTCCGGATACTCGGCCGCAATCTCGTCGAAGACGCGATGGAAGAGGCCGTCGGACATCTTCATGATGTTGTCCTTGGTGAAGCAGGTTACCTTGCGCCGGGCGTAGCGGCGGGCGTATTCAAAGGCGTAGCGGACGATGCGCTCGCAGCCGGGCCGGGAGATGATTTTGAGGGCCTGGGTTTCTTCGGCGGAGGTGCGGTACTCGATGCCGGCGTAGAGGTCCTCTTCGTTTTCGCGCACCACGACCACGTCCATGCCGGGATGCAGCGTGGGGACGAAGGGATGGTACGAAGCGCAGGGCCGCACGTTGGCGTAGAGGCCCAGCGTTTTGCGCGTGGTGACGTTCAGGCTCTTGAAGCCACCGCCCTGCGGGGTGGTGATAGGGGCCTTCAGGAAGACGCGCGTGCGGCGCAGCGACTCCCAGGCGGAAGGCTCGATGCCGGCGGTATTGCCGCGCAGGTAGACCTGCTCGCCGATTTCGATGGTTTCGATTTCGAGCGCGGCGCCGGCGGCCTCCAGAATCTGGAGCACGGCACGCATGATTTCCGGGCCGATGCCGTCGCCGTAAGCGACCGTAATAGGTGTTTTGGCTGGCATAGGGGAGACTTACCCACGATAGTGGACGGGGGGAGGCGGGCGCAAGTGGGGGGGCGGCCATGCGTCCTTCCTGGCGTCCCTCCCGGCCTTCGGGTTGCGACCCTTGAGAGCGGGGAGGCGCGGCGCCTCTAGCGCATTGGCGCCGCATGCGCGAGCAGATCCTCAAGGAACACCCTGGCGGAGAGGTCCTCGGCCGGTTCGATATAGTTCTGCTCCCCACGCACGCTGCCCCTGGTGGACATCAGAAAGCAAGCGGCATTATACTTCCGCTCCCGCACGAGCTTGCGGCAGAGGATCTCGTATCGACGGGCGTAGGATGTGCCTTTGAATTCCGGTAGCACCTCGAAGTGCGGTTCGCGGACGCTCACGGGCCGGATTGACTCAGGGCAGTGCTCCAGCAATAGGAGAAATCCCAGCCAGGGCTGTGGTGAGGTCCCGAAGGCACCTTCGCGGTAGGCGGTCCAGAAGCACTCGGAACTTCCTAGCGCCTCCTCCGTACGGTTATTGAGGTTGTTCCCGAACGATGGCCCAACCTGGGACTTGAGTTCAACGACCGCGATGAGCCGGCCTTCCTCAACAACCACCAGGTCCCAATCCTTCGTGGCGCGAAAGAATCCGGGCAGATCCGTCGTGCGCCGCTTCGTGTAAACGGGGGCGGGGCGGACGCCCGATTCCGTGAGGAGCTTCGTGATTTGGGAACAGAAGCCGTCCATCTGGGCGCCACCGGTCACGGCGGCACGGCGGCCATGGTCGGCGGCTGTACCCCTATGCTTCTGCTTCGCCGCTTGTTGGTCAAGCGTGCGCCAAAAATCGCCGAACAGCTCCGGAAAATACGCAGGGAGGTATTTCAGATACTCGCATCGAAGTTGAGCAGGAACTGAGCTTTCTTGGACTTCTCCAGCCGGCGGCGTGCCAGCTCAACGTATGCGGGCTCGATCTCAAATCCGATGCTGTTGCGTCCCCACGCACCTGCCACGACGGCTGTTGTACCGGTGCCCATAAAGGGATCGAGCACAGTATCGCCGGCGAATGAGAACATCCGGATGAGGCGCTCGGCGAGAGCCGTCGGATAAGGTGCAGGATGGTCGCGGGTGGAAGCGCCCGTAACGCCACTCCAGACCTGCGTGAACCACTCCTTCTGCAAATTTTCGGGAATAACGGAGAGCGCTCGAGCTGCAAGAGTCGGCCGCCGGTAGCCGCCCGGCTTTCTCTGAAAGAGGATGAACTCGATGTCGTTCTTGATTACCGCATTCGGCTCGTACGGCTTTCCGAGAAAGCCCGAACCATTCTCCACCTCGAAAACCGCGTTTGCGATCTTGTGCCAGATGATGGGAGCGAGGTTGTCAAAACCAATTTTTCGGCAGTGGTCCTGGATGCCTGCGTGCAAGGGAAAAACCACGTGGCGGCCGAACTTACGGCGCGGAACGCACACGTCGCCCACAACCACGACCAGGCGCCCACCCGGCACCAGTACGCGGAAGATGTGGCTCCACACCTTGTCCAGTTCGTCCAAGAACTGATCGAAATCCTCGACACTTCCGAGCTGTCCCTCGCGATCGGGATATTCCTTCAGGGTCCAGTAGGGTGGGGAGGTTACCGCCAGATGAACGCTCTCGTCCGGGAGAGCGCTCATATCCCGACAATCGCCGTTGATAAGGGTGTGAGTGGTCTGCAATTGCCGGATAGCCCGGTGGATCTCATGGATGAGCGCGGGATCCTTGGCGAGCGCAGGAATCGCCTTTTGCGGTTCCGCCTCGATTGCCTCGAGGATGTGGCGAGGGCAAACCGCTGCCAGGGGATCGGACACGGCCGGAGGGATATCCTTCAGTTCGCTCGTGGTCTCCAAAAAAGATGCCTATGATATCGCATTTCCGGGTGGCTGAACGCCGCGGCTGGTATGACGAGTCGCGCTCCGCGGGCGAGTCTGCCACCGGGGTGCCGCGGCCCGGTATGCGACGGGAGTTCGCCGTCGCGCGGCCGCATCCAATACAGTACTCGTAAGTGTCGTCTTTCTGTGGTAACATTCCCGCTATCATGGATAACCGAAGGCAATTCTTTCGAACGGCCGGCGCGGGGCTCACCAGCGCCGGCATGGCGCTGGCGGCCGGCCACGCAGTAACGCGCCCCCTCACGGAAAAGGAAAAGCTGGCGCGTTTGGCGTCCAACTGCTGGCCGGTACGTATGCTGTTCAAATCCCGCGCCACCGGCAGGCAGCCGAGGCCCGAGGTGGAGGCCTTGAAGAAGAAATATGGGGAAATCACCATGCTCGACTTCCCCCAGTTCACCAAGGACACCTTTCCGGGCATCTACCACATGGACCTCTGGTCCACGCTGTTCGGCGACGTGACCGACGACAGCATGTACGCCCGTAGCCACTTCACCTTCCGCGGCGCCACCCGCACGTCGTATGAGTTCGACCCCTCGACGCCCTCCGCCCGGAAGTGGCTCGACCGCCTGGTGGCCAACATGGCGAAGACCGGCACCAGGTGCCACCACGTGTCGAACAACGCGCCGCGCGATCTCTGCGATCTCGACGTGGAGAAGCGCCGGGCGGGCATCGCGGTAGCCAAGAAGTGGCTCGACGGGGCCGCGCGCCTGGGCGCCAAAACCATGCGGGTGAACACCGGCGGGCCGCGCATCGTGCCCGGCGCCAGCAGCGCCTCCGGCAGCTACCCGCGCAACGACGAGATCGTCAAGTACATCAGGAACGCCGTCGAATCCTTCAGGGAATTGGCAGACTACGGCGGCAACGTGGGGGTCAAAATCACCATCGAGAACCACTGGGGGCTGAGCGCCGACCCCATGGCGGTAAGGATCATCCTCGACGAAGTGAACCACCCGTTCTGCGAAGCCACGCCGGACTTCTGCAACTGGGAGCACGAGTACATGCTCTACCACGGGCTCGAGGCGCTGGCGCCCTACACCCACACCACGGTCCACGCCAAGTACTGGGACCGCTGGGCCGAGGTGGACGTGCAGCGGTGCGTGCGCATCCTGACCAGCGCGAAGTTCAAAGGCATCTTCGCGCTGGAGTACGAGGCCGGCCCCTGGGACGGCGTGGAGGGCATGCGCTACCTGATGCGCGAGGTGATGGCCGCGCTCTAGGCAGCGTCAGCGCGCCGGGTTCTCCCCGGCCATTCGCAGGCGCACGACGCCTTCTTTCAACACGTGCTCCGGCCGGTTGGGCAACTGCCAGCGCACAAAGAGCGGGATTTCGCGCTCCGCGCAGGCCGGCGAGAGCCGCACGACGGTGTACTTGGCGGTAGCGCCCACGTTGTCGTAGGCGCCCCAGGGGTCGGAGACCCGATTCGAAATATCGGCGCAGGGATGGGGGGTGAGCACCTCCAGGCGGCGGAGTGCGTCTTTGTCGGCCATGCCGAGAACGATGCTTTCACCCGGCTGCGGGCGGCCGTCGGCATTGCCTTCACCCAGCACGGCTTCCGTGGTGCGGATGGCGCGCTCCCAGACGCGTTGCCTGGAACCGTCGGCAATCACCACGTCCTCGAGCACGGGCGCCTTGCGGAAGATGGGGATCTCGACGGGGGTCTCGTACCCCGCCGCGGCGCAGTGCAGTTGAACCATCTCGCGGCGGTCGTCGCCGGACACCTCGAGCGTGACCGGGCCCACCGTTACCGATGTGCCGGCGGGCACCGGAGGCAGCGCGATCTCGGAGGGCCGGATGGAGACTTCGCGGTCCGGGCTGGTGACGCGCAGCCGCGCGCCGCGCGCATCGGCCGTGCCCTTGTTCAGCACCGTGAGCTTCAGCCGCACGGGTTCGCCGATGGCGGCCCAGGGGGCGGCGGCCGTCTCCCAGCCGGAGACCGCCAGCAGGGGCTCGCGCGACTCGCTGATGCCGATCTCGCGCAGCGCGCCATCGAGGTCGAGGTGCAGGCGGCCGGAGCCATCGGCTTCCATCCGGCTGCGGCGCGTTTCGCCGGTGTTGACGTTGACGTCGGTGATGTCGTAGCGCGCGCCCGGGCGGTAGCGCGCGTCGGTGAGGATGCGCACCCGGACGGAGGGAAGCAGCTTGCCCGAAGGCAGCCACTCCCGCACGCTGGAACGAAAGCCGGAGGCGGTGACATTTTCGATCACGGTGAAGCCGGGCTGGCGCCGGTTGGTTCGGACTTCATAGCCCCACACGTCGAACTCCGGGTAGAGGTCGGCGTGGTGCCAGATGCGCGGGCGCGGCAGCGGATTGCGGAAGGCGTCCATGTGGAACTGGAGCGTCTTGGCCATCCCCGGGGTGCCGTGTTCGGAATCGAACTCCTCGTGTTCGTGATGCGGCCGCACGAAGTCCCAGACGGCGTTCATGCGGCGGTGATACCAGCGAATGAAATCGCGGGACCCCAGCACGATACGGGTCCGCATGCCCTCGTAGTTCCGGTACATCTGGGTATGGCGGTACTCGGTGGGGAACTCGCGCGGCCCGCCGTAGAACTCGGAAGAGCCCATGAAGTTCGAAGCGCTGCCCACCAGGTGGGGATACTTGCCGGCCACCCAGAAGGACATGAAGCCGCCCATCGAGAGGCCGGCGGTGGCGCGGTGTTCGCGGTCCGGGATGGTGCGGTAGTGGGCGTCGATGTAGCGCACCAGTTCGGGGAAGTAGAGGGGGAACTGCCGGTCGGTCTCGACGGGGCTGATGTTATAGGG
Organism: Bryobacteraceae bacterium; assembly: GCA_041685075.1. Taxonomy (GTDB): domain Bacteria; phylum Acidobacteriota; class Terriglobia; order Bryobacterales; family Bryobacteraceae; genus JAMCRM01. The sequence continues at coordinate 7,590 of JAWLGN010000252.1, forward strand.
CCGGGGATAGTCCTCGCCGGGTTTGCGAGGGTTATAGCCGTCCCAGCGAACCACGATGACATCGTTGCGGCTGACGAAGGCGGCGATGTTGTCGCCGCCGTAGTCGTCGCCCGCATCGTACCCCTTGCCGTTGCGCGGCGGCTTGTTGAAGCGCTCGCTCCAGCCGTGGAAGAAGTAGACCACCGGGTAGCGCTTGTGCGTGTCGCGCTCGTAGCCCGGCGGCAGAAAAATGCGGTAGTTGCGTTCTTCGCCGAGGATGTTGCTGTGGTGTGTTCTGTCCAGGATGGCGGCTTCGGGACCGGCCGCCGCGGAGGCGGCGGCCAGTCCCAGGAACAACAGGGTTGCAGGAAGGCGCATGTCAGTCAATATGGAGCGACCAGCCGCCGATTCGCAGTTGCCGCGGGTTACGCTGCGAAGAGGTGAATCCAACGGCGCAGAGCCGCATGCGAAAGGAAC
>JAWLGN010000253.1:0-8036 GCA_041685075.1 Bryobacteraceae bacterium
ACCTGCCGCACGAAGCCGGAGATGGCGATGCAGCGCGCGGCGCGGCGGTAGAGCCACGGCCGCACGGGAAACATCACCCGGCGGGATACCACCACGGGACGGCCCGAGGCGGCCGCCGCGGCCAGCACGTGCGAACGCCCGTCGTGCGCGTGGATCAAATCCGCCCGCCGCGCCAGGACCGCGACACGCAGCAGGTTCAACGGCCGCGCGTCCAGGCCGTGCTCCCGCGCCTGTCGATGGAGGGGAGAGTTGGGGCGGCAGAGCAGCGTGGCGCCATGGCCCTCGGCCGCCAGTCCCTCGACCAGCCGCAGCGCCTGCCACTGCCCCCCGCGCATCTCGCGGCCGCTGTCCAGGTGCAGGATACGCATCAGCTCATGTTTCTCGCCTTCGCGTACTTCAGGAAGGAGTAGAGCGCCGCCATGTAGGCGATGGCCAGGCCCTCCGCGCCGTCGAGAAAGCCGCGCTGCAACAGGTAGGTTTTCACAAAAGTCCAGGGCGGATCGACGAGCAGCCGGGGCAGCCCGATGTGCGCCTTCCTCGACACCAGTTCCTCGGCCGCCAGGGTGGTGTAGCGGTCCATGGTTTTGAGGTGCTCGGAAAACGAGTCGCACGTGAAATGGAGCAGGTTGGCATCCAGGTGCCCGATGCGGCCTTTCACTGACAGGCTTTCATGCACGAACTCCCCCACCCACTCCGCTCTCTCCCGGTGATAGAGCCGCACCTTGCGGTCGGGATACCAGCCCGAGTGGAGGATCCAGCGGCCCATGTACTGTGCCAGCCGCGGCACGGTGTAGGCATCGAACTGGGGGCCGTACTTCTTCAGGTTCCAGATCTCGCCCTCCAGGGCTTCGCTCATCGCCTCGTCGGCGTCGATGGAGAAGATCCAGTCGTGGGAGGCCTGCGAGGCGGCCCAGTTCTTCTGCTCGGAATAGCCCTTCCAGGGATGCTCGAGGACGCGCGCGCCGAGGTTTTCGGCCAGTTCCACGGTGCGGTCCACCGAGCCGCAGTCGAGCACCAGAATTTCGTCGCAGCAGCGGAGGCTCTCGATGGCGCGCACGATCTTCCGCTCTTCGTTCAGGGTGATGATCGTGGCGGTAATCTTCATCGGGTACGGATCAAAACCCTCCCGGCGCAACTGGGGTGGGGGTGAAGCACAGCAGCAGGATCAGCATGGTCAGCCAGCCCAGTCGCTTGCGGCCGGCGCCCAGGTCGGAGGAGTCGTAGATTACGGGATGCCGGCGGCCCAGAAAAAACAGCACCACCGCCCACAGCAGCCAGACCCACCAGAAGAAGATGCCCATCGGGATGAGCGAAACAATCACGAGTTTGGAAATCTGGCGGTGGCGATCGCCAATCAGCGAGTAGACGATGTGCCCGCCATCGAGCTGCCCGATGGGGAGCAGGTTCAGCGCCGTGGCCAGAAGCCCTATCCAGGCCGCGCGCGCGATAGGGTGCAGGTAGAGATCGGACGAGGCGACGCCGGGGAAGATGGCCTGTTGCATCAGCCATTGCAGAGCCGGAGTGCCGAAGTGAATGGTGCCCTGCTCTGCCACGCCAGGGATCACCTTGGAGAAGGCCAGGCCTACAGCCAGCGCGGGGAGCAGGAAGACGAAGCCCGCCAGCGGCCCCGCCACCCCCACGTCGAACAGCGCGCGTTTGGAATAAATCGCCGAGCGGATACGGATGAATGCGCCGAAGGTGCCCAACAGAGTCGGGGCGGGGAGGAAGTAGGGCGGGCTGGCGTCGATGCGGTAGTGACGGCAGGCCAGGTAGTGCCCGCACTCGTGCGCCAGCAGGATAGCCATCAGGGTGAGGGAAAACGGCAGCCCCTCGGTCAACAGCCAGGGATTGGTCCACAGGCGCGATAATCCCGCGATGCCGTGTTCCAGATCGTAAGGAAGATTACGCCGAAAATCGTGGGCCATTCCCGCCCCCACCACAGTGGTGGTGAACACGGTGGCGGCGAACAAGAGGCCGTGTAGCCACCAGCGTTCACGCGTTCGGGCCGGTTCCCACGCCGGCACCGCCCCGTTGCCGGGGTAGGCAGAGTACGGCGGGGCGGAGAATTCCTGAGGGGACACTGCGATGCCGAGCCTGCAACCGGCTATTGCAGGGACTGCAACTCCTTGCCGGGCTTGAATCGGACAGCTTTCCCGGGGGGAATGGCGACCTCTGCGCCGGTGCGCGGATTGCGCCCGATGCCGGTCTTCCGGGGCTTCACGTTGAAGACCCCGAAACCCCGCAACTCGATCCGGTCGCCTTGCTCCAGGGCCCGCTTCATAGATTCAAAGACGGTCTCTACAGCCATTTCGGCTTTGGTCTTGGTAATGCCGGTTCTGTTCACCACTTCATTGATGATGTCCAGCTTGATCAAAACGGCCTCCTTTGAATGGCGTGAGCAACTCCCGAGCCGGCCCCGGGCGGCGCGGGCGCTCCCGGTATGAAAGTCAACCCCATGATAGGATTGAATTTAATCGAATGTCAAGCAACCACCCGCGAAGCAAACCCGGCGGGATCGGCCCGCGCGAATTCAGCCGCGCCTGCGGGCAGTTCGCCACCGGCGTGGCTATTGCCACGGTGACGGACGGCGCCGGAGCGCCGCACGGCATTACCGTCAACTCGTTCACCTCCGTCTCGCTTTCCCCGCCTCTGGTGCTGATCTGCATCAGTCACCCGGCGCCGATACTGCCGATATTCCGCGAAGTGGGTCGTTTCGGTCTGAATATGCTGAACGAGAGCCAGCGGCGGCTCTCGGAGCGATTCTCGCGGCGCAGCAGGCATCCCTTCGACGGCGTCTCCTGGTACCCGGGGGAGACCGGAGTTCCGCTGATCGGTGATGTGCTGGCCACGCTCGAATGCCGCCTGGTGAGGGCCGAGCCGGCAGGCGACCACGATATCCTCATCGCCGAAGTCGTGGCTACTTCTGTGCGCGGCGGCCGCCCCCTGATTTTCTACGGCAGCACGTACCGCCGGCTGGAACCCTGAAGATGAGCCGACCCCATGCCCGAACTGCCCGAGGTTGAAACCGTACGCCGCACCATTGCGCCCCGCCTGGTCGGAAGGCGCATCGTGGCGGCGGAGTTCCGCTGTCCCCGCGTGCTGCGCGGCGGCGACCCGCAGGAGATGGCCCGGCGGTTGGCGGGCCGGAAGGTGGAAGGCGTCAGCCGCCGCGGCAAGTTCCTGCTGATTGCCGTCGAGGGCGGCCTGATTCTGCTGGTGCACCTGGGGATGACGGGCAACCTGGTGGCGGGCGGCAAGCCCGGTCCCCACACCCATGCCATCCTCAAGCTCGACCGCGGCACGCTCTATTACCACGACATGCGCCAGTTCGGCTGCCTGGAGTTGCACGAGAAGCTTCCCGCGCGGGTGGCGCGGCTGGGCCCCGAGCCGCTGGAGATCGCCTTTTCCGATTTTGCCGCCGCGCTCGCCCGGCGCCGCACGCGCTTGAAAGCTCTGCTGCTCGACCAGCGCTTCCTCGGCGGCGTGGGCAACATCTACGCCGACGAGGCCCTCTTCCGCGCAGGCATCCACCCGCTGGCCGTTGGTTCGCGCCTGGGCCCCCGGCGCGCGCGGCGGCTCCACGACGCCATCAGGGCGGTGCTCAACGAAGCCATCGCGGCCGGCGGCTCTTCGGTCTCCGACTACGTGGACGGCGAAGGCCGCCACGGTTTTTTCCAGTTCAGCCACCGGGTGTACCAGCGCACCGGAGAGCCGTGCCTGGTCTGTGGCACGCCCATCCGCCGCATCCTGGTGACGCAGCGCGGCACGCACTACTGCCCGCGCTGCCAGCGCCGTTAAGCCGCTGCCATTGCGAACGGCGCCCTCCTCGTTATACAGTGACCCGGAGGAGTCGACTGTTCATGGAGCAAAAGCGCAGGACCTCCCTGAAAACGGCGCTCGCCGCCGCGCCGCTGTACGTTCCCCGGAGCGCCTTCGGCGCCAACGACCGCATCGCCTTCGGCCTGATCGGCGCCGGCGGCCGCGGCCGCTATCTCGCCACCACCTTCCAGAAGCTGGGAGCTGAATGCGTGGCCATCGCCGAGGTCTATGAGCCGAATACGCTCAGGGCCAAGGAGATCGCCCCCGCCGCCAAGACCTACGAGGACTACCGCGAGCTGCTCAATCAGGAGGGTGTCGATGCAGTCGTCATCGGCAGCCCCGATCACCAGCATTGCCCGAACCTGCTGGCCGCGCTGGCGGCGAAAAAGGACGTCTACCTCGAAAAACCCATGTCGCACTCGCTCGAGGAGAGCCGCCGCATGGTCAAGGCCGTGCGCGCCTCCAGCCAGATCGTGCAGATCGGGATGCAGCGCCGCAGCGCGCCTTCCGTAATCAAGGGCAAGGAGATCATCGACAGCGGCGCCCTCGGTAAGATCACGCTGGTGAAGCCCATGTGGAACTGGAACGTCTCCCGTCCGCTCAATAACGAGCCGCTGCCCGGCAAGCTGAACTGGAAGCTCTTCCTCGGCCCGGCGAAACACCGGGAACTCCAGCCCATGATGTTTCGCTCCTGGCGCTACTTCTGGGCCTTTTCCGGCGGCAACATGACCGACCAGGGAACGCACCTGATGGACGTCGTGCAGTGGTACATGGGCACGCCCCAGGCGCTTTCGGCGGTGTGCTACGGCCAGCGCGCGAAGAACACCGGCTCCGAAGTGCCGGACGTCTTCTGCGCCGTCTTCGAGTACCCCGGCTTCATGGCCACCTGGACGCTCAACTACTGCAACTCCTACGACAACGACTGGTCCATCCAGTTCCAGGGCGATAAGGGAACCATGATCCTGGACGGCCGCGGCATCCGGGTGTGGACCGAACCGTGGCCCAAGAACCCCGAACCGGTGCAGCAGTTGGACGCGCCGGTGCCGCTCGAAGCCCACGTGCAGAACTTCCTGGACTGCATGAAGAGCCGCCAGGAACCCAATGCGCCGGTGGAAGTAGGGGCCAGCGCGGTATCGGCGCCGCACCTGGCCAACCTGGCGTTTCACCAGGGCCGCCGGGTACGCATGCCCAGGTGACATCGTGGCGATCGTTGCCGGTGTAGACTTCGGAACCCTGAGCGTACGGGTTTCCCTCTTCGACAGCAGCCGGGGCAGGCTGGCCTCGGCTGCCTCCGAGTACCCGCTGATCCGGCGGCGGGAGGATCCGGACCACGCCACCCAGAGCCACGAGGACCACATGCTGGCGCTGGTGGCGGCCACCCGCAAGGTGCTCGAAACTGCAGGCGTGGACGGCGCAGCCGTGGAGGCCATCGCGCTCGATACCACCGGTTCGACGGTGATTCCCGTCGGGGAAGATCTCGCGCCGCTCGACGACTACTACGTCTGGTGCGACCACCGCGCCGCGGGCGAAGCCGCGGAGATCACCGAAGCGGGCCGGCGCCGGAATCTGGAGGCTCTCCAGTGGTGCGGCGGCGTCTACTCCTCGGAGTGGGGCTTCGCCAAGCTGCTCCACTGGCTGCGGCGCAATCCCGCGCTGCGCGGGCGCATGACTACTGCGCTCGAACATTGCGACATGGTGGCGGCGGTGCTGTGCGGCATCGCGGACCCGCGGCAGGTCCCCCGGAGCATCTGCGCCATGGGCCACAAGTGGATGTGGAACGAGGCGCTCGGCGGGTTGCCTTCCGAGGAGTTCCTGGTCTCGGTGGATCCGCTGTTCGCCGGGGTGCGGGCGAAACTCGAGGGCCGCTATGCCACCTCCGACTGCATCGCCGGCCGCCTGGCGCCCGAGTGGGCGGAGAAACTCGGCCTCCGCGCCGGCATTCCCGTCCCGGTGGGCGCCTTCGATGCGCACTGGGACGCCATCGGTGCGGGTGTGCGGGAGGGCGACGTGGTCAACGTGGTGGGCACCTCCACCTGCGTGATGGCGATCGCCAAACAGGTGGATCTCATCCCCGGGGTCTGCGGCGTGGTGAAGGGCTCCATCCACCCGGACTACTACGGGATCGAGGCGGGCCTTTCGGCCAGCGGCGATATCTTCGACGCCATCGCGCGCCGCGCCGGTACGAACGTGGCCGCGCTCTCCGAGGGCCTGGACGCCTACCGCGCTGGCCAGACCGGCCTGCTGCGCCTCACCTGGGACAACGGCGACCGCACCGTGCTGGTGAATCCGGAACTGGGCGGCGCCACCTTCGGCTGGAACCTCGGCCACACCGCGCAGGACGAGTTGTTCGCCGCCATCGAGGGCACCGCTTTCCATACCCGCGTCATCCTGGAGCGCATGGCCGAGTACGGGGTGCCCATCCGGCGAGTCATCAACGGCGGCGGCATCCCGCAGCGCAACGACACGCTCAACCGCATCTACGCCAACGTGCTGAACAAGCCGGTGCTGGTGCCGCGCGACGAGGTGACCAGCCTGGGTTCCGCCATCTTCGCGTTCCTGGCGGCGGTCGCCTTTCCGAGCATCGAGGCGGCGCAGGAGGCGCTCTGCCCGCGCTATCGCGTGGTGGAGCCGGACCTGCGCGAGCGCGCCGCCTGCGACCGCCTCTACGGCTGGTACCGCGCGCTGTACTTCGCCATGGGACGCCCGCAAGCGAAGGACGCGCCGGTGGGCGAGATCCTCCCGGGACTGAAGAGACTGTCCGCCGAAGTGCGCCGTATGGCCGCCGCCCGTTGAACGCCGCGCGCTACTCTACCAGCGCCACTACGCGCCGGGTGAGCATGTCGCGGGCGTCGACCGAACGAATGTCCGCGCCGCCCTGCATGCTGAGCGCCCCGGTGACGATAATGGAGGCGGAGTCGATCCCGCCGTTCCCCTGGAAGGTCATCCACGCGCCGCGGGGCTGGTAGATCAGCCCGTACAGGTTGACGTTCGGATGCGCCTGGAGCTTGAACTCCGGAAGATCGGAGTTGGACAGCTCAGGATTCACGCACGGCCTGTCGAGATCGCCTCCGCTGCAACTGGTGTCGATGTTGCCGTCGGCGTCGTACTTCACGCGGGAGTTCTGCTGGTCCTGCCAGAAGACGGTGGGGGCGAACTCCCGCAGGTCTGCCGGAAGGTTCGGGCTGGTGCGATTCAGCCCGTGCAGCCCGATGCTGACCGGGGCGTTGTTGCCGGCGTGCAGGTTGACCTTCCCGAAGCCCAGGCGCGAGGCGATGGGCCGCACGGCCTCCGGCATATGCGGCTCCAGGCCCGGGTACTGACCGTTGGTGAAGACGAACAGCTCGCCCGCGTCTGTGTTCTGCTGCCCGGGGATGCTGTTGTCGAGCAGGTTCACGCCGGTGGCGTAAGAGAGGATGTCGTTGCCTTTCAGGGTGCCGGCCAGAATGTAGCGGCCCGGCGAGAACCTGGCGCTGGTGCCTCCGGAGAACTTCAGCCCGCCGTAGAAGACGTAGTTGCCGAAGCCTGTGCCCCCGTCGGAGAAGGTCACGTTGCCGGCGCCGGTGAGCAGGGCGCCGGTGGCCTTGCCCTTACTGTCGACGGCGTAGTATTGGCCGGGCAGCAGGGGCTGCGAGAGGCAGTTCAGGCAGCCGTTGGGCACCGGGACGTGGCGGGGCAGCCCGCCGGGCGGTACGGGCGCCGGCTGTCCCTTGCCGCCCATGGGGTCCTGGAAGCGCGCCCCGTCCGGAAAGCCGTTCTGCGGGGTCTCGGTCCAGCTTGCGGAGCCGCCTAACGTGACGGTGCCCTCGCCACGGACGTAGGTGAAGGGCGCCTCCACCCGGGGATTGCCTTGCAGGTGCGCCGCGCTGGGACGGTCCGATGCGATCAGGATGCCGTCGGGCAGCCGGATGGTCGGGTTTCCGCCCGCGGCGAGAGCCTTGCCTACGCCCACTGGAGTGTTGTCGTTCCTGCGGTTCAGCAAAAACAGCGAGCCGGACATCACGCCGTTGGTAATGGCGGCGGTGGAGCGGACGGCGATCCTGTTTTCGCCCTTGCCGAAGATGGCGGAGAAGAGCCGCGGTCCGTTGTCCTCCACCGTGTAGGTCGCCCAGTAGAGAAGGTCGTTCACCCCCGGCGCGGTCGGCGGCGGACCAGACGCCCCGGCGCTGACCGTTACTTTCTGGCTGCCGTTCCGCCCGCCGGTGACAAAGCCGGCCTGT
>JAWLGN010000254.1:0-8026 GCA_041685075.1 Bryobacteraceae bacterium
GCCGCCGCCGTTTGGTTCGCCCTGGGAACGTCGCCGCAGGCACCGGAACTGCCCCCGCGCATCTCCACGCCCACCGGCGAGATGGTCCTGGTGCCCGAGGGACCCTTCCTCTCCGGCGCGGAGAAGGCGAGCGTCGCGGTGCCGGCCTTCTACATCGACGAAACCGAGGTGACCAACGCGGCCTATGCGCGCTTCGCCAAGGCGGCCGGCCGCCCGCTGCCGCCGGATTTCGAGAAACATCCCCCGGACCACCCCGTGGTAGGGGTGACCATCGTGGACGCCCAGGCATTTGCGCGCTGGGCGGGTAAGCGCCTGCCCACGGCGCGGGAATGGGAAAAAGCCGCGCGCGGGTCGGATGGCCGCCACTTCCCCTGGGGTGACCAGCCAGACGCCTCGCGCGCCAACGTCGGCTCCGGCGCCGTCCGCCCGGCCAAGGACTTCGCCCCCGGCGCCAGCCCTTACGGCGCGCTCCAGATGGTGGGGAACGTATGGGAGTTCGTCGATCAGCTCAGCACTCCCGCACCGGCGGCCTTCGAGCACTTCCGCGGCGTCATGCAGCCGCCCCCGGATGCCGCCGAACCGTGGTACGGCATCCGGGGCCTGGCCTTCGACAGCCAGCTCGATGAGAGCGCGCTCTACGAATCCACCACCGTGCCGGCGCGCTGGCGCGGCGCCAACATCGGCTTTCGCTGCGTGCGGGACCCGTAGCGGCTATCGCGCCGGAACCGGCTGCGGCTTCTCGAACTCCGCTGCCATTTCGACGGGCAGGCGCCAGACGCGCGAGCCGTTGCGGTCCGTGAAGTACAGGCTCGAGTCCGAAGGTTTCTTGGCGTCGCCGTCCGCCCACAGGGCGTAGAAGTCCGGGTGGGCGTCCACGGGCCGGCGCGCGTAGGTGTGGTTGCGAGCGGCGTCGCGCGTGAGCTGCGCAACTTTCCGCCAGGTCTTGCCCTGGTCGCGGCTGGTCCACATCACCATGTCGCCACCCGTGCAGTAGGGCTGGGCGCCGGGCTCGGTGGGAGCGATGATGCGCCAGGTGCCGTCCTCTTCGATGTACAGCGGGCCGAAGTCGTAGTTGTGGTCGGAGCGCACGGCCGCACGGATCTCCCACCGCTTGCCGGTCCAGCGCGCCGTCCACCATTGCCGCGGATCGTTCTTGGGGCCCGATTCGTGGCCCTTGCTGGTGAGGTAGAGAATCACGGGGTTGCCCTGGGCGTCGAACTGCAAGGTCTTAATGTAGACCAGCAGTTTTTCGGCGCGGTAGTCGTGCACCAGCGCGGGGTTTGCGGCGTCGCGGAGCGGCGGCTCGACGGTCTGCCCATCGACGGTGCGCCAGGTCCGCCCCATGTCGCTGGTTTCCAGGTAGTAGAGGTTTGTGCGGTCGTTCACCCCGGTCGCTACCGGGTGAGAGTTGAACGCGGTGGCCACGCGCGGGCCGCGGCGCGCGGTGATCTGGTAGTGTCCCAGCTCGAAGCGGGAGAGCAGGCGCGGCTCATCCCACTGGATGCCGTCGCGGCTGGTCATCCAGTAGAGGCTGCGGCCGCGGGCCTCGTAGCGCGTGTGCAGAAAGAAAAATCCGCGGTCCGGAATGAACCAGGGGTGGCCATAGGAGAAGTTGGTGTTCAGCACCAGCTCGAACTCGTCGATCGAATACGGCTTCACGCTGCGGCGCACGTAGGCGGGCCTGGTGGTGCCGTGCGCGTTGGAGAAAATCCAGATGTGGCCCTGGCTGTCGAGGGACATCACGGGGTTGTCGTGCGCATCGTCGGTTTTCTTGTTCAGCAGGATGCGCGGGCGCGGCACCATCCCGGTGGCATGGTCGTAGTAGGAGACCATGTGGAGCAGCTCGCGGCCGCCCTTCACGGTGCCCCCGTAGCAGAAGAACGTCTTGTTCGCCTCCTTGGAATAGATCGCGATAGGCGATTGCTGCTGCGGATAGGTGCCCAGGCCGCCGCTGTACTTGTAGACGTACTCGTCGTGGGAAAGCTGGTTGTAATACCAGATGCCGCGGTAGCCGTCGTCTTTGGGCAGCGTGCCGGCGGCGGCCAGCAGGGGCAGAAGGAATAAAAGTTTGTTCAATGCGGATCTCCAGTAGTGGTATCAGAAACTCATTCGCAACGCGAGCCGGAACTGCCGCTCATCGCGTGCCGAAGGGCGGCGCCACAGCCCCCAAGGCGTCGCAGCCCAGGGTCGGCATCACAGTCCCGACGAAAACGCGTGGTCGTAGCGGCCTTCGATCACCCCGTGGATGTGCATCGAACGGAAGAAATGCGCCTCCTTACCGTAGAGGTTGTACACGCCGCGGGTGTACTCGAACGCCGCCGGCACCCGCCTGTAGAAGACCAGCGGGCGCGGCGCAAGCAGCGCCGCCGCTTCCGGCAGGTCCGTGTAGCGCATGATGTTCAGGAAGTTGGGACCCTGGTCGTGGCTCTCCGGCGGGTCGATCAGGATCACCTGGGCGATGCCCGGATCGAGGATGGCGGCGTATAGCCCCAGCACGCCCGACGTACCGTGTCCGATCACCGTGATCCGCTTCGGATCCACCACGGGCTGCCGGCGCAGTTCCTCCAGACCGGCCAGCACGTGCGACAGCCGCATGGAGTCCACCGTCTGGCCCACGTGCATGGCGTTCTTGAGGGTGTCCTTCCAGAAGGTCTTCTCCCAGGGCACCTCCCCGATGCCCATGGGCCGCACCGTGACCCTCAGGGCAGTGACGCGCCGCAGGGACATGTCGATGGCGCGGTCGTCCTCGCCGTCCGAGGCGATATAGAGCAGTCCGGGAAGTTTCTCCGCCCCCTTGGGCGCCCTGGCCACGTTGAGGCGCGGGGGCCCCAGTTCCTCCATTCGCGGCAGGTTCCCGAAGACCCGGGTTTTCAGGTCATGCAGCAACTGCTTCCGGCGCGTCTCCCAGGCTGCGCGCGTTTTGAACGGCGGCGAAGGCGGGCGCGTGGTGAACCATTCGTGGACCAGGTGATTGCGCGCATCGGCCGGCGGCCCGGAGGGGAAGACCGCCAGGGTCTCCTCCGGCGCGTTCTCATAGCTCATGTCCAGCTTGCGGTCCGGCTGCCCCAGCAGGAAGCGGTCGAACCAGCGGATGGCCTGCTCCCGCAGGAAATCGGAATCGGCGTGGGCGGTATCGACCACCACGTTGGTGAATGCCTCCCCTTTGCCGTAACCCTGGTAGAGCGCGCCCACGCGCTCCTCGAACTCCGTGTAGCCGGGCACGGGAAAGAGCACGTCCTTTCTGCCGTGCGCCATCATCAGGGGACGCGGCGCGATGAGCGCGCCCTGGTGCATCATGTCGTGCAGCATGTGGTTGATGACGAACATGCAGTCGCAGTGATGGCGCTGCGTGTTGGCCGCCACGTTGGCGGCATAGGTGCTGATTCCCATCACCGGCACCGCCGCCTTGATGCGCGGGTCGATCGAAGTGGGGAACCAGCTCATGGCTGCGCCGCCCGAGCGCCCGGTGATCCCGATGCGCGTCTTGTCCACTTCCGGGCGCGTTTCCAGGTAATCGACCGCCCGCATGGCGTTCCAGGTCTCCGGCCCGGCCGGCGTGTAGCCGCGCGAGTACCAGCCGTACATCTCCTGGTTATGAATGCCGTGGTGCGTGGAGAAAAGCTCGGCGATCTGGATGGGATCGACGATGAAGCACACATAGCCGTTCTTGGCGAACGAGATGCCATGGCGCTGGTACTTCGTCTTGGCGCCGTAATCCGACAGGGCATGCCCGCAGACGTAGACGATGGCGGGCGCCGGCCCCTTGCGGTTCTTCGGGATATACAGGTTGCCGGTGACGTAGAACTTGGGCAGGCTCTCGAAAGCAATCTTCTCGATGGTGTAGTCGCCCTTGTCGAGCGTGCCGGTGATCCGCACGTTGAGCGGGGTGCGCCTGGGCCAGGGGAGCAGCCCCAGCATGTCGCGCATCTCCTCCTCCCGGCGGGCGCGCAGCTTCTCCCAGGTTTCCGGCGAGCGAATCTCTTGGGCGGCGCGGTCGGTAATGACGCGCGCGGCCTTTTCGAGGTAGGCCCTCACCTGCTTCTTGCTCTCCAGCATGCGTTGGTAGGGGTCATCGGCGGGCTGGGCCCAAGCGGCCGCAGCCGCCAACGCGAACAAGAAATAACGAATGCTTCTCATGAACTCCCTCCCTGCCCCGCCGCCGCGGCGGCCGCGTTCTCGTCCGGCCACTCGGGTGCCTGCAAGGCGCGCGGCGTGCGGTCGATGGTTTCCGCCGGCTCGATCTCATCGGCTGCCGCGGCGCCCAGTTCCTTGAAGCGCCGCGCCGCCACCAGCACGCGCGATTCGAGCGATCCCGCCGCATCATTATAAGCGGAAAGCGCGCCGTCCAGCCCGCGGCGCAGTCGGTTGAAGTGCCCGCTGAAGGTGAGGACGCGCTCGTAGAGCTGCTTGCCCAGCTCGCTGATCTGCTGCGCGTTCTGGGCGATGAGTTCCTGCCGCCAGCCGTAAGAGACGGCCTTGAGCAGCGCAATCAGGGTGGTGGGAGTGGCCAGAAGAACGCGCCGGTCCACGCCGAACTCGATCAGCGAAGGGTCCTGCTGGAGTGCCGCGCTGAAGAACGATTCGCCCGGCAGAAACGCCACCACGAACTCCGGGGTATGGGGCAGGTGGCTCCAATAGGACTTATCGGCGAGGCCCGCCAGGTGCGCGCGCACCTGCGCGGCGTGCTCCCGCATCAACCCCAGCCGCTTCTCCTCGTCCTCGGTTTCCAGCGCTTCGAGATAGGCCTTGAGCGACACCTTGGCGTCCACCACCACGGTTTTCTCGTTGGGCAGCTTGACCACCAGGTCCGGCCGCAGCCGCCCCGTTTCGGTCTCCACGGAGGACTGTTCCAGGAAGTCGCAGTACTCCACCATGCCCGCCATCTCCACCACGCGGCGCAACTGGATCTCCCCCCAACGGCCGCGCTGCACCGGCGTGCGGAGCGCGTTCACCAGCCGGGCGGTCTCATCCCGCAGAGCGTTCTGCGCGCCGGCCAGCGCGGTGACGTGCTCGCGCAGTGCCTGGTAGGCGCCCTCGCGCGCCTTCTCGATCTCCTGAATGCGCTGCTCCACCTTGCCGAGCACCTCGCCCACCGGCGCCAGCATGCCGGCGATGGACTCCTGGCGGTGTTCGAGGTCCTTGCGCGCGGCGTCGCCGTGCTTCTCGAAGACCTCGCGGGCCAGCCGGAGAAAACCGGCGTTGTTGGAATCCAGCGCCTCGGCGGCCAGCGCCTTGAAGGCGTCGGCGAACTCGCGCTTGGCGTTCTCCAGCAGCGCCACCTTTTCCTGCATTGCCTGGCGCTCCTTTTCGAGCGCCGTGGCTAGCTCCGCCTGGCGGCTGCGCAGTTCGGTGATTTCGGCCTCGCGCGCGGCCAGCGCCGGTTCGAGCGTCCCGACGCGCGAGCGCAGCGCGTCCCGTTCGGCATCCGCGGCGGCGGCGCGCGCGGCGTACTGCCGAATCTCCTGTTCCAGGGCGGCGCGCTGGATTTCAACCTCCTCCACGCGCCGCTCGGCGCGCAGCGTGCGCCCCCGTCCCGCGAAGTAGGCCACTGCGGCCACCGCGGCGCCGGCCGCGCCGCCCACCAGCAATGCAATCCACAATTCGGGCAATTTCCGCTCCGTTAGTACCCCACATCTTAGCGCGGCGGAACTGCCCGAGGGACTATTTACGTTCGTAGGTACCGAAATACTGCGCTTCGGCCAGGATGTGGCCGCTCATCGCGCTGTCGATCTCCGCGCGGCGCGCGCCGGCCGGCAGACCGAGCGAGTCCACGTCCAGCGCGTAGAGCTTGAAGAAGTAGCGGTGCGGGCCATGTCCCTGCGGCGGGCAGGGACCGCCGTAGCCGTGCCGGCCGAAATCGTTGGTGCCGCTCCTCCCCGGCTCGCCGGGCGTCCAGCCCAGCGGCAGGGACTGTTCCTCGGCCGGGAGGTCGTAAAGCAGCCAGTGGTTCCACACTCCCGACGGCGCATCGGGGTCGTCCACGATCAGGACGAAGCTCCGGGTGCCCTCGGGCGCGCCCTGCCATTCGAGCGCGGGCGAGAGGTCCGCTCCGTCGCAGGTGTGCAGCTTGGGAATCGGGGCGCCCTCGGCGAAGGCGCCGGTCACGAGCTTGAAGTTCATGGTGTTCACTCCAGAGCGGCGGCTGCCGCCTACCGCAACAGTATAGGGCGGCGCTCCGCCAACGGCCGTGCGGCGGCGTCCCTTCGTCGCGCCTCGCTTGCGCCCGCTCTAAGGCAGCGTTAACCTCCTAGTAGGAGGGAAGGCAATGAGAGTACTTGCCTCCATGGCGCTCGTACTGCTTCTTACGACGGGCAGTGCCTGGGCGCAGCGCGGCGGTTCCCGCGGCGGCGGAATGCGCGGGGGCTTCGGCGGCGGCGGCGTCAGAGTTCGGGTGGGGGGCGGCTTCCATCGCGGGTTCGGCGGCCACGCGGTCGCCCGGCATCGCGCGTTTTTCAACCGTTCGAACAAATTCTTCTTCAACCGCGGTTTCCATAAGGGCTTCGGATTCAAGGGCTTCGGATTCCGCAGGGGATTCGGCTTCGATCGTGGTTTCGGCTTCGGCGGCGGTTTGGTGGTGCCCTATTCGTATGTTTTGCCGGCATATCCGGACTACTCCTATGTCTCCCCGTACAGCCTGGCGTATCCGTACGCTTCTCCATACGGGTCGCCGTACAGCCTGGGCTACCCTGCCGACGTTACCGCGGTGACTCCGCCGCCCGCCTACACGTCTCCGGCGCCCGGAGTAGTGATCAACCAGCAGTTCGCCTCGCCGGTGATCCGCGACTCGTCGCCGCTGGTCTACGAACCTCCGGCGCGCCCGCCGCCTCCGGCGTCCCAGGCTCCCGAAGATCGCTCCGCGGCCATCTACCTGATCGCCTTGAAGCAGAGCAACACCATTCGTCCCGCGCTGGCCTTCTGGGTGGATAACGGCACACTTCACTACGTGGGTCTGGATCGCAAGCAGATGCAAGTGCCGCTCAGCGCGGTGAACCGCGACCTGAGTCTGCAGCTTAACCGCGAACGCAACGTGCCGTTCCGCTTGCCGGACGCCCCGTAGGCCCGCCCGCCAATGCTAGAATCGGCGCATTGGGCCGATGATTCGATTCCTCGTACACTACCTCCTCCGGCTGCTCTATCGCGTGGAGATGCATGGCACCATAGAGCCGCACGAGCGGTTGCTGATCATCTCCAACCACCAGTCGTTTCTTGACGGCGTGCTGCTGGGCGCGTTCCTGCCGGTGCGTCCGGTGTGGGTAGTCCACACCACCATCGCGCGCCGCTGGTACTTCCGCGCCGGGCTGCGCTTCATCCCGCACCTGACGGTGGACACCACTCGCGCGCTGGCGATGAAATCCATCATCGGGCTGGTGGAGTCCGGGATGCCGGTGCTGATCTTCCCGGAAGGGCGCATCACGGTAACCGGCAGCCTCATGAAAATCTACGACGGACCGGCGATGGTTGCCTCGCGCACGGGGGCGGCGGTGGTGCCGGTGCGCATCGAGGGCCCTATTTACACCTGCTTCAGCCGCATGAAAGGCGACTACCCGCGGCGCTGGTTCCCGCGTTTCACTATCAGCATCCTGCCGGCGCGTAAGCTGCCGCCGGCCGAGGGCCGCACCCCCAGAGTACGGCGCCGCGTCCAGGCGGAGCGGCTCCGCCGCATGATGCAGGAGGCGGTGGTGGTCTCGCGCCGGAGAGGCGCCCTGTGGCCCGCGCTGCTGAGGGCCGCCAACCTGCACGGCCGCCGGCGCGTGGTGCTCGAAGATGCCCGCGAGCAGCCGGAAACCTACGGCCGGCTGATCCGCAACGCTCTGGCGCTGGGCCGCATGGTATCCACCCTCACCGAGGAGGGCGAGCGGGTGGGAGTCCTGATGCCCAACCTCACCACAACGGTGGGGCTGTTCTACGGCATGTGGACCGTGCGGCGGATCCCCGCCATCCTGAACTTCAGCGCTGGTCTGGAGGCCATGCAGGCCGCCTGCCGGCTGGCGCGCGTGCGCGTCGTGCTGACCTCCCGCGCTTTCCT
>JAWLGN010000006.1:0-47548 GCA_041685075.1 Bryobacteraceae bacterium
TCCTGTCACGGTCGCGCACGGCCCCACGCTCCCCCCGGCTCCTTGGGAGGAAGAGCTTGACCCTGTCACGGTGGCGCATGGCCCGACGCTCCCCCCGGCACCTTGGGAAGAAGAGCTTGACCCCGTCACGGTGGCGCATGGCCCCACGCTCCCCCCGGCTCCTTGGGAGGAAGAGCTTGATCCTGTCACGGTGGCGCACGGCCCCACGCTCCCCCCGGCTCCTTGGGAGGAAGAGCTTGACCCTGTCACGGTGGCGCACGGCCCCACGCTCCCCCCGGCTCCCTGGGAAGAAGAGCTTGACCCCGTCATGGTCGCGCACGGTCCCACCCTTCCCCCGGCACCCTGGGAGGAAGAACTCAACCCGGTGGTCTAACGGCCCTGGCACAACTTCTCACAGCCTGGCGCGCCTGAGCAGGCATAGCACCGGCGCTGCGCCGCACGGAGACCCATGCGGCTAGGGTTGCAGTACGTGTTGTGGGGGACGGGACTGTGCATCCAGATTGCGCTCATTCATGCGCTGTTGCGCGGGCATTATAGGCGGTACCCGTTAGTCTTTTTCTATTCCCTCGTCCTGCTCCTCACCACGGTGGTGGAGGTCTCGGCCTACACGGCGGCGCAATCGGGCGCCCGCCTGCTGGCGCGCTCCTGGAGGCTCTACTACTGGATCAACGACGCCATCCTGCAGGCCCTGATCTTCGCCGTGGTCATCTCCCTGATCTATCGCGCCCTTTCGCGGAGCAAGGCGCGCGCCGCCGTGCGCCGCTGGCTGATCCCCGTGGCCCTGGCGGTCTTTGCCGCCTGTTTCGCGCTGCGAGCGGGATCCCTGCAGCACCTGAGCGCGTGGATGACGCTGGTCAGCCGTGACCTGAACTTTGTGGCGATGATTCTGGACCTGCTGCTATGGACGACTCTGATGGCCGCACGGAAGAAAGACCGGGAACTGCTGATGCTGAGCGGCGGGTTGGGCATTCAGTTCGCCGGTGCGGCGGCGGGTCAATCGGTGCGGCAACTGGCGTTGGATGCCCTGGGACGAAACACCGCGCTGGAACTGGCGGGGAGCCTGATTGTGGTGTTGTCCAGCCTGGCCTGCTTTTTCGTCTGGTGGCGGACTTTCCGGCGCCCGGTTCCGGTGCGCACGGTGGAGCGGGCCGGCCATTGCAATCCGGCGGGTCCCGTGGGCTCGGGACCCGCCCTGTAATCGCCCTCGCCGGGGGCCCGGCCGGCGTTACCGCTGCGGCATGGCCGACGTGGTGCTCGCCTGCGCAACGGCTTGGTCGGCACTGTAGAGCCGCACTTCGACCCGGCGGTTCTTGGCGTTGGCCGCGCGATTGGTGCCCTCCTCTGCGGGACGTTCCGGACCCAGTCCGATCATGTGGATGCGATAAACCGGCACGTCGTGGTTGGCCACCAGGTAGCGCACCACGGCGTCGGCGCGGCGCCGGCTGAGCGCTTCATTGTATTCGCGCGAGCCGGTGCGGTCGGTGTAGCCCTCGACGGCGATGAAGTAGCGCTTCATCGTACCCACGTTCTTCGCCAGGGTGTCGAGCTCCTCTTTGGCCTGAGGTGTGAGTTGGTGGCGGTCGAACTGGAACGGAATGGTGACTTCTGTCTGCACCCGGTAATCGTCCAGGTTGCCGATCGCCTGCTGGACGCTGGCCAGCATCTGGGTGTTGCGGTCCGCGGTTTGGGCGGCCTGGTCGGCACGCGCCCTGGCTTCGCCGGCATTCTTGTCGGCGGTCAAGGCCTGCTGCTCGGCCGCGGCCGCGCGTTCCTGGGCGGCGCTGATGCCGCTTTGGGCGCGCTCGTCGACCTCCTTCACATTCGCCCGGGTTTCCTGAATATCCTGGGCGTGCTTGGCGGTCTGTTCGCCTACCTGGTCCACTTTGGCCGAAATCGGCGCGGTGGTCTGCCGGACGTATTTCTTGGTGGCGCAGCCGCCGGCGAGCATGGCCCCCGTCACGATACAGGTCACTGCTAGAAAACGTGTCATAAGTTGCCCTCGGGGAGCTTGTCAGCAATTCACGATCCGTTCTCACATGTGCTTGTTTTGTCACAAGTTAGCTACAATCGCCGGGGCAGCCGGCGATCCGCGGAATGAATCTTTTACCGGCCGGCGGGTGGACTTTCCATCACTTCTTCCAGGGAGTAGAATGAGGATTCCCTTGTGGGGGATAGTGAGGTTTGCCGAAGGGAATACATTGCGTTTCGGTACGGCAGGAGAGGCCTACATCAATGTCTGACAAAGTGAACCGTAGAAATTTCATCAGGAGTGCGACGGCATTGGGCGCCGGCTTGGGAGCGGCAAGGAACGCGTTTGGGCAGGCGCCTCAGGCCGCCACGGGTAAGGTGATGGGCGCTAACGACCGCATCAGCCTCGGGGTGCTGGGCGTAGGGGGCCGTGGAAACTACCTGGCGCGCGCCTTCAGCCAGTTTGGAGAGAAGACCGGCGCCTGCCGGGTGGTGGCGGTCTGCGACGTCTATGAAAAGCGCAAGCAGGCGGCGGCGGAGGCCTATGGCGCCGAGGGCTACCTGGACTACCGGGAGGTGCTGAACCGCGAGGATGTGGACGCGGTGGTCATCGCCACGCCGGACCATTGGCATGCCAAGATGGCGCTGGAGGCCATGGACAAGGGCAAGGACGTGTACCTGGAAAAGCCCATGTGCCACACCATCGAGGAGGCCAAGCAACTGGCCAAGACGGTCCGGGAGACGAAGCGCGTTCTCCAGGTGGGGTCTCAAACCACCTCGGGCGCCCAGTGGCACACGGCCAAGAAGTACATCCAGGACGGCGCTGTCGGCCGCATGATCAGCAGCCAGGGTTCCTACCACCGCAACAGCCGCGAAGGCGAGTGGAACTGGAAGATCGACCCCGACGCCGGGCCGGACAAGAAGGGCGCCGACTACATCGACTGGAAGATGTGGCTGGGACCCGCCCCAAAGCGCCCCTTCGCCGCCGACCGCTTCTTCCGCTTCCGCAAGTACTGGGACTACTCGGGGGGCGTGGCCACGGACCTCTTCTTCCACGTGGTAGCGCCTCTGAACATCTGCTGGCCGGAGCCGCAGTTCCCGCTGCGGGTGGCGGCGCTGGGCGGCGTCTGGCAGTTCAAGGACGAGCGCGAGGTTCCGGACACGTTCAACCTGATTGCCGATTTCCCGCAGGGGCACTCCCTGGTGCTCAGCTCCTCGATGGCCAATTCGCGGCACATACCGGGGCTGATCCGCGGCACTCAGGGCACCATCGTGATGGTGGATCACGGCATGTTCGAGGCCCGCACGAAGCACATCACCCTGATTCCGGAAAAGCGCGTGATGACGCCGGAATACGAAGCCAAATTCGGCGCCGAGGAGAAGATCATACCGGTGGAGGAGCGGGACGCCATGACTACCCACATCGACAACTTTCTCTCCTCGATGCGCACGCGCCAGGATCCCACGCTGAACGTGGACGTGGCGATGCGGGCGCAGGTGACCATCACGATGGCGGTGCAGTCCTACCGGCAGGGGCGCGTGCTCTACTGGGACCAGCGGGCCATGAAGGTGACCCACAAGCCGCCGCGCGGGTAGCCCGTAGTTTTAGAAGGCGGCGGCGCCGGCTTCAGCCACTGCGTGGTCCTGGTCGCCGCTGCCGCCGCTGACCCCCACGGCTCCCACGACTTTGCCGTCCCGCATCAGCGGAACGCCGCCGGCGAAGATCATGATGCGCCCGCGGTTGGAGGCGTGAATGCCGAAGAACTCGCCGCCCGGCTTGGCGAACTCCGCCAGCTTCTTCGTCGGGATATCGAAAGCGCGCGCGGTAAACGCCTTGTTGATGGAGATATCGACGCTGCCGATCCAGGCGTTATCCATGCGCACGTGCGCCACCAGGTTTCCTCCGGCGTCCACTACCGCGATGTTCATGGGCTGGCCGATCTCACGAGCCTTCTTTTCAGCGGCGTCGATGACGCGCCGCGCGTCCTGCAACGTGACCATGTAAGCTCCTCCGGAGCCTTCATGATAGGAGGGGGCCGGGCCCGCGCGCGAGAGGCGCCGGGCGCGGTTCTGTCCGCCGCTTCACAGAACCGCGCACCGGTTCAGGCCTTGAGGTGCGGGTGGCAGGAGCAGCCGGGATAGTGGGGGGAGAAGCGCCTGGGCTCGGACGAGGTGACCAGGCGGCCGGCGCGCACCCACGCTTCGCCGCGCGGGGCCAGGTGCTCCACCATGCGCCCGCGCCACAGCCGCAGGCGGGCTTCGCCGGCCGGCTCGGAGGCCAGATCGTTCAGCTCGTGTGGATCGCGCTCGAGGTTGAACAACTGCTCGGCGCCGTCGAAGGCGTGGAAGATGTACTTCTCGCGCCCGTCGGTGAGGGCGGTCCACTGGTTCTCGCGGCTGTAGCAGACGCCGTGCTCGAGGTCGAGCCAGGAGCGCCAGCCGCCGGTCTTCCCGCCGGCCAGCGGCAGCATGCTGCGGCCGTCGAGTTCCTCCCGCGCCCCCACGCCGGCAGCTTCCAGAAACGTGGGCAGGATGTCGCGCAGCTCGACGGTCTGTTCGACCACGCGGCCGCGCTCTCCCGCTACCAGCCCCGTGGGCCAGCGCAGGAGCATGGGGATGCGCGCCGAAGCCTGGTAGGCGTAGGACTTGCGCCACAGGTGGTGGTCGCCGGTCATGTCGC
The DNA here is from genome assembly GCA_041685075.1 of Bryobacteraceae bacterium. Classification (GTDB taxonomy): domain Bacteria; phylum Acidobacteriota; class Terriglobia; order Bryobacterales; family Bryobacteraceae; genus JAMCRM01. Next base: position 4,649 of record JAWLGN010000006.1, read on the forward strand.
CGTGGTCGGAGGTGAAGACGATGAGGGTATCGTCGAGCATGCGGCGCTTCTCCAGGGCTTCGAGAATCCGTCCGATTTGCTCGTCGATGAAGCTGATGGAGCCGTAGTAGCCCTGGCGCGAGCTGCGCACCTGTTCGGGGCCGAGATCGCCGTGCCAGATGGCGTTATCGGCGCCGCTGCGGGGCGCGTATTTGGCGGCCCAGCGTCCCACGCGAGCGGGCGGCAGCGGCGCATCGGCGTATTGCCGGAAGAAGCGTTCCGGCGGATCGTAGGGGCTGTGGGGGCGCGCGAAGGAGACCTTCAGGAAGAACGGGTCGGCGCCGCTATAGCCGTCGATGAAGTTGATGGCGCTCTGAGCGGTCCAGACGGTGGGGTGCAGGCGTTCCGGAAGGGCGTAGGGCTTGGCCGGATAGTCGTTCCAGCCGATGCCGGTGGCATCGGGGTCGAGGTGCGGCGCCTGGGACCAGAACCAGGCGCGGAAGTCGCTGCGGAACGCGGGGTCTTCGGTACGGCCGGATTCATCGAGCAGAACGTGGTGGTAGCCGTGGAGGTTGCGCTGCGGATGGAAGTGCATCTTGCCGATGCCCATGGTGTAGTAGCCGGCCTCGCGCAGCAGGCGGGGTTTTTCGAGTGAATAGCGTTCCGCCACCCTGGAGTAGAGGAGCATGCCGTGGTTCCAGGGAGCCATACCCGTGAGCAGACCCGCACGCGCCGGCGTGCAAGTGGGGGTGGAGGAGAAGGCGTTGCGGAAGCGGGCGCCTTCACGCGCGATGCGGTCGAGGTTGGGGTGGAGATGGCGCGGTTGCCGTCGCAGCCGAGGCAGTCGCCGCGCATCTGATCGGCCATGAGGAAGAGGATGTTGGGGCGGCGGGCCCGCGCGCGCAGGGCCGGTGCGGCGGCGCCGGCGACAGCGGACCCGAGGAAGGTTCTCCGGCTGATCTCCATGAGTCAACCGTATCACGCTACCCGGCTGTGCGTGCCGCCAACTCGTTCACCTTGGCGACGATCGTCTCCTCGACGGCCGGGGCGTAGATGCCGTGCGGGCCGCCGCGCGCCTCGTAGTCGCCTTCCTCCAGCACCCGGACCGAGGGGATATAACCGGGCATGTCGTTCGAGTAAGCCGCCACCCAGGTGTCTTCCCAGCCGAGGCGTCCCTTGATGCGGAGCGAGTAGTCCACCACCACTTCGCCGCCCAGCGCGACGATCTTCAGTCCGGAGCCGAAGCGCAGGATCTGGACCGGGTAGGGATACTTGGCATCGGTCTTCTGGAAGGGGACGTCCACTCGCTCGAAGGCGGTGCGCAAGGGGCCCTCTACGGCGGCCATCTTCCCGTGGAGCACGAGGTCCACGGCGGTGGCCAGAATGCGGCCGTACATGGAGACCAGCTCGACGGAGTAGTGCACCAGGGTGGGATCGGTGCCCTGGTAGCGCGGCAGGGGGTTGGAATCCGCGCCGCAACCTTCGACGAAGAGCGCGACGGCTCCGGGATGCGCCCCTTCGAGCGCTTCCTGCGCGTAGCCGGCGTAGTCGCCGCTGATGCGATACTGCCCCAGGGTCGTGTTGTGGCAGGCATAGCCGAACATGACGGCGGCGAGTTCGCCGTTGGGGCGCCGCACCCCCAGCACGGGGACATCGTGGTCTACGGGACCGGGGAGGTGGCGCATGCCGGGGCGGTCGCGGCGGCGGTTCACGGCAAAGCCTGCGAGGCCCTGGCCGAAGTGGAGAGTAGCGGGCTGGAGGTTCTTGAGCGCGGCGCCGATGACTTCGACGGCCCTATCGAGCATGCCATCGGTGTAGCGGCCCACGGTTTCGGCCTGCGCTTCGAAGCCTTTGGGCGGGCGGATGCGCCCCACGGCCGGGCCGGTGTGGGTGTGGGAGGAGTTGAGCAGCAGGCACTCGCGCCGGAGGCTGTAGGCTTTAGCGCAACGCTCCGCGATGGTGTCGGCCAGCTCGCGCCGGAGGCCGATGAGGTCCGTAGTCAGAAAGACAGCGGTTGCGCCGGCGGGATCGCGCAGGGCCAGTGCCTTGGCGTAGAGGTCCTTGAGGATGCCCTCCGACGGCTTGTTGCGCGAGGCGTAGCCCGACATCCAGATGGGTTCGGTTGGGGTGATGACGGTCTTGGCTGCCCCGGCCTGCCAGCCTTGCTGCTGCGCGGGTGCTGCCAGGGGAGCCCCGAGAGAAGCGGCGATGGCGGTGCGCCGCGTGATTGCGTAGTTCACTTGCCCTCCTTTCGCACAGCATGCAATTGTAGCCCGGCGGGGCGCGGAATACTTTGCAATCAGAAAGGAGCTCCCGCAGGCAGGTCGAGCGGCGGCAGGACGGCTTCGATTTGGGAGCGGCGGGGTTCGAGCCATGCGGGCAGCACCAGGCGCGAGCCCAGGCGTTCGGCGGGTTCGTTGACGGTCATGCCGGGGGTGTCGGTGGCGATCTCGAAGAGCACGCCGCCGGGCTCGCGGAAATAGATGGAACGGAAGTAGGTGCGGTCCATCACGGGGGTGACGTTGTAGCCCTGGGCGGCGATCTCCCGGCGCCAGGCGGCCTGGGAGGCATCGTCGGGCGTGCGCCAGGCCACGTGGTGAACGGTGCCGAGGGAGACACGTCCGGGGCGGCTGTCGGGCGCGCAGACGATGTCCACCAGCGCCCCGGGACCGCCGGCGCCCGCGGCATAGCGGAAGCGGTTGTCCTGCTCGCCCGCAAGGCGGAAGCCCAGGGTCTCAGAAAGCAGCGCCGCGGTGCGCTGGTAGCCTTCTTCGGAGAGGGTGACGTGGTGGAGGCCGTGGATGGCGTGTTCGGGCGCCACGGGTCCCGCCCGCCAGGCCCTTTCGGAATCGAGCGGAGAGGCGGCTACGAGTTCGAGCGGCAGCCCGTCGGGGTCGCGGAAGATGAGCACCCGGCCGTCGAAACGGACGAGCGGTTCGCCGGCGCTTACGCCGTGCTCGGCCAGGCGCGCGGCCCAGTAGGGAAGCGACCCCTCGGGGACGGCGAAGGCCGTGGCCACCACCTGGCCGTTGCCCTGGCGGCCTCGCGCAGTTCCGGGCCAGGCGAAGAAGGTCATTAAGGTGCCGGGGCGGCCCAGCGCATCGCCGTAGTAGAGGTGGTAGCTCTGGGGATCGTCGTAGTTCACCGTGAGTTTGACCAGACGGAGGCCCAGCACGGCGGTGTAGAAGTGCAGATTCTGCCGGGGGTCTCCGGCGATGGCGGTGACGTGGTGGATGCCGGCGATCTCTGGGGGCATTGCCATTGGATGCAGCGGCTGAACGATAGATCCGCCGGGCCTTTGCGAACATCCAAGATTTCAGGATGCACAACAGAGGAATGCTGACAGGGCTGGTCCTGGTTGCCGCGGGGGCGGCGGGACTCTACGCCGCCGAGGTTCAATTGCCCCCGCCGTTTCATTCGCCCTCGGTGAATAATGCGCCGCGCGTGATTCCCAAGCCGGCGGAGGGGCGTCTCGAACTGCCCGCGGGCTTCCGCGCGGAGTTGTGGGCGGAGGGGTTCTCCCGGGCGCGCTTTATGCTCCAAGGCCCTTCGGGCGAAATCCTTCTGGCCGACAGCGCGCCGCGCGGCAGGGGCGTGGTGTGGGCGCTCACGGATCGCGACGGAGACCACAAGGCCGATGCGGGGCGGAAGCAGGTGATCACGGGGCTCGACCGGCCCTACGGCCTGGCCCTGTGGAATGGTTACCTGTACGTGGGGGAGCCGGGGTCGGTGAAGCGCTACCGCTACGACTCGAAGACGATGACGGCGGGCGAGGGCGAGGAGGTGATTTCGCTCGCGGGATTCGAACGCGGCCACTGGACGCGCAGCCTGCTGTTCGATCCGGCGGGGAAGAAACTCTACGTGGGGATCGGGTCGGCATCGAACGTATCGACGGGCGAGGACCCGCGGCGCGCGGCGATTAATCGTTACAACCCGGACGGCAGCGGGCACGAGATTGTGGCTTCCGGGACGCGCAACCCCATCGGGCTGCGTTTCTATCCCGGAACGGATGTGCTGTGGGCGGCGGTGCAGGAACGCGACGCGCTGGGCGACGACTTAGTGCCGGACTATTTCATCCGGGTGCGGCAGGGCGGATTCTACGGCTGGCCGTACGCCTACATCGGGCCCCATGAAGATCCGCGCAACCAGGGGAAGCGGCCCGACCTGGTGAAGAAAACGCTGGTGCCGGACGTGCTGCTGGGCGCGCACGTGGCGGTGCTGGATTTCGTCTTCTACACCGGCAAACAGTTCCCGGAGGAGTACCGCGGCGGCGCGTTTCTGGCGCTGCATGGATCGTGGAACCGCTCCAGGCGGGTGGGGCAGTCGGTTGCGTTCGTGCCCTTCCGGGACGGCAAGCCCTCGGGACCGGTGCGGGAGTTTCTGAGCGGCTGGATGCTGGATCCCGACCAGCGCGAGGTATGGGGCAGGCCGGTAGGGTTGCTGGTGTTGCCCGACGGCAGCCTGCTGGTGTCCGAGGACGGCAACAACACGGTGTGGCGGATCAGCTACCAATAAACCCGGCATACGCGCTGGCGCTGCTGCTGGTGGCGGCGCCGCAGCCGTTTTCGCACCGGCTGCACTTGCAGTTTCTGCCCGACTGCAAGCAGTGCCACCCGGCCGCCTGGACCAGCACAAAACCCGGCGATAACCTGCTGCCTGGGCAGGAAACGTGTCTGAAGTGCCACAAGGAGGCGGTGGTTTCCGCGCCTGTGGTGGTGCGGGTGGTGCATTTCAGCCATGCCGCTCATGCCGGGATGGAGAATGCGGCGGCAGCGATTGCGCAGGCGATCGATTCGGGCAAGTACCTGGTGACCGTTACGGAGGGCCTGCGTAAATCGCTTGATACCGAGCACGCCACCAAAGGCGCGTGCGGCGCATGCCATCGCGGGATGGAGCAGTCGGACCGGGTTACGCGCGCCGCGCTGCCGCAGATGGCCGATTGCCTGGTATGCCACGACCGAATCGAGCCGCCGGACAGTTGCGTCACCTGCCATGGCGACGACCGCAAGCTGAAACCGGCCAGCCATGTAGAGGGTTTCCTGGATAGCCACACCGTCCCGGCGGTGGAGAAGACCGGATGCGCCGTCTGCCACGGTCGGGAGTTTACCTGCCTGGGCTGCCATTGAGGGCGCGTGCAACTTCTACCCCTTGTGTGAGGATGGGTCACACCCCGGCGGCGCGAAGAGGGCTGATAATGCAGCACTCAGAATTGGAAACCGGATTGCAGTGGCCTACGTCGTGCAACGCCCGAGAAAGGAGGCCCATACATGGCGATCGCAAAGCTGACCGGACAAGGACTCACCGCAATCGCTCTTTCGGTAGGCCTTCTGTGGGGCTGCATTATCGGCGAACGGCTGATTGTGCAGCACGCCAACGTGGAAACCACCCGGACGCTGCGGGAACTGCGCCTGCTGCGCCAGCAGCGGGACTCCGCGCCCGTGGCGGTCCCGGTGCGGGCGATTCCCCGCCCTGTAAAGCCCGCGCTCGGCTGATCAAGCCGGCATGGGGCGCAACGTAATCAAGATCGAATAGTAGTAAAGCCCGGTGAGGCCTTCGTAGCCGGAATCGGTGCCGACGAAGACCCACAGGCGCCCGTTTGGATCGGCGGCCACCAGCCGCGGATGATGATAGACGCGGTGTAGATAGATATACGGCGGGACGGCGGGCGGCTGTGGGGCGTCCTGGCAAGGCATGCCGTTGGCGATATTGCTGACGATGCCGGCGTCGAAGCCTCCGTTGGCCTGGTCGCCCTTGTCCAGGTTCAGGCGCACGTGCTGATCGCGAACGACCGCTACCGGTTCGATGGGACTGACGCCCGCCTTCAACCATACGGCCTCGCCGGGCGCTCCGCCTGCGCCGGCGCATCCGCTGGGCGCATTCGACAGCAGCTCGATATCGACCGAGACACTGTAGGGGCGGTCGGGCTCCACACCGTCGCGATGGTCCAGTTCCTTTTTGAGGAACATGAACATGTCATCGGAACGATTCATGGACTGGAGGTAGTAACCGCGCAGGTCGCTGTTGATTTCGGGCGGCAGCGGGCGGATTTCGGCCAGGCGTTCGAGACCGCCGGTGTCGAGACCGTAGTCGGTAAAGCCGGGGAGCCAGCCGTGGCTGCCGTCGTTGAAATCGTAGCGCCGCACGATTTCAGCGGGGGTCTGGGAGAAAGAACGCGCGGCGCCAAGACCCAGCGCAGCCAGAAATGTCCTGCGAGAGAGAGACAGCGATGACATAGGTTCGGCGATTACTTCAAGGATACCGGAGAGTCGCCGTGCGGGTCACCGGCGGCGAGGGAGCGCATGTACGCCAGCTCACCTGCCAGCGCGGGGAGGAACCGCGGTTCGGTGTGGAGGTAGAAGTGGCCGCCGGGGAAGGTGCGGAGCGCGAAACCGGCGGTGGTCTGGCGCGCCCAGGCATCGAGATCCTCGCGGCCGATGTTGGGGTCGGCTTCGCCGCCGAAAGCGCGGATGGGGCAGTCGAGCGGTTCCTCTTCCGTGTAGGTGTAGGTGCGGTAGAGCGTGGTGTCGGCGCGCAGGGCGGGAAGCACCAGGCGGATGAGTTCGGCGTCTTCCAGAGCCTCTTCTGGGAGGCCTTCGAGACGGCGCACCTGGGCGAGGAGTTCGGCCTCGGTGGGTTCGGGCGGAGGGGTCCAGTTGAGACGGGACTGCGGGGCACGGGCGCCGGAGACGAGCAGACCTGCGGGCAGCGGCGCACCGCGGCGGCGCAGCCAGCGCGCGAGTTCGAAGGCCACGCCGGCGCCCATGCTGTGCCCGAAGAATGCGAAGGGCGTAGCGGTCCAGGGGAGGATGGCGTTGCCCAGGGCCTCGACCAGCGGAGCCATGCGGGTGAAAGGCTGCTCGGCGGCGCGGGTCTCGCGGCCGGGCAGGCGCACGGGACAGACCGCGATTTCAGGGAGGCGTTCCTGCCAGCGGCGGAAAGCCGCGGCTCCGGCGCCGGCGTGCGGCAGGCAGAAGAGCCGGAAAGAGGCGGCCGGCTGCGCGTCGATGCCGGGGAACCATGCGGCGGCGCCCGCGCGCTTGCGCAGCAGCAGGGCCACCAGGCGGCGTTTCTCGGGAGTTAAGGTGTCGAAAGGCCGGCGGGCTTCTTGGGGTTGCTCCTGCGAGACGGCGCGGCGCGGCTTGCGCAGGGTTTCTTCGATAACGCGCTCCAGCGGTTCGGCGGTGAGGTTGCGGGCGTAGTCCAGCGCCGCGGCGCGGGACTGGCGGGAGATCTCGGCGTAGTGCTCGCGGCTGGTGGTGAGGCGGCGAAGCGCCTCAATCCACGGGGTGATGTCCTGCGGGGGCACTTCCGCCACCGGCACCATCTGTTCATCGACTCGCGGTTGATAGCGCTCGATGGGGCGCACGGGGATGAGATAGTCCACCCCCATCTTGGCTTCGGGGATGCCGCCCACGCGGCTGGCAATGACGGGGACGCCGCGAGCCATGGCCTCCAGCACGATGCGGGAGCGGGCCTCGGCCCAGAGCGAAGGGACCAGCAGCACGCGCGTGCGGGCGAGCAGGATGTCGATGTCGTCGACGGGATCGAGGATGGTGATGTTGGGGCGGGCGGCCAGCGCGGCGCGGTCCTGCTGGTTGGTGCCCCAGGTGGGGACCGCGGCGAAGGCGATCTCCGGCATGGCGTCCGCCAGCGCGAGGAAGATATCGATGCCCTTCACCGCGCAGGGGTTGACCAGGGTAACGAAGGGGTTATCGAAACGGCCGAGATCGGGAAATTCTCCCGGCTCGAGCAGGGAGATGGGAACGTGCACGGCGGGAATGCCGCTGTGGGTGCGCACGTAGTCGGCGACGTACTGGCTGACCCCGACGACGGCGTCGGCGCGGCGCAGCATGTTGGTTTTCGATTCGCTGGGGAAGGCGCAATCGGGTCCGAAGGGGACCGCCAGAGTGGCGCGCACGAGGTAGATGACGCGGGCACGTTCGGCGCGCAGCGCGGCTTCGAGCAGCAGTTGCGCGGGGTCGTCGGTGGAGGCCAGGATGGCGTCGGGATCGAAGGCGGCGATCTGGCCGGCAAGATAGGAGCGCAGGTGCGGATGGTGGGTGGCGACGTGCACTTCGACGCCGTTGAGATGAAAGACGACGATGCCGTTCCCGGTGGACTCGGGGGCGACTCCGCGGGCGGCGAGTTCGGAGAGATAGCGCTGGTGTTCGGCCTCGCCGAAGGCCGGAATGCGGGCGATCACGCGGCAGGCGTGGCCGCGCGCGGCGAGGGCTTCGACGAGCAGGCGGTTCGACTTGTCGCCGCCGCCGTGGGCAGGGTAGTAGAGAGCGTTCTGGGCCAGGAGGATGCGCATGGCGCTAGTTCCCGCGCAGTCGCTTGAGGAGCAGGGCGCGCTTTTCCGGCGAAAGGCCTTCGACGGCGGTGCGCGGCGCGGGCGGCGCCGCAGCGGGCGCGGGCTTGAGCGAGGCCAGCAGTTCTTCCATGGCGGCCGCGCGCAGGCTGCCGACGAATTCGAGCGCGGCGCGGCGGGAAGCGGCCGACTCGCGCTCGTATTCGGCGCGATCGCCGAGCAGTTTGCGGACGGCTTGGACCCAGGGATCGATCTCCTGGCGAGCGGTGACGGGTTTGGGCATGCCGTGCTCGTCGAAGACCGGCTCGTAGCGCTCAATTGCGCGCACCGGGATGACGTAGCCGGTACCGGACTTGGCCTCTACCAGGCCGCCGGCATCACTCGAAATGACGGGGATGCCGCGCAGCATGGCTTCCATAACGATGAGGCCGAAGCCTTCCATCCAGAGAGACGGCATCAGCAGCACGCGGGTGCGCGCGAGCATCTGCTCGATATCGGGGCAGTTGGGCAGCAGCGTGACATTGGGGAGAGCGGCAAGGGCGGCACGATCCTGGGAGGTGGTGCCCCAGCCGGGCAGCGCACCGAAGGCGAAGTCCGGGAGACGCTCGGCGAGCGCGAGGAAGATATTGATGCCCTTCACCGCGCAGGGATTGATCATGGTGAGGAGGCCGCGATCGAAGCAGGCCAGGTTGGGGTAGGGGCCCTGGCCGTAGATGGGGGGATGGACGATGGCGGCGGAGCGGCCGGTGTAGCGCTCGACGTAGGCGGCGGTGCTGCGCCCGATGACCACGACCGCAGCGGCACGGGAGACCAGTTCCGTGGCTTCGGCGTCAGGATGCCAACTGGCCGGGCCGAAGGGGTAGAACTGCGGGGTGTGCGCCACGTAGACCAGGCGGCCGGGCGCGGAGTGCGCGGCTTCCCGCAGCAGCATGTGATCGAGATCCTCGGAGGAGACCAGGACCCAGTCGGGCGAGAATTCGCGGATCTGGCGGCGAAGAACGGCGACGCGGCGGGCGGGGTCGGCTGTGGCGTAGATTCGAATGGGGCCGCGGTTGGAGATTTCGAGGCCGTCCTCGACGCGGGTGGAGACGCGGATCCCTTCCTCGCGCATCTGGGCACCGCGAACGGCGTCGGGCAGCGCGGTGCAGACGATGACGCAGTCGTGGCCGGCGGCAGCCAGGTGGTCGAGCCAGACCAGGTTGCTGCGCGTGGCTCCGCCGCGTGGGGGGACATAGGAGGCGTTGGCGGCAAGCAGGATGCGCATGTCAGGACTGGCCCTCCGCTTCAGAAAGCAAGGCGCGGACCTCTTCGTCGGAGAGGCCCTCGATCTCCTGGAGCAGGGCGGCGTAGCGGTCCTCACCGGCCCGCTCGATTTCCTTCAGCTCCATGGTTTTGGCGAGTTCCGCGATGGTGAATTCACCGCCGTAGACGACTTCGAGCGAGAGTTCGATACCGAAGGCCTGGCGCACGCGGGAGAGCAGTTGCACGGCCAGCAGCGAATGGCCGCCGAGATCGAAGAAGTTGTCGTGGATGCCGATGGTTTCGACGTTCAGCAGGTCCTTCCAGATGGCGGCGAGCCGGCGCTCGGTTTCATTGCGCGGGGCGGTGGTGTGATTGGCGTTTGCGCGCGCGGGGGCGCCGGCGCGAATGTGCTCGAGCACCCGGTTGGGGTCCCGGAGTTCGGTGGCGATGCGGACGTGGTCGACGCGGCTGCGGCCGTTGGGGCTGGGGGCGGCGCGCCGTTCCGCGGCGGGGCGCGGCGGGCCGGGAGCGGGCTTGTAGACCAGGCGCGCGGCGCACTCGGCGGGGAAGCGGAAAACCAGGCCGCCGTCGCGGGTTTCCTTGTAGGCGGCGCCGATGCTCTCCAGGAACAGGAGCGCGGGGCGGTTGCGCTGGGAGGGGGTGAAGGGCACGTCGACCCGCGCGATGCCGCGCTCCAGCGCGCGTTCCCCGATAGCGGCCAGCATGCGGTGCTCGACACCGCGGCCGAGGGCCCGGCAGCTCAACAGGAAGGTATCGACCACGAGTGCTTCGGAGGTGGTCTCGATGATGGCGACGCCGGTGAGGCCGTAACTGCCGAAGCGGTCGGAGACGTGGGTGACGAGGCATTCGTAGCCACTGCGGAGCAGGGCTTCGATTTCGGCCTCGCTGCGGCGCACCGTGGTGGCGTTCATCTGGTTGGTGCGATGGGTGAGCTGCGAGACGCGGGGCAGGTCGGCCGGCGCGGCGAGGACGATGCGGACTTCGAGTTTCAGGGTAGCCAGGAACTCCTCGAGGCTGGAGGCCTTTCGCTGCAGGCGGCTGCGCTCGGCCTGGGCGGCATAGAGGGCGGTGCGGTCGCGGTCCTCGGCGGTGACGCGGAGGCGGTCGAAGGCCCACACGTGGTTGAGGAAATCGGGAATCTCGGTGGCATCGGAGGGCAAGGGCAGCGCCAGCACTTCCGGAGCGGCGGCCTGCACTTCGGTGCATTCCTTGGGGTTATCGTCGACCAGGATGAAGCTGTCGAGGCCGAGGTCGAGGTCGTCGGCGAGGGCGGCGAGGTTGATGGCCTTGGAATCCCAGTTGATGCGGTGAGCTACGAAGTGCTCGGGGCGGAGGGGCATTTCGGGGTGGACGCGGAAGGTCTCGAAGACGTCCTCCTCGTTGTTCTTGCTGGCCAGGCAGAGCAGCATGCCCTCGCGCTGGCGGGCCAGCATGAACTCCTGCAGGGAGCGGCGGGGCGGATCCATGCTGACGCCCTGCGGGCCGTCCTCGCCGCAGATGCCCGCCCAGAGCGTTTCGTCGCAGTCGAGAGCCACGACTTTGAACGGCGGGGTGCGGAGGGCGTGGATGCGGCGGGCGAGCATGGTGGCGAGGGCAGCGAAGTAGGCAGGGGTGTAGGGGATGCGCCCGAGCTTGTCGCCGTGAGGGTCGTGGGGGTCGGAGACCGGGTAGAGGGCCTGGATATCGGCGGGGGTGACGAGGTGGACCGCGGAGAGGTCGCGCATGCCCGTGCGGAGCAGTTCTTCCATGCGGGCGAGGAAATCGGAATGGCCGGAGCCGGCGAGAAACGCGGGCGAGGCGGGACAGACGGCCACCAGGACCGGTGAATGGAAGGCCGGCGCAGCGTTGCCGAGGGCCTCGGTGAACTGGCGGACGTTCTCTTCCAGGGCGGTGAGCGAAGGGCCGGCGCCGAAGCGCGCCCAGTCCTCGAAGCGCAGGAGAATGACGTTCACGCCGCCGCGGTTGCGCATCAGCAGGCCCGCGGGATCCAGCAATTGCTGGAAAACCTGGTTATAGGGCGCGAAACGGATGCCGAGTTCCCAGCCTAACTCCCGCATCCAGAAGGCCAGCGCCGGCTCGAGGGCCTCGGCCGTGAAAGTCGCGCTGACGGCGATCAAAGGGGTATCAATCGGCGAAGTGACCTGCGCCGACGTAGTTGGGTTCTCAAGCTGCATCGGATATGAAGACAGGCTGCTATTCCATTATAAGAGGCTTAGAGGCGCGGCGTCTCGGTCCGGCAGCAAGCTGCAGCAAGCTATGATGAGGGCTGGGACACGCTTTGGCCGATTTCACCGAGCTGCTACGCTATAACGCCAATTATCGCCGCACCTGGATCGGGCAGGTGGTGAGCGAGACGGGCTACCACTTCAACACGATTGCGGTGCTGGCGCTGATCATGCAGACCAGCGGTTCGGGGCTGCTGGCGAGCGGCGTGATGCTGTCGCGGGCGATTCCGGCGATGCTGATGGGGCCGGTGGCGGGGGTGGCGCTCGACCGCTTCGACCGGAAACGGATCATGGTGGCGACGGACCTCGTGCGTACGGTCGTGGCGCTGGGGTTCATCCTGACGGTGAACAATCCCCAGCCGTGGCTGCTGTACGTGTTGAGCGCGCTGCTGATGGGGGCGTCGCCGTTTTTCAACGCGGGGCGGGCTTCCATTCTTCCCTCCATCACCAGCCCGGCGGAGCTGCACACGGCCAACTCCCTGACCCAGACAACGCAGTGGACGACGCTGACGTGCGGGACGGTGCTGGCGGGGTGGAGCGTAGCGAAGCTGGGGTACGAACTGGCGTTCGTGGTGAATGCGGCTTCGTTTCTGTGGTCGGCGCTGGCGATTGCGCGGCTGAAGCTGCCGGGGGGCTTTCGGCCGCAGCGCACGGGGAGCGCGCCGGCGCAGCCGTGGCGGGACTACGCGGACGGCGTGCGATACATCCTCTCGGTGCCGTTGATCTTCGGGATTGCCATGATCACGGTGGGGTGGGCGACGGGCGGCGGCGCGGCGCAGTTGCTGTTCACCCTGTTCGGCGAGCAGGTGTTCAACCGCGGGGCGGCGGGAATCGGGGAGATCTGGGGCGTAGCCGGCGTGGGGCTGATGCTGGGCGGCTGGATGGGACACGCCATCGGCAAGCGGGTGAGCTACACGGGCTACAAGCACACCATCACGGTGGCGTACGTGATCCACGGAGCCACGTACGTGCTGTTCAGCCAGATGCAGGCCTACTGGGCGGCGCTGTTGTTCATGATGCTTTCGCGGGTGGGGATGGCGGTGTGTTCGGTGATGAACAACTCGAAACTGCTGCAGCACACCAGCGACGAATACCGCGGGCGGGTGTTCGCCACGATGGAGACGCTGCGGTGGGGCGTCATGATGCTGTCGATGGCGGCCGCGGGCGTGGCGTCGGAGTACTGGAGCCCGCGCACCCTGGGAGCGGCAGCGGGCGCGCTGAGTTCGCTGACCGCGGTGTACTGGGGCTGGGCGAACTGGCGCGGGCGACTGCCGGAGCCGGCAGCGGGCGGGACGGCGCCGGAGCCTCAGCGGGTAGAGCGCGCGGGACCGTAGAGCACGCGGCCGGGGCGCTCGTCGGTGATGTTTCCATCCAGCAGGACGGGCCTGCCGTTTACCAGAACGTGACGCACTCCGACGGCGTACTGGTGCGGATTCTCGAAGGTCGCCTTGTCGGCGATGATGGCGGGGTCGAATAGAACCACGTCGGCGCGCATGCCGGGACGCAGGAGGCCGCGGTCCGCGAGTCCGAGGCGGGCGGCGGGGATGGCGCTCATGCGGCGCACGGCGTCTTCCAGGGTGAGCACTTTCAACTCCCGAACATAACGGCCCAGCACGCGGGCGAAGGTACCGTAGCTGCGCGGGTGCGGCGAGGCCTGGCCGAAGATGGGGATGCCGCCATCGGAGGCCACCATGGTGAAGGGGTAGCGCAGGATGCGGACGAGATCGTCTTCACTGATGGCGTGGTAGATGGCGGAGCAGCCGCCTTTTTCTTCCAGGTGCATGGCCGTCTCGGCGGCGTTTTCGGGGGTGGGTTCGGCGCCGCGCTCGCGGGTGATCCGGGCGAGGCTCTTGCCGGCGAGCGAGGGATCGAAGGAGCAGGAGGCGATGACGATGTTCTTGGGGTCGCCGCCGCCGCGGTTTTCGAGGATGTTGGCGACGGCCGCGGCCTTGAGGCGGGCGCGGGTGGCGGGGTCCTGGAGGCGGGCGAGGAACTGCTTGCGACCGCCCTCCTGGGCCCACTGGGGAAAGAGCACGCGGGTGCCGGTGCTGGAGGCGGTGTAGGGGTACTGGTCGATGGTGACGTCGACGCCGCGGGCCCGGGCTTCTTCGACGAGGCGAAGGGTTTCTTTACTGAGGCCCCAGTTGGGCGCGCCGATGATTTTGTGGTGGGTGATCTGGGTGGGAAGGCCGCCCTCCTCGCCGATGCGGATGGTTTCCTTCACGCTTTCGAGGATGCCGGCGGCTTCATCGCGCATATGGGAGATGTGGATGCCGCCGAGGGGCGCGACGGCGCGGGCGATTTCGATGACTTCTTCAGTGGGGGTGTAGTTGCCGGGAACGTAGTAGAGGCCGGTGGAGAGACCGAAGGCGCCCTGGAGCATGGCCTCGCGGGCGAGTTCGCGCATGCGGACGATTTCGGCGCGGGCTGCGGGACGGTTGGCGCTGTCCATGACTTTGGAGCGGATGCTTCCCTGCCCCACGAACATGCCGAAGTTAACGGCGGGGCGGAGGGCGGCGACTTTTTCCAGATACGGGCCGAGGGGGAGAGGCGAGCCGCCGTCGTTGCCTTCCATGAGGGTGGTGACGCCCTGTCGGACGTAGTTTTCGGCGGTGGGGACGGCGGCGATGTTGCCGCGCGCGTGGGTGTGGATGTCGATGAAGCCGGGGGCGGCGGCAAGACCGCGGGCATCGATGGTGGCTCCGGCGGTGGCGGCGCGGAGGTTGCCTATGGCGGCGATGGCATCGCCCTGGACGGCGAGGTCGGCCTTGAACCAGGGGGTCCCGGCGCCGTCGATGACGCGGGCGTTGCGGATGAGGAGGTCGTAGTGCTGGGCGGCGGCGGGCGTCGCGAGCAGGACGAGAAGCGGCAGGAGAGCGCGCATTCCGAGATTATAGCCGGGCTGCGTTACTGGATGGACTTCAGGGCGCGCTCGGTTGCGGCCAGCAGGGACTGGGAGCCGACGGGAGCGCCGGTGGCGGTTTGCATCCACAGATCCGGGGAGAGGCGGCCGATTTTGGAGATGCGCTCGACTTCCGGGCCGATGGCGCCGGCTTTACGGAAGTGCTCTTCGAGCTGCGCGGCGATCAGGAAGCCGATGGGGTAGTCGGGCAGGTAGAGATAGCGCTCGATCATGTGGGAGTAGATGCCCAGGAGCGTGACGTCGCGGGTGCGGAAAACCGGGGCGTAGTACTTGTTCCAGATGTCGGTGGCGATGCCGATGACGGCCTGCTTAAGCTGCGCCGGGGTGGCGTTGGGATGGTCGTACATCCAGTGCCAGACGGCCATATCGACGAGGGCCACGCCCGAGATTTCGTAAGCCGACCAGAAATCGTTGAGGGTGCGGAGGGCCTGCTCGCGCGGGCCGGGAGTGGACAGGCCCAGCAACTCCATATCCTTGGCCTGGAAGACGAAGGCGATGGCCTCGGTGAAGGCGGTGTTGGGGACGCCGTTGAGGAGCCAGTGATCGATGGTTTTGAGCGAGAAGGTCTGCTCGACATTATGGCCGAGTTCGTGGACGGCGATGTTGTAGCCCTTGTAGTCCATGCCGTTGGGGCCGACGCGGGTGCGAAGGCGGGCGGGGGCGGAGCGGAGCTGCGCGCCCCAGGCGTGGCCGGAGCCGCGGGCGGGTTCGACCACGATGTTTTCGGTGAGGTAGGCGGCGCGGGCGGGAGTGAAGCCCATGCCCTGGAGGATGCGGGGCATATCGGCGCGGAAGGCATCGGCGGTGGGGTAGCGCTTGCGGGTGATCTCGTCCAACTGGGGCTCGGTGTACTGGCCGCTGGGCTTGAAGCCGGCGTACCAGATGTCGAAGGGTTCGAGCGGGCGGCCGAGGCGCTGTTCGATCAAAGCCGCGACCTTGGGGACGAGGGGAGAGGTGAGGACCTGCTCGAACATAGCGCGGACGCGGTCTTCGGACAGCTCGCGATTTTCGTTGAACTGGCGGGCGATGTGGGTGGGGGCGGTGGGGGAATAGGGGTCCACGCGGCGCAGCGCCTGGAAGGTGCCGAGCAACATTGCGTAACGAGTGTCGGGCTCGGGACTGGCATCGACGGAGGCGGTTACGGCGGGGCGGTCATGGTCCTTCACGGGTGAGGGGCGGACCTGGTTGGCGGCGGGGTTCCAATCGACGATGGGGTTGTTGATTACGGCTTGCGGGATGGTCTGGCGGACGATGTGGTCCATAACCTGGGCGATGAGGCGCTGGCGGGCGAGGCCGTCCTTCTCGGCGTAGTCGGCGCGGATCTGGTCGCGCAGGTTCCAGTGGGAGAGCAGGCGCATGCCGGCGGGAAAGAGGCGGCGGTTTTGCGGGTCAAGGACGTGGTGCATCCAGATGTTGTACTCGGCGATGTACTGCTCGGCCCGGGAACCGGCTTCGGAGATGGCCAGGTTGACTTCGGCGGGGACGCGGCGCGAGAAGCGCTGGGCGAGACGCACTTCGGCCCACTGGCGGCGGGACCAGCGGGGACCTTCGGCGAGGCGCTCGTCGAGCGTGGTGAGGGGGAAGTTGAGCAGGACGACGAAGGCCAGCTTGTTGCGGAAGAAGTCCTCGGTGCCGTGAGCGGCGGGGTCGTAGGCGGCGAAGATTTCGTCGTAGGGGGCGATGGGGCCGCGGTCGAGATCGACCTGGCGGCGGAAGTCGACGAGGATCTCGAGCATGTGGCCGTCGTACTGTTCGAGCAACTGTTCAAAGCGCCCGAATAACGTATCCAGAGCCGGCCCGGCAGGGACGAACTGGCGGCGGACGAAGGCTTCGAATGCGGCGGGGTCGCCGTCATCGGCTCGCCAGAAGGCGGCCACCTGACGCAACCCGCGCTGGATGCGCTGGCGCTGGCTTTCGCTGTGGCGGGTTACCAGTTCCGTTTCCAACTTGGGGAGCGTATCGGCAAGGCCGGGCTGCGCCATCAGGGCGGTGGCCACGAGGAGCGACGGCATCATGCTTCTATCTTCGCCGAAAGGCGGTTCACGCGCAAAAATCAAAGAATTTTCTTTTTGTTTTGTTTGAGTTGGCCGGATTCGGCGGGCGGCGCGCGGGAGTGCGGGTGCTAGGTTTGAGTCGGGCAGAAACGCTGGACCGGAGAGCCAGATGACAACCACGAAGAAAAAAACAAGAGCGGTACGGAAAGGCGTTCGGAAGGCAGGCACCAAGCGGGCGGCGCAGGAGACGACCCAGGGGGCGGCGCTGGAGACGACTCAAGAGGCAGCGAAGGAGACGACCCAGGAGGCGGCTCAGGAGACGGCCCGGCGGGCGGCGAAGACGGTGACCAAGCGAACGGCGGCGACGGCGACCAAGCGGGCGCCGAGGAGGACGACCCGGGGGGCGGCGAAGAAAGTGAAGGAGACCAAGACCAAGCCGGCGATGGGTACGAAGACGCGACGGACGGTAAGCCCGCGCAGGCTGGTGGACAAGGCCATTCAGAACATCGGGAGCAAGCTGGAGACCGACGAAGTCAAGGGGAGCTATGGCGACCTGATCCGGCTGCTGCAGCTCAAGAAGGAATTACAGGCGGAAACACCGCGGGAAATCCAGGTGAAATGGGTCGAAGAAAAATCGAGCGAGTGATCCAGTACGAGCCGCTGCCGTCGCAGAAGCGGTTCCACGAGAGTACAGCGCGGTTCAAAGGCTTCTCGGGACCGATCGGGAGCGGGAAGAGCCAGGCGCTGTGCCATGAGGCCATCCGGCTGGCGTATATGAACCCGGGGCGGATGGGACTGGTGGGAGCGCCGACGTATCCGATGCTGCGGGACTCGACGCAGGCCACGCTGTTCGAAATTCTGGAGCGCGACAAGATTCCCTACGAGCACAACAAGGCGGAGAACGTGCTGACCCTGACGGACACGCGTTCGCGAGTGGTGTTCCGCGCGGTGGACGACTACGAGAGGCTGCGCGGAACCAACCTGGCCTGGTTCGGAGTGGACGAGTTGACCTATACGCCGCAGGAGGCGTGGCTGCGGCTGGAAGGACGGCTGCGGGATCCGCGGGCGAACCGGCTGTGCGGCTTCGCAGTGTGGACGCCGAAGGGGTACGACTGGGTCTACCAGAAGTTCGTGGCGGAACCGGTGACGGGCTATGAAACGATCGTCGCGGAGGCGTTTGAGAACCGGCACTTACTGGACAAGGTGCCGGATTTCTACGAGCGGCTGAAGTCGAGCTACGACGAGAACCTGTACCGGCAAGAGGTGCTGGGACAGTACCTGACGCTGCTGGGCGGGCTGGTGTACACGTCGTTCCGGCGGACCGACCACGTGACGGACCTGGCGCCGGTAGCGGGAGCGCCGCTGCTGTGGGCGCTGGATTTCAACGTGGATCCGATGGCGTCGGTGGTGGCGCAGGCCGTGGGCGAGACGATCTACGTGCTGGACGAGATTGTCTTGCGGCACGCGAGCACGGAGGAGGCTTGCGAGGAGTTCGAGCGGCGCTTTCCGAATCCGAAGCAGCGGGTGGTGGTGTACGGGGACGCGTCGGGGAACCAGCGGCAGACGACGGGCACGACCGATTACGAGGTGATCGACAGGTTCTTCAAGGCGCACTGGTGGGCGCCGGTGGAGTACAAGGTGCCCAACAGCAATCCGCCGGTACGGGAGCGGGTGGCGTTGGTGAACTCGAAGCTGCGCAACGCGGCGGGGCAGGTGCAGTTGCTGGTGGACCAGAAGTGCAAGGAACTGGTGAAGGACTTCGAGCAGGTGTGCTACAGGCCCGACAGCGGTGCGATTGACAAGGACCGGGACCGCAGGCGCACGCACTTAAGCGATGCGCTTGGGTACCTGGTGTGGCAGGTGTGCCGTCCGGAACCCACGGTGGGGGAGCGGACGACGCGGCTGCCGATTTGGTAGGCGAGGAAGGCCATGGAGACGATCAACCGAGAGCATCCGGAGTACATCCGCAAGGCGGCGATGTGGGGGCGGTACCGGGACTTGTACGCCGGCGGCGAACAGTTCCGGCAGAACGCGGGAGGGTACCTGAGGCGCCGGAACAAGGAGCCGCAGGAGATCTATGCCGAGCGCATGGAGCACGTGTTCTACGAAAACTACGTAGGCTCGATTATCGACTGGTACGCGGCTACGCTGATGCGGCGCGAGCCGATGATGCTGTTCGAGGGGAACGACGAGCGGGGGCGGGAGTTCTTCAACGAGTTCGCCGAGGACTGCGACCGGAAGGGGACCAACTTCACGGAGTTTGTACGGCAGCGCTTCGTAGAAGCGATGGTGTACGGGCGGAGCTACATGGTGGTGGACTTTCCGCGGAGAGCGCTGCCGGCGGCCAACCGCGCGGAAGAAGATGCCACGGGGCGGTCGCGGGCGTTTCTGGTGGAGTACTCGCCGCAGGAGTTGATCAACTGGAGCTACGACCCGGAAGAGGGCGGGCTGGAGTGGGTGGTGCTGCGGACCTCGTGGCTGCGGCCCGGGAAGGTGACGGACACCAGGACGGAGCGGGAGACGCGGTGGCTGTACTACGACCGCGAGAACTACCGGATCTACAGGAGAACGTCGGACGGCAAGGCGATCGAGCAGACCGACGAGGGGCGGCACGGGCTGGCGGCGCTCAAGCGGGTGCCGCTGTTCGAACTGCGAGTGAGCGAAGGGCTCTGGCTCATGAACAAAGCGGCGCTGCTGCAACTGGAGCACTTCAACAAGTCGAATTCGCTGGCCTGGGCGATGACGGTGGGGCTGTTTGCGATGCCGGTGATCTTCTCGGACAAAGAGTTCCAGCAGGTCTTGGGAGAGTCCTACTACCTGAAGCTGGGTAAGGAGGACCGCTTCGGGTGGACCGAGCCGGCGGGGAACGTGTTCCAGATTGCGGCGGACAACCTGGTGCGGCTGAAAGACGAGATCTACAGGGTCTGCTACCTGATGAACCAGGCGGCTTCGCCCTCGGGCGGAGTGGGGCAATCGGGATTGAGCAAGCAGCGGGACTTCAGCGTGACGGTGGAGGTGCTGCGGGCCTACGGCGATGCGGTGAAGGAGTGCATGAAGCAGGTGCTGCGGGCAATCGCGGCGGCCCGGCAGGACAGATTGTCGGTAGACGTTTCGGGGCTGGACGAGTTCGATATCGGGGACTTCAGCACGGACCTGGAAGATGCCGAGCGGCTGCTGAAGCTGGGGATCCCGTCGCAAACGCTGCGGCAGCAAATGTTCAAGAAGCTGGCCTTCAAGTACCTGTGCGACGTGCGCCAGGAGCTGAAGAACGCCATCGCGCAAGAAATCGACCAAGGGTAATCAGGAAGCGAGGAGGTTATGGCAGAGACGGACATCGGAGCGGTAGTGCGGCAGGCGCTGGAGGAATTCTCGGCGCAGCAGCAGGCCAAAAACGAGCCGGCCTACAAGGCCGAGCTGGCGGAAGAGCGGCGACGGCGGGAGGAACTGGAACGCCGGATCAACGCATTGACGGAGGAAAACCGGCGGGCGCGAGAACAGGCGGCGGAGGCGGAGCGCAGCGCCACCATCCGCGCGGAGTTGCAGCGCCTGGGGGTAGCCAAAGTCGATTTGGCCTACAAGGCGGTGCAGGACGGGGTAGTCCGCACCGAGGACGGGCGGCTGGTGGCCCGGACGGAGAGCGGCGAGGTTGGGCTGCAGGATTACCTGTCCGGCTTCGTGGCGGAGAACCCGGAGTTTCTGCCCGCGCGGATTGCGGGCGGGACGGGATTGACGGCGACGCAGAAGGCGCCCCTGGCGGGCGTGGACCTGGAGCGGATTCGACCCGGTATGAGCAGCGAGGAGAGGGAGCGCGTGCGGCAGGAGATCCTGCGAGTGGCCGCACAGTCAAAGGCGTAAGAGGCGGCGCCGGGCGCCGCACGAAAAGGAGAATACATGGCAGCGATTACTTCAACGAACGTAGCAGAAGCGATTGTCAAGCTGGTGGCGGCGGACGCCCTGCCGGCGCTGATGGGCAACCTCGTGATGGGGAACCTGGTGAATCGCGATTACGAGCCGGTGATGGCGCAGGCCGGCGACACGGTGAACATCCCGATTCCGCCGACCATGGTGGCCAATAACCTGGCCGAGGGCGGGACGGTGCAGGCGCAGAATCCGAACCTGGGGAACGCGCAGATCGCGCTGGACACGCACGCGGAGGCGACCTTCCAGATTCCGGACGTGACCAAGGTGCTGGCGGTGCCGGACCTGCTGCGGATCTACATGCAGCCAGCGGTGACGGCGCTGGCCGAGCGGATCGAGTCCGACCTGCTGGGGCTGTTCGGGCAGTTCACGGCGAACGCCCCGGTGGGGACGCCGGCGACGCCGATCACCGAGGCGGTGATCGACGAAGCCGAGACGGCGCTGTTCATGGCCAAGGTGCCGGCCACCGAACCGAAGTTCCTGGTGGTGGATGCCGCGACCTACTCGCAATTGCGGCAGATCCCGCGGTTCAGCGAGTACCACACGGCGGGCGAGGCCGGCCTGCGGGCGCTGGTGGACGGGACGGTCGGGAAGATCAAGGACTTCTACGTGTTCCGCTCGCAGTTCGTGTCCAGGACGACCGACGAGGTGACGACCACGCACAACCTGGCGTTCACGAAGAACGCCATCGGGCTGGTGGTGCGGCGCATGCCGCAGCCGATGCTGGGCACGGGCGCGGTGGCGCACTACGCCGATTTCGGCAACTTCGGGATGCGGGTGCTGATGAGCTACCAGCCGAACACGCTGTCGCAGCAGTTCACCGTGGACGTGCTGTACGGCGCGGCGGTGATCCGGAACGAGTTCGGATTGCAGGTGCAGTCGTAGGGCAGAACGACAGAGGAGGGCGCGCAGCCCGGAAGGGAGGCGCGCCCGCGCATATTCAGGGAGGCTCGAAAGATGGATCTGGCGATTTATTACAAGAAGATTCGCGAAGTGGAAGCCGGGCTGCCGGAGCCGTGCGTGGTGGTGAGCCGGGAGACGGAAAACGGCGGAAGGGCCGGGGTGCGCACGGAGGTTCCGCGGCGGCTGGCGGCGCGGATGATCGTGCAGGGCCAGGCGCGCGCGGCCACCAAGGACGAGGTACGGGAGTTTCGGGAGGCCCAGGCGGCGGCCAAACGAGCGGCCGATGAGCTGGCGGCGGCGAGAAACGTACAGGTGACGGTGATTCCGTCCAGCGAACTGCGGAACTTCAAGAACTCGGGACGCGCGAAGGAGTAGCGTGATGGCTCTGTTCACCGACGGCAAGATCTCGACGATACACGATCTGACGGCGTACGACTCCGGGGTGATGAACCTGGCAGCCGTGGAGGGCATCGACCTGACGGTCAAGCTGGGGTTGGCGCAGCAGGAACTGGCGGTGGAGCTCGAGTGCGTACTGCCGCGGGACGTGCGGCTGGAGTGCGTGGTGGTAACTCCGCCGCTGAAGCTGTGGCACGCGTTCCACACGCTGGAGCTGATCTACAGGGACGCGTACAACAACCAGCTCAACGACCGGTACAAGGGGAAATGGGAGCAGTATCGGGAGCTTTCGGGCTGGGCGGCGGAGAAGTTGCTGCAGACGGGCGTGGGCATCACGCCCAACCCCGTGCCGCAGGCGGCGGCACCGAAATTGAGCGTGCAGCCGGGCGGCACGGAGGAGGAGCGGACAATTTACGCCAGCGTGGCATGGGTGAACGCGCAGGGCGAGCAGGGGGCGGCGAGTCCCTGGGAACTGGTGCTGGTGCCGGCCGGGTGTATGCCGGTGGTGGAGGCGGTGCGGCCGCCGGAGGCGGCGGTGGGATGGCACGTGTACGTGGGGCTGAGCGGGGCGGAGTTGAGCCGGCAAAACACGGTGCCGCTGGAGATCGACGGGAAGTGGGTACAGGGAGAGGCGCTGATTGAAGACGGGCCGTTGCCGACGAACGGACAGGCGCCGGCTTACCTGCGAGCGATGCCGTCGGTATTGCAGAGGGGCTAACGGACGATGACGGGAGTGGCGAAGTCGACGATCGCGAAGGCGCTGGAGATGCTGACGGCGCCGGCGGGACTGAACGCGCAACTGGCGGCGGTGACCGAGGGCGCGCAGGAGGCCCTGGCGGAGGTGAGCGCACGGCAGGTGATGGCGCAGAACGTGGCCGTCGACGTCGCCGAGCGCAGCAGCGAGGTGTTGTACCCGGCGGTGCAGGTCTACTGCGAGCGGCTGGTGAACAGCCAGCGGGAGAAGTTTCGGGCTTTTTCAGGGAAGGCGCATATGGCGGTGGAGGTGCGGTTTTCCCAGGACCGGCTGGAAGGCATCGAAGACCGGCTGCGGGGATACGTGGACGCTGTGACGCTGGTGTTGGAGCGAAACCAGGGGGACTGGGGCGCGGGGATGTTCTATGGGGGCGGCTACGAGGTGGCCTTCGGCCCGGTGAAACGCGGGGGGCGCAACTTCGTGCAGAGCGCGAAGGTGACGTTCGCGGTGGAGGTGAGCAGGAGCTGACATGTCGTACATTTCTTCGAAAGCCAACAGGTTTTACACGGGGCGGGAGAGCGCCTTCGGGCAGGTAGCGGCGATCACGGCGGCGGACCGGATTCCGGCGGTGAAGCTGCAGATCCGGCAGCAGATGCGCACGGCGGAGCGGAAGGACAAGACGGGGAGCCGGACCTTTGTAGGGCTGCCTCCGGGAGGGCGGCGGCGGACGCAGTTCAATTTGCGGACGTACATGACGTCGTGGAGGACAACGGATGCGCCCCCGGGCTACGGGCCGTTGGTGGAAGCGTGCCTGGGCGGCGCGCCGCTGTTGATGGCGACGGGGACGGCGGGCAGCGGGTCGGACGGGAACACCGTGATGTTCGGGGCGCCGCACGGACTGACGCCGGGGCAGGCGGTGGCGTTCAACGGCGAGATCCGGTTCGTGGATGCAGTCGTGAACGACTACGGAGTGGTGGTGAACGCGCCGTTCTCGACGGCACCGCCGCCGGGCGCGGCGCTCACGCCGACGTGCACCTATTTCCCGGCTACGGAACTGCCGAGCGTGAGCATTTTCGATTACTGGAGCCCGGAGACGGCGGTGCAGCGAGTGCTGTGCGGAGCGGCGGTGAACCGCATGGAGGTGGAGGTGAACGGCGACTTCCACGAGTTCCACTTCAGCGGCCTGGCGCAGGACGTGCTGGATTCGAGCAGCTTCGCCTCCGGGCTGGGGGGATTGAGCACATTCCCGCCGGAGCCGGCGCGGGATTCGTTCGATTACTCGATTATCCCGGGGCACATGGGACAGGCCTGGCTGGGGAGCGTGCCGTCGCAGTTCCACACCATTACGAGCGCCACGTTCGTGGTGGACAACAACCTGGACCTGCGGGCGAAGGAGTTCGGGTCGAACGTGCCGCGGTGCATCTCGCCGGGCGAGCGGTCGGTGACGGTGGACCTGGAGTTGTACAGCCTGGATGATGCGGCCACGACGGCGCTGTACCAGGCGGCGCGCCAGGGGTCGCCGGTGAGTGTGATGTTCCAGCTCGGGGAACAGGAAGGACAGCTCATGGGGGTGTATCTGAAGAGCGTGGTGCCAGAGGTGCCGGAGTTCGAGGACAGCGAGGCACGGCTGCGGTGGCGGTTCACGAAGTCGCGGGCGCAGGGCACGGCCGATGATGAGATCGCGGTGGCCTTCGGGTAGGGCGATGGAGTACGCGAGCGAAGTGGTGGTGGAGTCCAAGGCTGCGCCGGGGGTGAGGCTGGTGCTGCGGCGGATGTCGTTCGCACGGCGGGTGGAGCTGCTGCGGCGCATCCGGGAACTGGCGCGGCGGGCGGAGTTTCTCCAGGCCGGTGAGGATGCCGGCGAGCAGATGGACGCGGCGCTGCTGCGCGCGGAAATCGACCGGGTTTACGTGACCTGGGGAGTGAAGCGCGTGGAGGGCCTGGCGGTCGACGGCGCGCCGGCCACGGCGGAGAGCCTGGCGGAAGCCGGGCCGGAGGAGCTGTTCCGGGAGGCGCTGGAAGCGGTAAAGCGCCAGTGCGGGCTCTCGGCGGAAGAACGAAAAAACTAGTGGTCGCCTTCCATTTCCAGTTTGCGAACCAGTCCGGTTGGGAGTGCGACGCGTGCAGGAAATCCGGACTGGAACGGCGCCGGCGCTGCCCCTGGCTGAACGATGGAGAGGAACCACGGCGGGTGGTGTGGGCGCGGGGGGCGGTATCGAGCGAGGTGTGCCCGCAAGGCTACGTGACGGCGGAGAGCGCGGCATGGGTGGAGGGGTTTCTGGTGAAGAAGCGGCTGGGGGGGTATCCGGATATGGCTCGCATGACGGCGCGCGAGGTGGAGGCGCAGTTGATTCTGGAGCGGGAGTGGGCCGCGGAGATGGAACGGCTGGTGAGCAAACGGCGCGGAGGAGCGGATGGCGACGAGGGATAACGAGGTGGTGCTGAGGGCGTTTCAGGCTATCGCGGGAGACCTGCGGGAGGCGGTGCGGAGTTCCGAGTTGATGGCCGCGGCGGGCGCGCAACAGACAGCGAGGACGCCGGTACTGGAAGCGCTGGCCAGCTATGCGCAGGTATTCGAGACGTCGCCGGTGTACCAGGCGGTGCGGCAGGAGGACGGCGGCGGGGGGATTGCGTCCGCGCTGCTGCGCAACGCGCTGGGCCTGGCGCCGCTGGCGCGGATGGTGTTGGGGCTTTTCGGGGGAGGAGGCGATAAGGAAGAGCCTCCGCCGCTGGTGAAGTACGCGCTGCCGCCGCAACTGCACTTCGAGGCGGCGCAGGCTCCGGGGGCCGGCCTGCAGCGAGTGGACTACGACCAGCACGGGCTGCCGCGGTCGTACGGCGGCGGGCAGGCGGCACCACGAGCCGAGACGGCGCCTCAGGGGGCGGCAGGGCCGCAGGTGACGATTCAGGTGCAGGCGATGGACAGCCGGTCGTTTCTGGATCACAAGGAAGAGATCGCCCGGGCGGTGCGGGAAGCGATGCTGAATACGCATTCGCTGAACGATGTGGTGAGCGACCTATGACGTTTCCGCTGCTGAAAACGGGCGCGGTGGCGCAATATCCGGCCGTCAAAGAGCTGGCCGGGGCCACCGAAGTGGTGCGGTTCGTCGACGGGCGCGAACAGCGATACCGCGACTTCGGCTCGGCGCTGCGGCGCTGGGTGATCCGGCTGGAACTGTTGGACGAAGCGGAACTGGCAACGATCGAGGAGTTCTTCATGGAGAACCAGGGCGCCTTCGGCAGCTTCGCCTTCACCGATCCGTGGGACGGGACGGTGTATCCGGATTGCAGCCTGGAGCAGGATTCGCTGGAGGTCGTGCTGGCGGGAGAGCTGCGGGGGGCGACGGCGCTGGCGGTGAGGGAGAACAGGAGCTGAGATGCACTACTTCCCGCAACTGGAGAGCGGAGCGATGGGGCAGTATCCGCTGCGCAGGGTGCGGCGCCTGCGGACGGTGCGCAACCAGATGGCCGATGGACGGGAGGTGCGGCTGGCCGATGTTGCGGCAACGGTGACGGAGTGGCGCCTGGAAGCGGCCTGGCTGACCGATGGGGAGTTGGAACGGCTGGCCGCGTTTTTCGAGGCCGTGGAGGGGCGGCTGCACACGTTCACGTTCCTGGATCCGGCGGACAACCTGCTGCGCTGGAGCGAGGACCTGGAAGAGAGCGTGTGGGAAAAAGGGCCGCTGGTGGCCGTGGCGGGCGGGGTGGCGGATCCGTTCGGCGGCATGCGGGGGTGGCGAGTCGCAAACGGCAGCCTGGCGCAGCGGCTGATGGTGCCGGAGTGGTTTTACTACACGGTGAGCGTGTATGCGCGGTGCGATGGCGGGGGAGTGCTGCGGCTGCTGCGGGGAAGCCAGAGCGCGGAGCGGCGGCTGACGCCGGAATGGAAGCGGCTGTCGTTCGCTTCGCAGTCGGACGGGACGGCGGAATCGGTGCGGTTCGGAGTGGAAACCGAACCGGGAGCGGCGGTGGAGATCTACGGACTGCAGGTGGAGCCGCAGATCGCCGCTTCGGCCTACAAGCGGACGGCGCAGCGCGGCGGCGTGTATCCCAATGCGCGGCTGGCGGAGGACCGGCTGTACTGGGCCACGGTGGAGCCGGGACGGCACGCGTGCACGGTGGGGATCATCCATGGCGAGCATTTTTGAGCTGAAGGAAAAGACGGCGGCGCAGACGCCCCTGCTGCTGTTCGACTGCGAACTGGCGAACGGGACGGTCGAGCGGTGGAGCACGCACCGGGTGACGTGCGAGGGCAAGGTGTACGAGGCGCGGGTGGCGCGGCATAACCTGTTCGAGATGGAGGCGTGGTCCGGGCAGGGGGTGGACGGGATCCCGCGGGTATCCCTGGCACTGGCCAACGCGGATTCGCGGTTTTCGCAGATCGAACGGATGGTGGGGTTCAAAGGCGCCCGGCTGACGGTGCGGTTCGTCTTCTACGACGTGCGGCTGGGAGGAGCGGCGAGCGAAAGCGTGGTGCTGTTTCAGGGGACCGCCAATCCGCCGGAAGAGATCACCGAAGCGGAACTGCGGCTGACGGCAGTGAACCGGCTGGGGATGCAGCGGGTGCTGCTGCCTTCGGTGCGAATCCAACGACGCTGCCCGTGGGAGTTTCCGAGAAGCGCGGAGGAGCGCGAGGAGGGACTCTACGGCGGCTTGCGGGGGCGGTACTCGCGGTTCTTCCGGTGCGGTTATTCGGCAGACCGGGCGGACGGGACGGGAAACCTCGACGGCGGCGCACCCTATAGAAGCTGCGGATATACGCGGGCGGACTGCGAGGCGCGCGGCATGTTCCGGGCGGACGCGGCGGGACGCCCGACGCGGCGGTTCGGGGGAATCGAGTTCGTACCGCCGTCGATTTTGGTGCGGAGTTACGGGGAAAAGGGGTGGCACACCTCGACAGCGGTGGGAGGCGAGGCACGCTACAACGACTTCGTGCCGCTGGTGTACGGGACGGCGTGGTACGGGCCGCCGGTGATCCTGGCGCGGAACGACGGCAACCTGACCCACATGGAAGTCCTGCTGGGGATGGGAGAGTTCCAGGGCGTGCTGAAGGTGCTGGTGAATGATATCGAGATTCCCCAGGCGCAGCCGCGGGGCGATATGACGGCCACCGGGTGGTACAACGTGGTGAGCCTGGGGAACCGAACGGGCAACTTCAACCTGGACTTCGAGCAGGGAGACCCGTACGGGAGCATGGCGTACCTGTCGGTGGTGGTGCCGAACCGGATTAACGACGGGCGGCGGCTGCCAGGGGTGAAGGTGCTGGCGCAGGGACTGCGGCTGCCGGTGTACGGGAGCGATGGCGCGTACCTCCGGGACGAGTTCACGGCGAATCCGGCCTGGGTGCTGCTGGACATTCTGCAGCGCAGCGGCTGGGCACCAGAAGAGATCGACGTGGGCAGCTTTGCGGAGGCGGCGGCGTACTGTGGGGAAAAGATCGAGGTGCGGGACCTCTATGGGAACCCCCGGATGATGCCGCGATTCGAGTGCAATCTGGCGGTGATGAAGCGGCGCAGCGCGGCGGACCTGGTGCGGGGCATCCGGAACGCGGCGCGGCTGTTCCTGACCTATGGGGCGGGCGGGGCGCTGCGGCTGGAGGTGGAGAACACACTGGCGCTGCAACAACCGGTAAAGCCGGAGGGGAGCAATGCGACAGAGCCGCTTAGCGGGGGCTGGCCGGCGTACTGCTTCGGCGACGGGACGAATGGAACCTCTGGGATACTCAGACGGGCGAACGGCGAGCCGGCAATCCGGGTGTGGTCGCGGAGCATGGCCGATACGCCGAACCGGTTCACGGTGGAGTTTCAGGATGCGTTGAACGAGTACCAGCAGGACAGCTTCTCGGTGGTGGACGCCGAAGATGCGGCGCGCACGGGGCAGGAGATCACGGCGGCGCTGCCGGCGCTGGGGATCGCGCATTGCGACCAGGCGGCGCGGATATTGAAGTTCCACCTGGAGAAGTCGCTCCGGGGGAATACGTATATCGACTTCGAGACCAGCGTGAAGGCCCTGGGGCTGCGGCCGGGCGACCTGATCAGCGTGACGTATTTGAAGGAGGGCTTCGACCGGCAACCGTTCCGGGTCCTGCGGATCGCGCCGGGCGCCAATTACCGGACGGTGCGGATCACGGCGCAGATCCACGATGACGGATGGTACAGCGACACCAACGGCGAGGGGAGCGGCGGAGCGGGCCGCGAACCGGGCGCGGGGGTGGGGGTGCCGAGGCCACTGGCGGGCAACGTGGTGGACGAGAACGGCGAGGTGCAGTACGAGGTAACCGAGGGAGCAAGCGACGGAGCCGACGGTACGGCCACGGTGGAACTGACGGTGGGCTTTGCAACGCCGGCGGCGCCGCAGGCCGGCGGTCCGGGTGTTCCTCTGGTCAGCCTGGCGGCGACGATCGGGACGGGAAGCCTCGAAGGCGGGCAGTCGCTGTACTACGCGGTGAGCGGGGTGGACGGCGAGGGACGCGAGAGCCCGCTATCCTTCACGGTGCACGCGGCCATTCCCGGCGGCGGAGGCGGATACGGGGTGACGCTGGAGGGATTGAGCTTCGCGCCGGCGACGGCGGCCTTCCACGTTTACCGCGGGCCAAACCCGGCGCAGTTGCGGCGCATTGCGGCGGGGGTGGAGCCGGCGCGCGAGTTCACCGATGCCGGGCTGCCGGACGGGACGGTGCCGCCGCCCGATGCCAACTACGACCACGCCAACTTTTATTGGCGGCTGGAGCTGCAGCCGGCCTGCGCGGCAACGATTCACTCCGCGCGCACGGTGGGAAACGAGGCGCTGAGGATGGAAGAAAACGAGTACCGCGGGATGGCCGTGCGGATCCTCAGCGGAAAAGGCGCCGGGCAGGAGAGGACGGTGGCCGCGAACACCGCCTCGGAGCTGACCCTTACCACAGATTGGACAGTGGAGCCGGACGCCACCAGCTTGTTCGCGGTGGCGGAGGCGGGCTGGAGGTTTGGCGCGACGGCGAAAGGCAGCCCGGTGCGCTTCGAGATACCGAACCGCACGGCGGCGGTGGTGCAGGTGTCCGGCCGGGCGGCAAACGTGAACGACCTGGAGTCGCCCGCGGAGTTGTGCACCCTGACCCGGTGGACGGTGGGCGGCGCGGGGCACAGCGATGCCGATGTACCGCCGGCGCCGGTGTTCGCACTGGCCCGCGGGCGGTCGCGCGGCGGCACGCTGGAGCTGAGCGCGGTCAGTTTCGCTGACATGACCAATACCCGCACGATTACAGCGGGCACCCTGAGCCTGTACTACTGGGATGAGCTGCAGGGCCCGCCGGAGCACGAACTGGCGGCGGCTGTCGCTGAAGAAGACGGAGTTCTGACCCTAAATGCGGCCGGGGCGGCGCAACCCGGGGACTATGTGCAGGTAGAGAAGGAGGTCGTACGGGTCGAGGAGGTGTTGGACGGAGGACTCCGCTACCGTGTGACGCGGGGGGCGCACGCCAGTACACCGGAGGCTCAGGCAGCGGGCGCCAAGCTGTATCACCTGAAAAAGCAGGTGGTAATCGCTCCGTTCGTACGGGACTTCTTCGGCAGTCCGGCGAGCGGGAACTGGTCGCACGAGATTGCGTTGCCGCACGCACGCGTGGCGAGCGCCGAGTTCTTCGTGACGAATGATAAGGGGAACAGCGAGGTCTCGTCGGGGTGTCTGACGTACAACGTCGATTCGGGGCTGCGGACGTTTGCCGGGGGGCAGTTCTCGATTCAGGTGGACGGATTCCTGGCAGTGGACGGGGCGCCGGTCCCGGAGCTGGTAGTCGATGCGGCGCGGTCGGTGCGGGACATCTACGCGGTGGTGCGGCAGGCGGCAGACCGGGAGATTCTGCTGCGGCTGACGCAAAACGGGGAGGAGTACTGCCGGCTGGCAATTCCCGCCGATGCGGCGATATCGAACGTGGTGGACGGCTTTGGGCTGCCGCCGCTCGAGGCTTCGGCGCGGCTGGCGCTTGAGGTGCTGGCGGTGGGACAGTACCGCGCCGGCGCCGACCTGACGGTGGTGATCCGGCTGTGATGCCCACGTATCTCGAGAAGCTGCGGGCCGATTGCGATATGCAGTGCTACTTCGAGCGGCCATCGGCGATCGCGGCGCTTAGCCAGGCAAGCGCGGAAGGCTTCACGATTTCGGGGTGCTGGCGGCAGCAGTTCGACTGGGCCGTGCTGGAATGGACGCGCGACAACATCTTCGAGCACCCGGCGTTTCGCTACCTGCCGGACGGGGATCTGAGCGGACTGGTGCTGTCGTACGACGAAGAGCGGCAGAACTGCATGGCCATGGACGCGGCCTGGTATCCCACGGTGGACTGGCCCTATCTACGCATCTGGGCGGAGCGAGACGGCATGGAGGCGCTCTACAAGGTGCCGCTGAAAGACCATGCCGTGCCGGTAGAGGGGGGCTTCCAGGAGGCGTCTGCGACGTTTGAGCTGCTGGGGCCGGTGACCGCGGGTGACTACGTGGAACTGGCCTGGCTATCGGAACATTTCACCTACCAGTTGTACGGCGGCGATACGGTGGAGAACGCCGTGCTGGCGCTGGCCAATGCCATCAACGCGGCGCAGGGAACCATGCGCGCCGCGGCGGCGGGGAACCGGATCACGCTGCAGTGGGCGGCGGAAGCGGGCGCTAACGGCAACCGCATCGGGGTGTATGGGAACGTCGCCGGGGCGTGCACGGAGAGCTGGCAGCCGGGATGGCAGACGCTGAGCGGGGGGACATCGCCTTCGAAGTGGCGGGTGACTCTCGACTTCAAATCGCTGCGGGACCAGAACGGCGTGGCGATCCCCACCGAGGCGGTGCGCAAGATGCGGTGGACCTGGGCGGCGGACATCCAGCCGGGCGGTTTCGCGCGCAGCGACTTCGAGGTGAAGATTTCGAACTGGACGGTGACGGGCACGGGGCGGCGCTACCAGGTGGCGGGGCCGGGCAGCCTGCGGTTTGAGGACGACAGCGGGCGCATGGCATACGCCGGGCAGTGGAGCGAGTCGCGGGGCAACTTCAGCGGAGGCTCGATCCGGCATACCACGCACGCGGGCGCCTCGGTGTCCTGCGAGTACTACTCGCCGCACCCACACCGGCTGTACCTGGGAACGCGCAAGGCGCCGGCGTGCGGAGCGGTGAGGGTGACGGTGGACGGGGCGCCGATCACGGTGAACCTAGCGTTGGACGAAGATGTGCTGGTGCGGGTGCCCCTGGGTGAGTTCGCCGGAGCGACACCCCATACCGTGACGATCACGCACGCAGGCACCGAGGGAAGCTACTTCTACTTCGACTTCCTGGAAGCGGCGGTACCGACCGAGCAGTTGCCGGTGTTTCCGGAAGACGATGTGGCGACGCTGGCTACCGACTGGGATACGGACCATTCGATTGCACTGGCGCCGGAGCGGACGGCCTGGATGATCCGGTCGCTCGGATTTACCGGGAGAGCAAACCATTACGTAGGTGCCCTGTGGTGGTACCAATTGTGGCAGCCGGGGCAGGAGTACGCGTCATCGACCATCACGTTCTCCGGGACGCCGGAGTTCAGCAAATTCACCGAGTTGTGGTTGGGGGCGACGCCGATTGCACACTTGAACCTGGTCGGCGACACGGCCGAGAGTATCGCGCTGGCGCTAGCGATGGAAATCAACGCGGGATCCACGGCGCTGTGGGCGCGGGCCGATGGACCGGTACTGACACTGCGGGCGCGAGCCATGGGGAGCTCCGGCAACGGCATGCCGATTACGGTGGTAACCAACAGCCAGCAGTTCCATGCGCAGGTCAGCGGGCCGATGGCGGGCGGCGTGGACGGCGCCTGCCGGGTGGGGCTGGAAAGCCTGCCCGACGCGGCGTGGGCCACGGACCTGGAAGCGCGGCCGGTGATCAACCGCGCGGCGCGGGATTGGCAGCGGAGTCTGTTCGCCGCGCTGGCGGGGTACGGGATCGAGGTGGCGGCGGCGTTCAGCATGGAGTTGCGGCACGGCGATCCATCGCCCGCTTTGGGCATCGCGCAACGCTATCCCGACGGGGCGCCGGTATGGCTGAACACCCCCGCGCTGCAGACCAACTTCTCGCCGGCGAGCACCGGGTTCTGGAAGCAAGCTTACCTGGAGTTGGCGACCCTGATGGTGGAGGGAGGGCAGCGGCCGTTTCTGCAGTTCGGCGAGGTGCAGTGGTGGTACTTCGCCGCCCCGGGCAGCGGCATGCCGTTCTATGACGATTCCACGAAGAGCGCGTTCCAGTCGGCGCATGGCCGGCCAATGCACGTCTTCACGAGCGAGTGGGAAGACCCTTCCGGGTATCCCGAAGAATGCGCGTTGCTGGCGGGGTCCATCGGCAAGTTTACCGATGCGGTGATGGCATTCGTACGGCAGAGCTATCCGGAGGCGGACTTCGAAGTGCTCTATGCGCCGGACGTGAACGAACCGCCACTGACGCGGCTGGTGAATCTGCCGGCCGAGTGGTCGCCGGAGCGGCTGCGCTGCTTCAAGTCGGAAAACTTCACCTACACCGGCCTGCGCGATCTGGACAAGGCGCGGGAATCGATCCGGCTGCCCATGGAGCTGGGATTCCCTCGTGACCGGAGCAGCCATCTGATCGGCGTTGCGGAGTACACCACGCCGTGGCTGCGGGAGAGCGAACTGGCACGCGGGGAGGGGCTGGAATCCGTGGTGCTGTTCGCTCTCGACCAGTTTTGCTTCATCGGCTACGGCGTACCGCTGAAGCGCGCCGGCGGGCGCAGCCTGTACATGGGCGCCTAAGGTTACCGGAAGACGATCAAGCTATCCAGCGCCACGTCGGCGCCGCTGGAGTTCTTGTACTTCTCGCCGCGTACGACGAGGCGGAGGGTGTGCTTCGTATTGCGGAGGCCGAAGGCGTGCCAGACGGACTCGCCCCCGCGGTTGCCTTTCTCATCCGCGAAGACGTCGAGAGTGCGATCGAACCGGCCATCCAGGTATACATCCAGCATGCCGCCCGTAACCAGGTAAGTACCTACTACGATGGCTCCGGTGCCCTCGAAGGTAATGCTGGCTTCGGCGCCGGCCGCAGACGAGCGAAAAGGACGCTCGGTGGTCCAGTCGCCCTTGAAGGTCCAGCGGGAATCGGAGACGGGGATGCGCTCGACCGGCGAACCGTAGTCGTCCCAGACCTCGAGCTTGGCGGGCGTGGGGCGCTGGGTGCGCACAACGACACGGTCGCCTTCGATGCGGCCGCCGGTGCGGGCGATCAGGGCCAGGGCGCGCTTTTCGGTGCTGTCCACGATGCTGTTGAAGGAATAGTCGGTGTAGTCGAACTTCTTCTCGGCGATGGCCGGTATACCGCTCTTCCATTCGTCGGGTATGCCCTCGTAACCCAGCATGACACCCAGGATACCGGCGGCGCTGGCGGGGTTGCAGTCGGAATCCTGGCCGGCACGGGTAGAGATCTCGATGGTTTTGCCAAAATCGCCGTCGCCGTACAGAAGGCCGAGCGCGATGTAGGCGCCGTTCAATTTGGCGTCGATGTTGAAGGGCGTGAGAGCACCGGCGGGGCAGGGGTCGCGGCGGTCCCACTTATCCTGGATAAGGCTCCAGGTTTTTCGCCAATCGCCGGGGTTGCGCCGGGACCAGGAGAGCACATCGCGGACGAGCTGGCCGTAGGGGCTTTGAGCAGGAATGCAGGCCAGGCCGGCTTCCACGAGCTTGCGGGGATTGCTCTCAAAAAAGGCGGCGGAGTACATGCAGGAGACAAACATGCCGCCGTAGATGCCGTCGCCGTAGTTCATAATTCGGCCGGCGCGCAGGGCCAAGTCGTTGGACCACTGGGGGAGACCGGGTGCCATGAGGCCGATGAAATCCGCTTCGATCTGAAAATCGATGTCGTTGGCGTGCGCGTTGTAGCGGGGATGGCCGGCCATGGCGGCGGGAATGCCGCGGCGAAGATTACGGCGCGCCGCCAGGTTGGCGTGCCAGAGGGCGTACTCGGAATCGCGGAACATAGCGCCGAAGTCCTCGGTGGTGGCGTCCAGCCCCTTGTCGTCGAGAACCTTGGCGAAGGTCATATCCACGTAAAGATCGTCCTGGCGGAGTGAATTGGCCACGCGTTCGGGCGTCCACTTGGGAAGCTCGCCCTCGATGGTGACACCCCGAGCCTTGAATTCGGTGGGCGCGCCGAAACTGACGCCGATCATCTGGCCGGCCCAGCCGCCGGCGATCTTGTCGCGCAGAGCCTGGCGGGAGAGTTCGCGCACAGGCGGGGCTGGTGCGGCGACAGCCGGAATCAAGAGTAAGAGAAGAGCGAGTCGCATACCGTCTACTATGCTGCAGGAAGGGCGCGCGCGCAAGCGGGTCAGCCCAGTTGCTCGATTTCGGTTTCCAGCATGGCAATATGTTCCTCCTCCTCGGCAGCCAGCTCGAGGCAGAGGTCCTTTTCGAGGCCTTCGGGTAGCCCGGCTGCGGAGGCGCGGAAATAATCGCGTGTGCGCCGCTCCATTTCAATGGCCGCCCGGTAGAGGTCGCGGATATCGCCCTCCAGGGGGAGGCCGCGGAAGAGCCAGCCGGAGAGCAGCTTTTCATAGTCGGGCGCGAGATCGATCACGTCGCGATCGAGGTGGGCGTGGTACCTTTCTTCGAGTTCGTGCAGGTGATCGAGTTCGGCCTCGTAAAGCCGCTCGATCACCTGGCGGCGCGCCGGATCGGCCGTGCGGTCGCGAGCCAGTTTATAGAAGTGGAACGCGTCCAACTCGAATTGCACGGCGTCGCGGATAACGCGGAAACGCATGGAGTCGCCGAGGTGGCGACCTTCCACGACCTCCAGATCCCCACCACAGAGGAAACATTTCCCATATGGCAGAGCGAATCCGGTGGCCAGCTTATGGCAACTGCGGCATCGCCAGGTGAAGCGCACCTGCGAGCAGCAGATCTCGTCGTCCTCGACGACCTGGCGGCACTTCGGACAGGTGGAAGGCATCAGGCGACAGCGACCTCCGATTGCTCATCCAGTCCGAGGTAACGCAGCATACCACGCGCGGCCCGTCGCCCGGCTCCCATGGCCAGGATGACGGTTGCCGAGCCGGTGGTGATGTCTCCACCCGCAAAGACGCCGGGGAGGGAGGTCATCCCTGTCTGCTCGTCCACCTTAATATAACCCCACTGGTTCACCTGGAGGCCCGGGGTGGTCTGGGCGATGATGGGATTGGCGGTGGTACCGAGAGCGTAGATGACGGTATCGACATCGATGGTGAACTCGGTGCCGCGTATGGGCACAGGGCGGCGGCGGCCGGAGGCGTCCGGCTCACCAAGCTGCATCTGGCGGCAGCGCAGTCCGGTGACCCAGCCGGAAGACTTGCCGAGGACCTCGACCGGGGCGGTAAGCCATTTGAACTCGACGCCCTCCTCGATGGCGTGCTCGAGTTCCTCAGCGCGCGCGGGTGACTCGCGCCGCGACCGGCGGTAGACCACGGTGACGGCTTCGGCACCCATCCGCAGGGCCACGCGGGAGGCGTCCATGGCGGTGTTTCCCGCGCCGATGACGGCGATGCGCTTGCCCATGCCCACCGGGGTGTCGTAGAGCGGCTGGCGATTCCCGCGCATCAGGTTCACGCGGGTGAGAAATTCGTTGGCTGAGAACACCCCGTTGAAAGCCTCGCCGGGGATGCCGGCGAACTTGGGGGAGCCGGCGCCGGTGCCGATGAAAACCGCGTCGTAGCCCATCTCCTTGATGAGCTGCGGGATGGTGAAGAGCTTGCCGATGATGGCATCGAGCCGAATCTCAACACCCATCTTTTCAAGGTTCTCGATCTCCTGATCGATGACCACGTCAGGCAGGCGGAACTCGGGAATGCCATACTTCAGGACGCCGCCGGCCACGTGCAGGGCTTCGAAGATGGTGACCTTGACGCCGGCGCGGGCGAGGTCGCCGGCACAGGCAAGTCCGGCGGGACCGGAGCCGATGATAGCGGCTCGCTTGGGCGAGGCAGCAGGCTCGGGGATTTCGTCCCAGCCGCGGCCCATGGCGAAATCGGCAACGAAGCGCTCCAGGCGTCCGATGGCGACGGGTTCCAGTTTAGCGCCCACCACGCAGGTGGCTTCACATTGCGTCTCCTGGGGGCAGACGCGCCCGCAGACCGCCGGCAGCGTGCTGGAGGCTTTTAGGATCTGGTAGGACTCGCGGATATCGCGCCGCGCCAGGGCCGCAATAAAGCCCGGGATGTCGATGTTTACAGGACAGCCCGGCACACAGCGCGGCTTCTTGCAACGCAGGCAGCGGTCGGCCTCGATCAGTGCGGCCTCCATATCGAGCCCCAGAGTTACCTCTTCGAAGTTGCGGCGGCGAGCCTCGGGGCTTTGCTGCGGCATGGGCACGCGCTGCGGGGCGACGCTGCGGATGTTCTTGGGAAGCCGCATCTCCGGCGTCTCCGGAAGCGGCTCGGGCGGGTCCTCCAGAATGGGCTGCCTGATGCGGGCCGGCTCAGGGGGCAGGGCTGCCAGGGTGCCGGACTCGGCGCGGTAACGCTCCAGCGCTTCTTTCTCCTCGCGCTCGAAGCGCTTCTGCCGGAGCATCAGTTCGTCGAAGTTCACCCGGTGGCCGTCGAAATCGGCTCCGTCCACGCAGGCGAATCGCATCTTGCCGCCGACCGTGACGCGGCAGGAGCCGCACATCCCGGTTCCATCCACCATGATGGAGTTGAGGCTGACGACGGTGTGGACGCCGAAGGGGCGCGTAACTTCCGAGCAGGCCTTCATCATGGGGATGGGGCCGATAGCTACTACTTCCCGGATCGTGCGGTCCCGCTCGAGGACTTCCTGAAGCGCGTCGGTCACAAAGCCTTGCCGGCCGTAGCTGCCGTCATTGGTAGTGACGATGAGTTGGTCGCTGAAGGCGCGGAAGCGGTCCTCCCAGAACATCTGCTCACGCGAGCGAAAGCCGATGATAGAGATGGTGCGGTTGCCCATTTGCTTGTAAGCGCGAAGCTGCGGGTAGATGGGCGCCACACCTAGGCCGCCTCCAACCAACACCACGGTGCCATCGAGCGGTTGGATGGCGCTCGGCAGTCCCAGGGGCCCGATAAAATCCAGCAGGTAGTCGCCCTCCGCGAGGGCCATCATCTCGAAGGTGGTCTTGCCAACGGCCTGGATCACCACCGTGACAGTGCCCGCGCCGGCGTCGTAGTCGGCCACGGTGAGGGGGATGCGCTCGCCTCGCTCATCAATGCGCACCATGACGAAGTGCCCGGGACGCGCCGACCGCGCGACATCCGGAGCCTCGACGTCCCACAGAAATGTACAGGGTCCATACTGCTCCCTGTGCAGGATACGGAACACGAATTTCGGAGTCCTTTCTGCTCTGAGGAGTGACTCTATTCTAACAGTGGGACGCGAGGCCCTGCAGCGGGGCGGGCGAGACTTCAGATGCGGCCGAACTTGGCGACGGCTTCCGCAATGGAACGAAACTTCTCGATGAAGGGATACATGCGGTGCTCGGTCTCATCGAGTTCGCGGGCCTTCTTGAGCACTTCGGCGGCTTGCTCGCGCGGCACCACCGCAACACCGTCCTCGTCGGCGACGATGATGTCGCCGGGGTTCACCCGCACTCCGGCGCAGGTGACAGGCACGTTGGCTCCGGCGAAGCGGTAGTGGTTGATGGTGGTGGAAGGCACGATGGAACGGCTGAAGACAGGGAACTGGATGCGCTTGATTTGAGGGATGTCGCGCACACCGCCATCGAGGATGGCTCCGGCCAACCCGCGGTACTTCATGGCGGTAGCCATGAGGCCGCCCACCGCCGCGTAATCGACGCCGTCAGGCAGCACCATGACGAAAACCGACCCGGGAGGCGCGCTGTCGATGGCATCCAGCATGCCTTGCGACGCCGCGGCGCCGTCCTTGTGCTCTTCTTTCTTCATGAGCACCGTGACAGCGGGACCCGCGAACCTGGTGGTGAAGACCGGGCGCATGTCGTGGGACATGTGCGCACGCCGGCCGTACAACTGTTCGACGGCGTCGGCGACGGAGGCGGCCTCCACCAGGCGGAAACCGTCGATGAGGTCGTCACCTGCCGCGGGCCGGGCACCCAGCCAGACGGCAGTGACAACAGCGGCCAACAGGAACAGGAGCAGAAGCTTCGGTCTCATTACCCGCCGATTGTACACCAATCAAACCGCGGCGCACTCGCCCCGGCCGAGTTGCAGCGAGAAGGGCTGGTCGTCGCCCCAGTCCTGGAAGAGTTCGGGCGGCGGCGAGGCGGGGCGCGATAAATCGGCCAGCATCTCGCGGAAGAACTCCACCTTGTAGCGCAGCACGTAGTCGCGAAAGATTTCGCCCTCGGCGCGGTTCACGACGTAGTGGTCCAGGACGCGGCGCACGGCAGCGGGAGCCAGCCGCGCGGGGATGCTCTGCACGGCGAGGCCGAAACGCAGCACGCCGTCGCCATCGTAACCGCCGCCCAGCAGCATCTGGTAGTAGGGCACTTCGCGACCGTCGATCTTACGCGCGTTGCCGTAGAAGCCGAAGTCGGCGATCCAGTGCTGCCCGCAGGAGTTGGGGCAGCCGCTCACCTTGATGCTCAACCGGCGCACGGCGGCGTCTTCGTAGGAGGCCACGGCTTCGCTCAAGGCGGCTCCCATGGGCATAGCCTTGGTGAGCGCCAGGTTGCAGGAGTGGGCGCCCGGGCAGGTCACCACGTCGGAAATCTCCTGCGCGCGCGCGCCGGCCAGGCCGAGTTCCTCCAGCGCCGCATGCACCTGCGGAAGACGCTCCCGCGGCACCCCCACCATCACCAGGTTTTGATCGATTCCCACCCGGAACGTGCCGTCACCCGCGCCGGCGAGGCAAGCCAGCGAGCGCATCTGCGCGCCGGTGAGGTTGCCCTGGTCCAGCCGCACGATGGCGGCATACAGCCCCGGCTGCTTCTGCGGGATGGCGTTCGTCTCCATCCATGCGGCAAATGCGCCGCCGTGGCCGTTGCCGTTGACCACGGGCAACACCGGCAGCTCAAGCCGCTCCGGAGTGGACTGGAATCCGCCGAATCCTTCCGGAACCGTCTCGGGCCAGGCGATGCCTCCTTCGAGCTGAATGTCCGCCCAGGCGCTGTCCACGGCCTCCCGCATCCACTCCCAGCCACGCTCCCGGATGACGAACTTCATGCGCGCCATGTTGCGGTTCTTGCGGTTCCCGTAACGATTGAAGACCCGGATGACGGCCTCGACCCGATGGATCAACTGCTCCACCGGGAGAAACTCGTCGAGCAGCCGGGCCTCCACCGGGAGCGGCCCCAGGCCGCCGCCGATGACCACGCGGAAGCCGCGCCGGCCGTCGCGCACCACGGCATGCAGCCCGATGTCGTTGATGCCGGCGGCTACGCAGTTGCGGCCGCAGCCGTCGAAGGAAATCTTGAACTTGCGCGGCAGATTGCCGGTGAGATCCTTGCGCAGCAGCGCATATGCCAGCCTCTGCGCGTAGGGGCGCACATCGAAGGCTTCCTCCGCGCTCAACCCCGCCATGGGGCAGGCCGTGATGTTCCGCACGGTGTTGTAGCAGGCTTCGCGATTGGTGAGCCCCACGTCGGCCATCAGGTGCATCATCGAGGCGATGCGGGCCAATGGCACGAAGTGAAACTGGATGTTCTGGCGGGTGGTGAAGTGGCCGCGGCCGCCGCCGAATTCGTCCGCGATATCGCCCAACTGGTGCAGTTGGCGCGCGGTCAGCATCCCCCCCGGTATCTTCACGCGCGCCATCTGCACGCCAGGCTGCCGCTGCCCGTAGACGCCGTGCTTCAGGCGAAACGACCGGAACGTATCTTCCGGAATCTCACCGGCCAGAAAGGCTTCCGCCTTGGCGCGGAAGATCTCGATTTCCTCCCGCACGGCCTGTTCGTGGCGGCGGTCGAACTCGACGCGATCGAGCAACTGCTGCTGAGGCATCCTTGTTCCCCTTATTCTCTATCGAGAATAGTATATTACGGGAGACAAAGCAAGCCCGAGTTTCAGCGGCTACGGCTGAGCCTCCGGTAGTACTCCGCGACGGCCTCGGCGTACCCGGGCGCCACGGGCTGCTCGGCGGTGCTACGGACGTGTTCGACGCGCTCCTCCTCCACCAGGCGTCGCAACCGCAGTTCGATCTGCTCGAACTCGGCCAGCACGCGGCTGTGCAGTGCAGTGAGCAGGCGCGGGTTGCCGGGGAAGCGCTTCAAGTCCAGGCGCTCCATTTCGCGGATCAACTGCTGGACATCGCGCGAGATTTCAGGCGTGCCCTCGATGTTCTGGCGCAGGCGGCCGAGATCGCGGACGCCCTGATCTATGGCGCGCGCGAGGTCATCGGCGCTGATGGGAGCGGGATCGCGTCCTCCCGCGGGCAACTGGCGGTCGCCGCGATTCATGGCGGACCAGGAGCCTGAACGGGCGCCGGCGCCCATCGCCCCCTCCATCCGGCGGCGGGCATCCTCGGCCTGGCGGAGAGCGCGTTCGAGACCCTGGCGGTCGCCCTGTTGCTGGCCGCCGGCGCCCACGGCATCCCGCGCTTCTCTGAGCTGGTCGGCGAGGTTATTGAGCGCATGAGTGGTAAGGGCCTCGCGCATGGCGGCATAGGGCGCCAGCCCACGGCGAATCGCTTCGGCGCTCCAGCGCATGCGCGCGGCAACCTCTTCCTGCTGGAGATTGCCGAGGGCGTCCCGCAGCTTGGCGGCGGCCTGCCGCTGGCTGCCGGCCATGTCGCGGGCGGTTTGCTGCATATCGGCTTCGAGGCGCCGGACCTCTTCGATCATGCGCTGCTTTTCGGCAGCCAGGCGGCGGGCGTCTTCGCGGTCTTCTCCGGCGGCGCCTTCGCCGCGCTGGGCCGGGTCGCGCAGGCCGTA
Organism: Bryobacteraceae bacterium; assembly: GCA_041685075.1. Lineage (GTDB taxonomy): Bacteria > Acidobacteriota > Terriglobia > Bryobacterales > Bryobacteraceae > JAMCRM01. The sequence continues at coordinate 46,071 of JAWLGN010000006.1, forward strand.
CTGGCGTCGCAGGCGGTCTGAGAAGTCCTGCTGGCGGCGGGCGAGGTCGTCACCGCGGCGGACGAGGTCCTCCATGCTGCGGCCGGCCTCTTCGCGGCGCACTCCGGAGAGCACATCGCGAGCTTCCTGGAGCCGTTCGGCCGCACGGCGCGCCTCGGCAGCGCCGCCCTCGGCTCCACCAGCCTGCGCGGAAGCGGCCTGGCGCATATCGCGCAAGGCCTGTTCGAGGCGCTCGATGGCGCGCTCGAGTTCGCGCGATTGCGCGCCTCCCTGCCCCGCGCGCATCTGTCCCGATTGTCCCGATTGCCCGGCCTGCCCCGCTTGTCCCGATTGTCCCGCCTGTCCCGATTGTCCGGCCTGGGCCTGCTCCATCTGGCGCTGCAGTTCCTCGGCCTCACGGCGGAGCATCTCCTGCTCCCAGCGTTGTTGAGGCGCCTGTTGCGGAGTGCGGCGGCGCTCGGCCAACTCCTGCTGGCGGCGGGCCAGGCGCTCGAGTTTCTGGAGCGCCTCGTCAATCTCGCGCTGCCTTCCGGACGCAGATTGCTGTCCGGTCTCGTACTGGTTCTTCTCGGTGTCGAGTTCCAGGTCGAAGAGGCCTTCGAGGTCGCGCCCCAGGCTGTTGGCGCCGCCCCCGCCGCCTCCGCCGCGTTGGCCAAAGGCCACCTGAATCTCGCGGAAGGTGGCCTCGGCGCGCAGCAGGTGCTGGAGCGCCTTCTGCTCGGGTACCAGCGCCGGCTGCCACTGCGCGCTCTGAAGCTTCTCGGCGGCGGGACCCATGGCTTCGATGGCGCGATCCATATCCTCGGCGAAACTGCGGAACGCCTCGTTGGCGCCGGTGATGCGGCGGCTGCGCATGCGGTTCACCAGGGAGCGCGCCTGGTCGCGCAACTTCTCCTGCACACCGGCCAGGAAGCGCGCGTTTTCAGCGGCGGCTTCCCCGGAGGCGCGGGCGCGGATCTGGTTCCAGGTGGCGGCAATGATCTCCTTCTGGCGCTGCGAAATTTCGCCTTGCTGCTCGCCGCCGCCCTCGCCGCCGCCACCGCCCATCTGCTGGGATTGGCGGAAGATGCGCTCGTAGGGCTGCGCCTCGATGAAGTAGATATCGGTATTGGCGGTCTCGCGGGCGTCGCGCGCGGTGGCGTAGAAGCTCACGATGTCGCCGGGTTGCAGCTTGTAGTCCTCGAGATAGAGCGTGGTGGAGCCTTCGGCCGCCGTGCCGGCCCCCTTCCCAAGCATGGCCACCTTCTGTTCCGGTCCGCCGTTCACCGAATAGTGCAGGGTGAGTTCGCGCAGGCCGAAGTCGTCAGCGGCCTCGACCGCGATGGTGACCTCTTCGATGGGGGTGACGCGGGCATCGCGCCCCGGCCGGGCGATGCGCACGGTGGGCCGGCGGTCGGACTGGGCTTCAATGAAGTAGTCCTCGCTCAGCCGCACTTCTTCCCCGTGTTCGAGGGCGGCTATGTGGTAGAGTCCATCGC
>JAWLGN010000255.1:0-7995 GCA_041685075.1 Bryobacteraceae bacterium
ACTGGTCCTTTCCGAGAGGTTCCCGCCTGGGACGGAAGCGGCGCGCACGTCTCCCCCTGCGACTGGAAAGGCGTGTAACCCAGCGCGGCGGCTCGTTTTGGAGCCTGGCTTACCCTCGTGAGTCTATTGTCGAGATTATAATGGCGGCTCGAATGTCCGGCAAGCGAAATTCCGGCCCATCTGCAGGGAAACGCACACCGAATTACACTTCCTCAGGCGCCTGTCCCGGCGCTGTCCGGTTCGCCTTCCAGCATGCTCCGGATCTTCTCCGCCAGTTGCCGTGAGGTATAGGGTTTTTGCAAGAACCCGGCGATCCGGTTTCCAAAGCGCCGCGCGGCTTCCCGCTGGTCGTAGCCGCTGGTAGCGATGACCCGCATCCCCGGATAGAGCGCCAGGATGTGCTGTAGGGCCTCCTCCCCGGGCATCACCGGCATGGTCAAATCGAGCAGCACCGCCGCAATCTCCCCGCCTTTGTCGCGCACGATCTCCACCGCCTGCTCGCCGTTGGCCGCCAGCAGCACCGGGTAGCCGCGAATCTCGAGCGTGGTCTTGGCAATGCGCCGGACCATCTCCTCGTCGTCCACCACCAGCACCGTGCGGCTGGCCGGCGCATGGACGGAAGGCCGCACCGCCGCTTCCTCCGCAGCGGCTGCCGGAAGCAGCACCCGAAACGTGCTCCCCCGGCCCGGCGCGCTCTCCACGTCAATCGAACCCCGGTGCACCCGCACGATGCCCGAAACCGCCGACAGCCCCAGGCCTCTCCCCGCAAACCTGGTCGAGAAGAACGGATCGAACAGGTGCGCCCGGGTGTGTTCGTCCATGCCGGAGCCGCTGTCCTCCACCTCGATCACCGCGCAGCGGACGGGCCCGCTCTCTTTCATCCAGGTGGCCACCCGGATGCTCCCCGGCTGCTCCCCTATGGCCTCTGCCGCATTACTCACCAGGTTCATGACCACCTGCTGGATTTGGGACGCGTCCGCCTCCACCGGCGGCAGCCCGCTCGACAGCTCGAAGCGCAGGTCCACCATCCTCGGCACCGCCGAGCGCAGCAGTTCCTCCATCTCCTCGATCACCTGCGAGATATCCAGCCGCCGGATCACGAAGCGCCCCTTGCCGGCGTAGGCCAGCAACTGCCGCGTCAGGTCCGCGGCGCGGTTGCTGGCACGCATCACCTCCTCGATGTGCTCCCGCTCCGGATGGCCGGCATCCAGTTCCCCCAGCACCAGGCTGGCGTTGCCCAGAATGCTGGTGAGCAGGTTATTGAAATCGTGGGCCACGCCGCCAGCGAGCTGCCCGATGCTCTCGAACTTCTGCGCCTCCCGAAACTGCTCCTCCAGCCGCTTGCGTCCCGTGATGTCGCCCAACACGTAGACCGCGCCGCTCATCTCCCCGGCGCCGCCCGAGATCACCGGGTCGAAGGTCACGTGAAACCAGCGTCCCCAGTGCTCCACGTCGATCTCCTGGCGCCGGCGGCTCTCCGCCATGGCCTGAAACGCCGCCTGCTCCAGGGTCTCCTCGCCGCGGTCCCACAGGTCGTAACAGTACCGCCCGGCAAGCTGCTCCGGCGCGCAGCCCGTCAGGCGTTCAAGCGAGCGGTTCCACCTCTGGAGGCGCCCTTCGGCGTTAACCAGCGCCACGCCTTCAGCCATGGCGTCGAAGGTGGCCTGCCATTGCTCCGCCATGACCCGCATGGCGTCCTCGGCCTGCTTGGCTCTGAGCGCCGCCCGAACCGTGGCCACCAGCACCTCCGGTTCCACCGGCTCGGTCAGGTAGCTGTCCGCCCCCACGTTCAACCCGTGCGCCCGGTCGGCCGATCCCTGGGAGGACGCGCTCATGTGCAGCACCGGGATCCGCGCCGTCCGGGGGTCCGATTTGATGCGCCGGCATACCTCGTAGCCGCTCATATCCGGCAGGTTCACGTCCAGCAGCACCAGGTCCGGCCGTTCCGTGACTACCCGCTCCAGCGCCTCGGCGCCGGTCCCCGCTTCGCTGACCTCGAAGCTCGCCTTGCGCAAAACCCGGGTGATGGCGTAGCGCGCGGCCTCGAAATCGTCCACGTTCAGGATCAAAGGCATGTGCCGTTCCATTCGCGTCAGTTCTCCTTCCGCTCCACTGCGGCTGCCTCGCGATTCCGGACCGCCAGCCGCACCCCGGCCCGCGCCAGAGCGGCGCGCAACTCCTCACCAGCGTGCTCCCGGGTGAGCACCTCCTTCGATAGCACCGCCGCGGCGCCGCTCTCCAGTTCTTTCCGCTCGGACGAATTCAGGCTCTTCGACGTGATCACCACCACCGGAATCGTCCGGGTGGCCGGGTCCGCCCGCAATTGCTTCAGCACCTCGAAGCCGTCCATCTCCGGCATCCGCAGATCCAGGAGGACGGCTGCCGGCCGTTCGCTGCGCGCCCGTGCCAGCCCCTCGGCGCCGTTCACCGCCTCGGCGATCATGCCTGGCGGCAATTCCAGGCACTGCCGGATCAGGTAGCGCGCAATCTCCTCGTCGTCCACGATCAGGATCCTGCCCGGCGTCCTCTCCGCAGGGCGCGCGGCCGCGTGCGCCAGCGGCAGCACCACCGAGAATGTCGAACCCACTCCCGGCTCGCTCTCCACCCGGATGCTGCCGCCCAGCAGTTCGAGCATCTTCCTGGTGAGCGACAACCCCAGCCCGCTGCCCCTCGTCTTGGCCTGCAGCGGGTTCTCGATCTGCACGAACTCCTGGAAGATGCGCTCGCGGTCTCCTGCTGCAATCCCGATCCCCGTGTCGCTGACCGAGAGCACCACGTCGCCGCCTCCCTCCGCCAGGGCCGCCGTCACCCGCACCTCGCCGCGCTCGGTGAATTTCAGCGCGTTCGAAACCAGGTTGCGTAGAATCTGAGCCAGCATCGCCTGGTCGGTGACCAGCGGCGGCAGCCCGGCGGGACATTCAAAGACCAGGTTCACCGCGTCATTGGTGAGCAGCGGGCGCATCATCCCGCGCAGCGTCCCGAACAGCGCCTCGATCTCCACTTCCGCCGGCCTCACCTCGGTCTTGCCGGCCTCCACACGCGAGAGATCCAGCAGATCGTTCACGATCTCCAGCAACACCTCCGCCGACTGCCGGATGAAGGCCGCCTGCTTCTGTTGCTCCGGCGCCAGCGGGCCGTCTTCCTGGTCCAACAGCAACCGGCTCAGCGCCAGGATCGACGTCAACGGGGTCCGAAACTCGTGGCTGACGTGCGAGAGGAACTGCGACTTCGCCTGGTCGGCCCGCTTCAGTTGCTCGGCTCGCTCGTCCAGCTCCGCATACAAGGCCACCACGCCGCGGCTGGTCTCCTCCAGCTCTTTGTTCACCCGGTTGAGTTCCTCCTGCCGCCGGCGCAGCTCCTCCAGCGCGTGCAGCAGCTCCTGGTTCTCCCGGCGCAACTCGTCGAGGGGGCTGCCGGGCATCTGGGCGTCGATCTCCGCCGCCACCCTGGCCAGCCGCTGTGGCGTAACCGGCAGCGCTTTCTGCGGCAGGTTCTTCCGCAGGATCACCCGGGTGCCCCGGAGCGAAGTGGCGATGTCGAAGCCGTCCATCAGCCGCCGCGCTCCCGCGATCCCCTGGCCCATGCCCGTTGACGACCGGAAGCGGCCCTCCAGCACCTGCGCCAGGTTCGCAATGCCCCGCCCCTTGTCGCTCACCGTGATCACCAGCGCCTGGCCGCCCGGGGTGGGGTCCACCCCGAACTCCACTTTCCCCCCGCCCCCGTAGTTCACCGCATTGCGCGCGATCTCCGATACCGCCGTGGCCACCCGGGTTTCGTCATGACGATCGAAACCCAGCCGGGCCGCCAGCGCGCGGGCCCGCTGCCGCGCCAGCACCACGTCGTGCTCGGAGACGAGAAGGACGGAGAGAATCGGGGGGACCATGTGCCGTCCTCAGGCGGTTCGGCGCCGCGCCACCACCACCGTGGCATCATCACGGGACCGCCCGAAATCCCGGTAGAGCGTCGCGCCGATCAGGGTGGCGCTGCGCTCCAACAGCCCTCGGTATCCATGCAGGGTCCAGTGGCTGGAGATGCCGTCGGAGTGGACCACCACCAGGGCGTCCTCGGGCCAGGCATAGCGGAATCGCCGCACTCTGTGCATCATGTGCCCCACCGTTCCGGGATAAGATACCATCCCGCGCCGCTGCCCGTTGGCTTCCAGTACTACCCCCGCCACGTTCCCCACGCCGGTGAACTCCACGGCGTGCTCGCGCGGGCACAGCCGTACCAGCGCCACCGAGGCGCCCCGGGTGACGTGCAGCTCCGCATGCATGCGCTCCAGCAGCTCCTCGTCGTCCAGCTCGACGTTCCGGGCGAACGTCTCCAGCGCCCGCCTGGCCGCCTCTCCCGCCGCCGGGCCGTGGCCCAACCCGTCGGCCGCCACGATCCTGTAGCTGCCGCCGGCGGTCGCCTGCACGCTCCAGGCGTCGCCACATACCTCCTCGCCGATCATCGGCACCGACACCCCTCCCACCTCTACCGCCTCCTCCGGGCGCGCCGTGGCGCCGGCATACAGCCGCGCCAGCAGGGCCGTCCCTTTCCCCGGCTGCGAGTGGATCTCGAACTCCGGCGCCAGCCGCCCTATCGCTCCCAGTCCGGTGCCCGCGCCCCCCACCGTGGAGTACCAGTCCTCCATGCTCCGCCGGAGGTCGGCGATTCCCGGGCCCTTGTCCAGCGCGATCAGTTCCACCCCCGTGCGCCCATCCCGGGCGGCGCTCACCAGCACCTCCCCCCCGCCGCCGTGCCGCAGCAGGTTGGTAGCCGCCTCGGTCGCCACCAGCGCCACCCGTCCGGTCTGCTCCGGGTCGAATCCCAGGCGCCCCGCCGCCGCGGTAGCCGCCCGGCGGACCGCGGCCACGTCGGTAGCCTCCCCGACCTTCACCGCCACGGTACCCATATAGGGGTCTATGCCGACCATCGGGTTATGGTTACCCGCGTACCTTTCCCGGGCGTGGATTCGATCTCAAATTCACTCACCAGGCGCCTGGCTCCCCCCAAACCCAGCCCCAGTCCGCCGACCGTGGTGTACCCGTCGCGCATGGCCAGCTCCACGTCGGCGATGCCGGGCCCCTGGTCCGTGACCGTGAGCCGCAGCCCCCTCAGGCCGCCCTCCTGCAGCGCCTCCAGCAGCGCCCGCCCCCCGCCCCCGTGGAGTACCGCGTTGCGCCCCAGTTCGCTGGCCGCCGTCACGATCTTGGTCTGGTCCACCAGGCCAAACCCCAATTCCACGGCCCACCTTCGCACCGCGCGCCGAAGCGGCACCACGTCCTCGGGGGCGCGCAGTTCCAGCCACTCGGGGGTGCGGGCCATCCCCTACTTCCGGCGCGCAAGGTCATGGAGTACGCTGATCCCCTGTTCGACGTTCAGCGCCGTTCGTACCCCGGCCATGGAAAGCCCCAGCTCCACCAGCGTGATGGCTACCGAGGGCTGCATCCCCACCACCACCGTCTCGGCATCCAGCACTCGCGAGATCGAGGCGATGTTCCCCAGCATGCGGCCCATGAACGAATCCACCATCTCCAGGGATGAAATATCGATCAACACGCCCCTGGCGTGCGTCTCCACGATGCGGTCCGACAGATCCTCCTGCAACGCCAGGGCCAGCCGGTCGTGCATGTCCACCTGGATGGAGACGAGCAGGAACTCGCCCATTTTCAGAATCGGGATCCGCTCCATGTCGCCCGCCGCACCGGGTCACTCCCCGCGCTCGCGCCGCACGACCATGCTGCCGGTCTTCATCAGCGCCAAACCGAAAGCGTCCGCCAGGGTGGCCTTGGTAACCACATCGCCCAGCTCCACCCCCAGGTGCACAATGGTCTGGGCAGTCTGCGGGCGAATGCCGCTAATGATGCAATCGGCGCCCATCAGCCGCGCCGCCGCCACGGTCCGCAGGAGATGCTGCGCCACCAGGGTATCCACCGTCGGCACTCCCGTGATGTCGATGATCGCGATCCCCGCGCCCGTGTTGACGATCTGCTGCAGCAGGGTTTCCATCACCACCTGCGTGCGCGCGCTGTCCAGCGTGCCGATCAGCGGCAGCGCCAGTATGCCGTCCCACAGCTTCACCACCGGCGTGGACAGCTCCAGCATCTCCTCCTGCTGCCGCGCGATCACCTCCTCGCGCGACCGCACGAACACCTCCACCGTGTGGAGACCCAGGTGGTCCAGCAGCAGGCTGGCGTTCGATATCTCGGCCGCCAGCCCCTGCGCGTCCCCTCCGTACTCCTCCTGCAACCGGGCAAAGACCGGCAGCTTCAGTGAAAAAATGAACATGGCGGTCCCGGTGGCCGTATCGCCCACCCGGGCCCGCTCACGCGAAATCTGGGTGAGCAGCTCCCGGGTACGGTCCCAGTGGGGACCCTCGAAAGGCGGCGAGTAGCTCTCCTGTGCCGCCTCTCGCAGTGCCGCCAGAAACTTCCGGCCCTGCTCGTGCAGTTCCGGATCCCTGGTGGCTTCCTTCCCTCCCGGCGCGACCTGCTGTCGCCGCCACTCCGCCAGGATCTCTCCTTCATGTTTACGCAGTATCTCTGGAAGCCGGTTCGTGCCCTGCATATGCGTTCCGCTCTCCAAGTGCCTGAGCGATTATACAATGCGTCCGAACAAACCCGCCGGCCGGTAGTACAGCGCAGGACACTTCACCCGAACGCGGAAACAGCTTGCCGTTCCGGCCGGGAAAGTTCGGCGGCTCGGAAATGTGGGGATGGATACAGCCTTCGGTCAGCGGTTCTCCGAGGCCAGCAGGTCCCTCACGGTCCGGATCAGCAGCCCCGGGGTGAACGGCTTGCCGATGAACGCGAACCGCCGGATGAAGCCCGTCTCCGGCCAGTCCTCCTCGGTAAAGCCCGACATGAACAGCACCTGCAGTTCCGGGTTCAGATCCAGCAGGGTCCGCGCCAGCGTGGGACCGTCCACCTCCGGCATGCGGATATCGGCCAGCAGCAGCACGATATCCTCGCGGCTCTTCTCAAACAGGTCTTCCGCCTCGTGCGCCGTCGCGGCGGTCAGAGCCCGGAATCCATGCACCCGCAGGCAGGATTCCACCAATTTCAAGACGGCCGTGTCGTCGTCGACCACCAGAATAGCCGACATATATCGTTACACTCTATCAGGAAACCGCCGTCCCCGATGGCCTGTCAGGTCCTCAGTTCGGCCACGATCTCGGCCGCCACCGCGCGCGCTTTCTCCAGCGCTCCCGGCTCGAAACTGATCGCGCCCACCCGCGGGTGCCCCCCGCCGCCATACCGCTCGCAGATGCTCGCCAGGTTGTGCTGCGGAGTCTCCGGCGCCCAGGGGTTGGAACCGACCGATATCTTCGTGCGAAAACTCGACGGACTCACCGAAACCGTATAGATCGAGTTCGGAAACAGGTAGTAGGGGATGAACTTGTTGTAGCCTTCCAACTCGCAGCCCGCCAGGTCGAAAAACACCACCCGGTCCTGCTCCACGGCGCGGCTGCGAATCACGTCGATGGATTTCAGGTGCCGCTGGTAGAGCTTCTCGTACAGCGTGGCGATTTCGGGCTCCTGAATGATCTCTTCCAGCGTCCGCCGCGTCATCCACCGGATCACCCGCTGCACCAGGTCGGACCCCTTGGCGCTCTCGATCACCAGCGTCAGCTTCATCGCCGGTGCCCCCAGCTCCACCGCCGTGCGGGCGTCCGGGTATTGCGCCCCGTCGATGATGTTGGCCCAGTGCACCAGGTCCTCCAGGTCCGGCGCCTCGAAGTTCCAGCGCTCCCTGGTGACATCCCGGATAAACGAGGTACACGATTTGTAGGACGGGTCGTACAGCTTCCGCCCGCTCCGGTCCCGCCGGTAGTGCTCGGCGTCTTCCGCCGACAAAAACGCGCTCTGGTGATGGTCGAACCACCACGTCAGGCGCTCATCGGAGGAGTATTTGAAATCCACGATGGCGTTCTCGTCCCCGTCAAACAGCTCGGGCTCGAATAATTGATCGGCCCTGTGCGCCATCCCCGTGTAGAAAAACTCCGCTTCC
>JAWLGN010000256.1:0-7972 GCA_041685075.1 Bryobacteraceae bacterium
GGCACATGTTCCCGGTCTTCGAGGAGATCGACCGGCACCGCCTGGAGCCGCAGCTTCCCTTTTTCGACGGTGCCTTCTTAGAAGCGGTTTTCAGAGTGCCTACGGAGTTATGCCTTTACCACAGGTTTTATAACAAGTGGCTTTCGCAGTTTCCGGAAGCGGTTTCGTCGGTGCCGTGGCAGAGTTACCCCGGGCACGAGCCGTGCCCGCTGCCCGCACCCGCCGAATCCACCTACCAATGGAGCGCCGCATTCGGGGCGGCAATGGCGCAGCGCGGCCGGATGAAACTGGCGTTGGCGGCCGGAACGGTTTCGAGGGAGTTTCCCTCTGCGCTGCTCGAGCCGCTGCGGTTTCGCACCGCCGTCTGGGCCCACCGTGCGGGTTTGCGCGACTACGGGTATGTGATCGCGACGGCCGCATGCCTGCAGAAATACTGGGCCGCGAGCGGGGGTGAAGTGGACTGGCGCACGCTGCCTTGAAGCCTGCTACGCCCGGGCGCCGCGCTTGAGGCCGCCAGCGATCCGAGCAGCCTCAAGAGGGCACGGGCGGAGGCTACCCGCACACAGTGTGACCACCGTCACCGGGACCGCAAGCGGCCGGTGGTAGGGTCGAAGCATGAAGTCACGCATGTTGCGGCTTGTGCCGTTGGTTTTCATTCTGGCAGGCAGCGCCCTGGCGCACTGCGATACGGTGGACGGCCCGGTGGTGACGGCGGCGCGGCAGGCGCTCGAAAAGGGCGATGTAAGCCTGGTGCTGCATTGGGTGCAGAAGCAGGATGAGGCCGAGGTGCGGCGGGCTTTCGCCGAGGCGACAGCCGTGCGGAAGCTGAACGCCCAGAGCCGGGAGCTGGCCGACCGGTACTTCTTCGAGACCCTGGTGCGGGTGCACCGCGCCGGCGAAGGAGCGCCGTATACCGGCCTGAAGCCCGCCGGGAGCGGCGTGGATCCGGGCGTCGCGCTGGCGGACAAGGCCATTGACTCGGGCGAAATCACGAGGCTCACCCAGGCCTTCGCCCACCACATGGAAGCCGGGCTGAAGGAGCGGTTCGCGCGGGTTGCGGCGGCGCGCAACTTCCGGCCGGGCGACGCGGAGGCGGGCCGGGCGTATGTGGCCGCCTATGTCGAGTTCATCCACTACGCCGAGGCGCTGCACCAGGCCATTGCGGCCGAAGGGCACGCGCACTGAGGTTCGGGCGCGGCGCTACTTCTCCCAGCGCAGCAGTACCAGGCCGTAGACCTCCAGCCGGGGGATGCGCAGGCGTAACAGGCCGCCCTCGGCTGTCGCGCGCAGCGGCTTCGACGCCACTTCATCCGGGGTGGCGAGAACGGCTTCGCGCAGGCGCACTCCCTCGGGAATGCGCACGGTGGCCTCGATGTTCTCCACAGGGCGGCTGGGATCGAAGTTGACCAGGTGGAGGTTCATGTTGCCGGTGGAGGGCTGGCGCGTCAGCTCGATGGCCACGTGCTCGGGGACGTCGGCGGTGGCGGCCAGCTCTCCTCCCGCGGCCCAGCGCACCGCTTCGGCCAGCTCCGCGTGGTTCAGCGGCAGCTTCCAGTGGCGGTGCGAGAAGTTGTAGAGGATGGCCGGTTCGGGCGGATCGACGGCGGGAACGATGCGGGGGATGTAGACCACGCGCCCGCGGCCGAACCGGCGCCGCAGAGGCGAACCTTCTTCGAGCGGCTGCTCGATCCCCAGCACGTCGGCCAGCGCCGGCTTGCGGCGCTTCAGCCGCCAGTTGGTCAACAGCGAAGTCCTGCCGGTCGCCACCAGGCCGCCGCCCGATTCGACGAAGCGGCGGATGGCGGCGACCTCTTCATCGCTCAGGGCATCCTGATCGGCCAGCACCAGCACCTTGTAGCGATCCAGATTCGCCAGGTGGCGGTTGAAGATGATGTCGAAGGGAAGGTGGTGCTGGATGAGGGTCTGCTCGGCCAGCACCGCGGCCACCAGCGCCTGCGACGGATTGAACTCCACCGCGGGGAAGGCGCGCAGGACGGCCACGTCGCCCACCGGCTGGGTACCGGCGAGGTCGGGGTTGTGGCGATGGAAGAAGCGAATATACCGCCTGGCCTGGGGCGTCAGTTCGATGCCCTCGGGATGCACGTCCCCGACCATCCCTATGTTGTTGCCGTTGTAAGCCATGGCTTCGGCGATGCGCAGGTGGGGAGGGCTCGAGGGATCCTGGGTGCCGTACCGGCCGCCGGTGTAGACGAAGATGGACTTCCCCATGATGCGCGCGGCCTTGAAGGAGCGAATCTTCGAAACCAGGCGCCCGTCGGGGGTCCAGGAGGCGTGCGCGGGTTCCTCGCTCCATACGATATCGCCGTGCTCCAGCATGGAGCCCGCGTCGAAGCCCACGCGGTACCCCAGGTTGGCCGCGGGGTTCAGGTTGGGGTTGCCCTCCAGGGCGACTTCCGGGTTGAGCGAGTGGATGAAGCGGTCGAAGGCGGCGAAATGGCGCGTCACTTCGGCGGCCCGCCAGAGCGTCCACTCCTGCATGAGCGGGTTATTCAGCGTGGCGAAGCGGCCGGCGGGAGGCGGGGCGAAGGCGTCGATCCGCTCGAAGCCGAAGCGCAGGCGGCGCGCGGCGGGAGGATAGCGCTCGAGCAGCCATTTCCGGAAGCTTTCCGCGCAGAAGCGGCAGCGGCAGCTACTGGGCTCGTGCCACCAGGACATCTGGTCGAAGTGGATGAGGTCGAGCTTGATGTCCTCGATGCCCAGCCGCATCACCTTTTCGAGAAAGGCCCAGTAGCCGGGGTGGTTGCGGCAGGCGACGTAGCGGAAGGTCTGGTCGCGGCCGTAGTAGAAGGGGCGGCCGTCCTCGCCCACCTGTTTCCAGCCGGGCGCCTGCGGCTCTTCCTGGAAAAAGGTCTCGTACATCATGGTGGCGCCGACGTAGCCGCCGACGCGGATGCCGTGCTTGTGGGCGAAGGCGGTGAAGCGCCGGGTGGCGTCGATGTCGGCGGCTTCGGCATCCAGGCCCGCGCCCTTGTGCAGGTTGGTGATCACGAGGTTGACGCCGGCTTCCTTCAGGCCGCGGGCGGCGCGCTCGGAGCGCTCGGCCAGCCAGCGTTCTTCATCCTCGATGCTGTGGCCGCCGCGGCGGCGGATGAACGAGAGCGGCTCCCAGTTACCGGCCATGACGATGCCCTGGCCGACCCAGGCGGGGCGTGAGGGGCGGCGCTCCGGCCCGGCGGCCGGCAGCAGCGCGGCAAGCGACAACAGACAGCAGAGGATTCGCAACATGTCTTCTCGCGTTATTCTACGCGCACGCGCCAGAGATAGCTGGAGCGGCTGTGGTGGTCGTTTTCGCCCAGGTAGAGGGTATGGTCGCCGGCGATGGCGATCTCGTGGATGCGAGCGGGCGTTTCGCCGGTTTCCGGCTCCACGGGCGTTTCGAAGCGGTCGAGACGGCCGGTGCGGGTGTCGCAGCGGATGAGTTCGGTGCGGCCGTTCAAGCCGCCGCCGCCGTAGAGGATGCCGTCCCGGACGGCCAGGGCCGGGAAACGGCCGGCGGCGATGACGTCGGCAATTTTCTCCACCGCGCCGGTGGCGATGGCGATTCGGCAGAGGACGCCGGCTACGGTTCCGGCGTAGATGTAGTCGCCGCCATCGTAGGCCATGGAGTCGCAGAAGCCGTAGTCCTGGTGGTGGCGCGTTTCTCCGAGGAGCTGGCCGCGGGCCTCGGCGCGGGACAGGCCGTGCTCGAACCAGACGAAGCGGTCGCCCTCGGGATGGTACTTGAAGAGACGGATGGGGCAGGGGCCGGTGGTCTCGTCCCAGGCACGGGTTTCGGCGCAGGTGCCCCAGAGCCAGCCGTCGCGGTCCACGACGGCGTTGTGCGGCTGGGCGAACATGAGGGAGTTGCCGATCCAGGCCAGGGTGGCGGTGCGGCCGCCGGCCAGGTCGTAGCGGAAGACGGACTCGGCGGGATAGGTGAAGCCGTAAATGATGCCGCGGTCCCAGTCGGCCGCAATGGACTGGATGTAGAGGTGCGGGATGGGAACGGCCAGGACGGTGAACCGGCGGGTGCGGGGATCGTAGCGGACCAGCTTGCCCCCGGCGGCGGCCTGCTGGTCTTCCAGGTCGTGCAGCAGGGAGGTGGCGAAGTAGTAGCAGCCGTCGGCGGGATTGCGCAGCAGGGTGCGGTGGATCTTCACGTCGTAGGGGTCGGTCCAGGCGCGGGTGTTGAGGCATTCGAACCGGCCGGCGCCGGGATCGAAGCGGTAGAGCAGGTCGCCGTCGATGGAGTTGAGGCCGCAGTAGACGCAGTTCTCGCGGTCGTCCCAGGTGACGGCGTCGAAGCTGATCCAGCCGTGGCTCCAGGCGGGGTCGGCGGCGAGCTGCCGGTAGCTCCACCGGCCGGCGATGCGGTCGTGCCAGCCTTCCAGGCGACAGTCGCGCAGGCGAAATGCACGTACGGATTTGAGCACTGCCATAGAAATTCTCCGAATTGCGCGGACCGGCGGTCCAACAGGCAATGTATCACCTGGACCGGCAGGATTTCCGGCGGCGGCCCGCGGAAGCAATTTGCCTGCAATTTTTGACGGGCGCGCGCACTACGTATCTATGGCCCCGCGAGTTGTGTTGCTGTTGTGGGCTTCGCTCGCGCTGGCGGGGGAGCCCGGAGCTTCCGCCACGGTGGTGGGCGGGACTGTGGCCGGCGTGGCGGGCGGAGAGGAAGGGCGCATCGAGCTGACCCGGCCCGACGCCATGGTCTTCCGGTCCAAGCGCGCCAGCCTGACGATCCCTTACGACCGCATCGAGACGCTCGAGTACGGGCAGCGCGTCAACCGGCGGTACGTGGAGGGCATTCTGCTTTCACCGGTGCTGCTGCTGGCGAAGTCGCGGAAGCACTTCGTGACCATCGGGTATACCGACGACGAGGGGCACCGGCAGGCGCTGGTGTTTCGGGTGGGCAAGGGCGACGTGCGAGCCGTTCTGGCGGGGCTGGAGGCCAAGACGGGGCGGCGGGTGGAGTACCAGGACGCCGCCGCGAGAAAGTGGGGGAAAGGATGAGGGTGGCGTGGATCATGGCGGCTGCCGCCGCGGCGGCAATTTTACAGGCACAGGAGCCGCCGCCCGCACCGGCCGATGCCGCGGCCATCGAGGAGCAGTGCCTGCGGGAGCTGCTGAAGGTGCGGCGGGTCTACGTGGACCGGCTGGGAGGCGGGGAGACCGCCGCGCACATGCGGGATATGATCGTCGCCAGCCTGCAGAACGCGCGCTTGTTCATGCTGACGGAGAACCAGGAGCGCGCCGATGCGGTGCTGCGGGGTTCGGGCGAAGACCTGGTGTTCACCGAGACCCACGATTACTCGGAGCGGCTGGACGCGCGCGGCTCCATAGGGAGCAGCCGGAGCAGCAGCCGGCGCGGTTATGGCTCGTTCGGCGTAGGAGAGAGCGAAGGGGGGCGCTCGACCGAGCGGCGGCACGAGGCCACCGCTTCGGTGCGGCTGGTGACCAAGGAAGGGGACGTGATCTGGTCCACCACGCAGGAAAGCACCGGGGGCAAGTTCCGGGGCGCCAGCGCCGACGTGGCGGAGAAGATTACCAGGGCGCTGAAGGAGGATTTCGAACGGGCGCGCCGGCTCGAAACACCCGCAACATCCCGGTAGGGACCTCGACGGGCGAACTGCTTTGCCAGAGCGGCGGCTGAGGGACGTAATCGGGACCCAGCAGAAAGGCCTTGGAGACCGCCTCGATGCGGCAGGCGCCGGCCTGCGGCGGGGCCTTCATGAGCGGCACGAAGCAGCCGAACCCGATCTCCTCCACCTGGGCGGGCGTGGTGCTCTCGGGCAGTTCGATGGCGGTGCGGACCCAGCCGGGGCGGTGGATGGCGTAATCGGGGCGGCCCAGGTGGGAGGCACGCCAGAAGGATTCGCCGCGCAGCCGCACGTAGGCGGCGGAAGCAAAGCCCGTGCCGGCAAGCTTCATTTCGATATAGAGATAGTTGCGGGGATCGGAAATCTTGAGGCCATCGTCGGGTCCGGCGGGCCGCAGCTTGCCTTCGCGCCGCAACTCGCCGGCCATCACGCGGTAGAGCGCGGGGTGGCGGTCCATGATCTCCTCACGGGAAGCCGAGGAGAGGTCCAGCAGCACGGGGGGAAGCTGGTAGCGGATGGGGGAAGCGCCTTCGGCGGCCATCATGTTGTTACGGGTGGCGGGGATGAGGAGGGGGTGGGAGCCTTCGCGCCGGCCCTGGAACTCGACCTCGCGGTGACCGTTGCCCTGGATGGTGGCGCGCTCGAGTTCGCCGGAAGGAGTGAGCCAGGCGCGGTAGATGTACTCGATATCGATGGTACGGCCCCAGCGGGCCATGAGGGCGCGGGTGGAGGTGCCGCCGTCTTCGTTCGAAAAGACGATGGTGTATTGCAGCAGCGGGCGGCCGTCTCCTTCGAGCCGTTCACAGTAGGCCAGCAGCGGGATGTCTGTAAAGCGGCCCACGGTATCGGCGCGGGCGTAGAGGATGGGGGCGTGGGCCAGGGGGAGCCAGGCGGGGTCGTCGGGGGGGACTTCACGGAAGCGCACCCGGTGGACCCGGAGACCGGATTCGGCGGCGGAGTAGCTGGGGTGGCGGGCGATGTGGAGCACGTGGGGACCGGGCTCGAGGGCGCCCAGGAAGGCGCTGTAGGTGTGGGGCTCGGCGCCGGCCCAGAGCATGACGTGCTGGACGGCGCGGCTGTCGAGGGTGAGGACGGCGAGGGCGGCTTCGCGGCCGGGAGATCCCCAATCGGAGTTGGGCGAAGACATCTCCATTTCCGCCACGACTTCGGCGGGGCGCGAGACTTCAAAGCGGAAGCTTTGAGCGGCGGACGGCGCCGCAACCGCCAGCAGGCAGACCAGCAGCAGCAGGAGCGAACGGATGGCGGCTAGCAGTTCGGCGGAGCGGAAGGGTTTGGCCAGAACGCGGTCCACCTGCGCGGCTTCCGGCAGGCCGTCGAGCTGCTCGGGCCAGCCGGAGAGAACCACGATGCGAGGGGCGGCGGGCCGGGAGGCGGTGGTGCGGATCAGCGCCAGGCCCTCCTCAAGCGAGGGCAGCCGCAGGTCGGTAACGAGCACCTGGGGAAGAAAAACGTCCAGCAGGCGGGCGGCATCGGCGGTGGTGCGGGCTTCGGCAACCTCGTGGCCGCCCGCTTCGAGCAACTGCCGGCGTACCCGGAGTTGGTCGGGATCGTCTTCCACTACCAGGACGCGGGCCACTAGATGCGCAACCCCCCGCTGGGGATGCCCCCGGTACCAGGCGCCGCCTGAGCGATTGTCGAACCGAGCATGAACATGTGAACAGGGAGTAAATCCAGGATAGGCAATCGAACAGCATCCGGCAACAGAGGAAAGACCGTAGTAGAATCGCAGGCGGTTGTCAGGAGGTGTGGAGATGGGAAGTGCACCCGCGGCGGCCAGGATGGGGCCGCCGGAGGCAAGGGAATACGTGCTGGAGCGGTATGAAAGCCACATCCGGTACTACTGGAAGTCGAGCCGTTACAACAAGGTCCTGTACAAGGCCACCCGCTATCTGCTGATTGCGCTGGGCGCGACGGTAACACTGATTTCGTCGCTGGCGGCGGCTGGATTCGTCCGGGATCACCAGTCGCTCAACGTGGCGTTCGCGGTGGCAACTCCGGTGCTGGCTGCGGTCCTGGCGATTGTAGGGGGGATGAGCCAGGCCTTTCAGTGGGGCGCGGCATGGTCCGACGGGGTGCTCACGGCGACGCGGCTGGAAAAGGAGCGCGACCGGATCGCCGTGACGCAACCGGAGAATCTCGACGCCATCAAGGAATTGGAGATCCTGGACGAGGTGGTGATGGCGGAGACCCAGGGCTTCTTCCAGCGGCTCTTCGGTTCGGGCGGGCCGAAACCCCAGCAGCCGGCCGGCGGATAGCGGGCTACCAGATGTACTCTTTGGCGATAGCGCGCTTGTCGTAGCCGTCGAGCACGTGCACCACCCGGATCTTCTTCAGGGAGATGGGGG
>JAWLGN010000257.1:0-7968 GCA_041685075.1 Bryobacteraceae bacterium
AGCAGCAGGCAGCGTGCGGCGGCTTCCGATTCGGCGATGCGCAGCTCCGGGTTGCCCCGCGTGCCCATGTCGCCCGCGGTCAGATCCAGCACGCCGGTGCGGTAGCCCGCTTCGGCGGCGCGAATGAGCGTGCCCCCGCAGGTCTGCTCGACGTCGTCCGGGTGCGCGGCAATGGCCAGAAGGTCCAGCATGGTCTACCAGTACACGTCGCGGCGGCGCGAATAGCGCTTGCGCGTCCCCATCACTTTAATCAGCACCATGCCGGCGATGAATCCGCCCACGTGCGCGAACCACGCCACCCCGCCCGCGGATGCCTGGGTCCGGGCGATCGACCCCACGCCGGAGAGCAACTGGATGAGGAACCAGTACGCCAGCATCACTCCCGCGGGCACCTGCACAAAGGTGATGAAGAAGAAGATGAACACCAGGGTCAGGATGCGGGAGTGCGGAAACTTGACGATGTAGGCTCCCATTACCCCGGCGATGGCGCCGCTCGCCCCCACCGTGGGGATGGCCGAATCCGGGTTCAGAACCACGTGGCCCAGGGCCGCCGCCACTCCCGTCAGCAGGTAAAACAACGCGTACTTACCGTGCCCCAGCGCGTCTTCCACGTTATCCCCGAAGATCCACAGGAACCACATGTTGCCCAGCAGGTGCATCCACCCGCCGTGCAGGAACATGGAGGTGATCACTCTCGACGCCTCGAAGTGCGCCGGCACCAGCGCCCACGTTTCGATGAAATGGTTCAGCCCGTAGCCCTCCAGCGACACCTCGTAGAGGAAGACCAGGACGTTGATGGCGATAATCAGCATCGTCACCACCGGCCGCGAGTAACTGGGCTGGGCGTCTTTGATCGGGAACATTAGATCGCCGGTGAGGCTTCCACGGCGCGCGCGCTGAACTCCGGATGGACACGGCGATTTCCCACGGCCATCAGGCGCCGGATCTCGGCCAGGCCGGCAATCCCGCCCCGCGCACCCAGCGCGGTGCAGTTGAGTGCCGCCATGGCATTGGAGAACTCGAGCGCCTCGCGCATCGGCATGCCTTGCAAGACAGCATAGCAGAAGGCGCCGTGAAAGACGTCTCCCGCGCCGGTGGTATCCACACAATCCACCACGAAGGCGGGCGAATAGACGAAGCCGCTTTCATCGAGCGCCAGCGAGCCGTGCGCCCCCAGGGTCATGGCCGCCACTTTCATCCCGTACTCCCGCCGGATCATGGCCAGCGCTTTGAACGGGTCGCGCTCGTTGGTCCACTGCACCGGAAACTCGGAGCTGGCAATCAGGTAGTCCACCAGCGGCAACACCTTGTCGAAGCCGTGGTAGATGGTGTCCACGTCCACGGTGACGGGGATGCCGGCGCGGCGGGCGATGCGCGCGCCGTGCTCCACCGCCGGGGTATCGTGCCCGTCGATGTGCAGCAGGCGGGCGCAGGTGATCTGCTCCGGCGTCACCTCGGAAGGGTCGATGCGCAAACACTCCGGGCGGCTCCACAGCACGGTGCGCTCGCCGGTGGCGCGGTCGATGATGATGTAGGCGGACTGGTTGGGGCAGTTGGGCCGCATCTGCACGTGGTCCAGGTTCACGCCCCACCGCCGCAGGCTTTCGATCTGGATGCGCCCGCGCTCGTCGTCCCCTATGGTGCCGATATACTTGGCGCGCAGGCCCAGCCGCGCGCACGCCACCATGGCGCTGGCTACCTGCCCGCCGGGGCTGACCACCTCCCGGTCAAACGGCACCTTGCCGGCATAGGCGGGAAAGTGCGGAACCACCAGGAGGGTGTCGGTGGCGTTCAGCCCCAACCCCACGACATCGAATACGGGCGCCATAAGGGTCATTGTAAGAGCATCGCGCGGATCGTGCCGATGAACTCCTCCCGGCGCTCGACCGCCATCCGGGTCTCGAGCGCATAGAGCCGCAGCGGCGCGATCAGTTCACCGCTCCCGTCGCACAGGTTCATGGCGTCCTTCCGGGTGGTGACCAGCACTTCGGCGCCGACCCGGCGGAAACGCTCCGCCATGCGGCGAAGTTCCCGCGGGCGATATCGATGATGATCGCGGAACTCCACGCGCCCGACCGGCCGGATCCCCATCTCCACGAGAGTCGACCAGAAGGAGAGGGGGTTGGCCAGCCCGCAGAACGCGCCGATGCGCGCGCCGGCGAGCGCCCCAAGCGGTTCGCTCGCGCCGCCGCCACAGGGCACCCAGGCGTGCGGCTCCATCCAGGCGCGGAAGATGGGGGCGCGGCTGTTGTACCGCCGCAGCCGCCCTTCCACCGCCTCCAGATTGCGCGCATGGTTGCTGCGGGTCAGCAGCAGAACATCGGCGCGGCGCAGCTCTTCGAGCGGCTCTCGCAGACGGCCCAGCGGAAACGGCGCGCCGCCGGCGAACGGGTCGAGCGCGTCGATCAGGACGATGTCCACGCGGCGCTCCAGGCGCACGTGCTGGAATCCATCGTCGAGGATCAGCACCCCTGGAGCGAAGCGCTCCTCGAGCATGCGGCCCGCGCGCCAGCGGTCCGGCCCGATCCCCACCGGGGCCAGGCCCGAGCGCAGAAACAGTTGCGGCTCATCGCCGGTTTCAAGCGCCGGGAGAGAAGTGCCGCGCTCGAGCGCCGCATAGGCCTCCCGCGAGCGGCGCCGGTAGCCGCGGGTGAGGATGCCGGGCGCGAGATCCTGCAAGGCTTCCGCCAGCATCAACACCGCGGGAGTCTTGCCCGTACCGCCCATGCTGATATTCCCTACGCTCGCGACCGGGGTGGCCAGCGCGCGCCGGCTAGATAAGCCGCGCGCCCGCTTCACCGCCCCGCCCCACTCCCACAGCTTCGCCGGGGGCCACAGCAGCGCCCGCCGCGCGAGCGTCGCCCGCACGCAGGGGAAGCGGCGGCCCGCAAGCGCCCGGATCTCCTCCACGGCGGCGTCCGTGGCGCCGCGCCGCGCCTCGGCGCAAGCCAGCGCACGGGGGCCCATCTCGCCCGGCGAATCGAGCAGCGCGCTCACCGCGCCGGCCAGTTCCCCAGGTGAGCCGATGGCGGCGCACGCGCCCGCGGCGGCGAAATCCGCGGCGATGTCGCGGAAGTTTTCAATGTGGGGACCCACGATGACCGGCCGCGCGAAGAACGCCGGCTCGAGAATGTTGTGGCCGCCGCGCGCCGCCAGCGTCCCCCCCATAAACACCACGTCCGCCAGGCCGAACAACCCGCTCAACTCCCCTATGGTGTCGAGCAGCAGGACGCCCGGCAGCGGCAGCTCGTCTTCCGGGCGCATGCGCGAACGGCGCAGGAACGGGATGCCGGCCGCCTCGAGTTTGCGCGCGGCGGCGTCGAAGCGCTCCGGCTTACGCGGCGCCAGCACCAGGAGCAGCCGCGGCCGCCCGGCCGCCACTTGCGCAAAAGCGGCGATCACGGCATCGTCTTCGTCCACGTCGCCCGCCGCGGCCGGCGGCATCGTGCTGGCCGCAATCCACACGCCCTCGGGAGCAAGGCGCGCCAGCAGCTTGCGCACGGGCGAGTCGGCCGGCGCTTCCTTCGGGGTGAAATCGTATTTTAGGTTGCCGCCCACGCGCGTGATCTTCTCCGGAGCCCCCGCCGCCAGGAAGCGCCGCCGCATGGCTTCGCTCTGCGCCAGAATGGCATCCGCCTGCCCCAGCACGGGACCGAACAACCCTGCCAGCCGGACGTAACGCGGCAGCGCGCCATCGGAGATGCGGCCGTTCACAATGATGAGCCCTGCGCCCGCGCGCCTGGTTTCGCGGAACAGGTTGGGCCAGATCTCGGTCTCGAGCACCACCACCACAGAGGGCCGCAGCGCTCGAAGCACCCGCCGCACCGCGCAAACATAATCGGCCGGGGCATAGAAGACGCCGGCGGCCAACCCTTCGAGTTTCTCCTCCGCCATGGCGCGGCCCGCCAGCGTCGCCACCGAGACGAATACGGGGCAACGCGGCAGTTCGCTTCGCAGGCGCCGGACGAGCGGGATGGCGGCCAGCACCTCCCCTACAGAAACCGCGTGCAACCACAACGCCCCGGCGGTGGTCTGAGTAAACGAGCGCGGCAAAAACCCCAGCCGCTCTCCCAGCGAGCGCAGGTAAGCGGCGTTCCGCGCGGAGCGTAACAGGAAATACAATAGGAGAGCAGGCCACGCAAGCGCCTGGAGCACCCGGTAAAGGAAGTAAATGAGCTTTATTTTCAATCGCTTGGCTCTAATGTTGAGTATAGCCGCGCTGTGCTGCGCGTACAAGGCGCCAGCGGCGGAGAAGAAGGACGAACCCTTCCGCCCCCAGCCCGCGGCCCGTTACCCACACCAGTCCCAGGGCAAGGTGACGGTGGGAATCGACGCCTTCTCCACCGCCGAAAAGGCCAAAACCGCCTTCGGCAAGCTCGACCCCAATCGCCATGGCGTGCTGCCCGTGCTGGTAGTAATCGATAACGGCGGGGCCAAGGCGCTGCGCGCCGGCAGCCTCAAGCTCGAGTACATCGGCCCGGACGGCAGCCGCGTAGCGGCGACGCCCGCCGCCGATGTGAAGTATCTCAGCGGCACGCGGCGGCCCAACGTCATGACGGGTCCCACCGGCCGGCCCAAGGTGCTGCGAAAGAAAAATCCCCTGAATGCCTGGGAGATCGAGGGCCGCGCCTTCGCCGCCCGCATGATCCCGCCGGGCGAATCGGCCAGCGGCTTCTTCTATTTCGAAACCCGCCACCTGCCCGGCTCCCGGCTTTACCTGACGGGGCTGGAGGAGGCCGATACCGGCACCCCGCTCTTCTATTTCGAGGTCCCCTTCGAGTAACGCCATGGCAAAGCGCTTGATGTTGGCGACGGTAGGGGCGGCGCTCGGCTCACTGCTCGGCCTGATGGTGGCGGCTCTCGCGGGCGGCGGCAACACCGCGGTGTTGATTGGCGCCGCCATGGGCGCGGCATCGCCGCTGGTGATGGGACCGCCCAGGCATTAGCCCGCCCGGCCGGCGTTCACGACCGCGCGGAGCGCGCCTCGGCTTCAGCCAGCCAGCCGCGGCGCAGCTTCTCCTCCGGGATGCTCGACAGATATGGCTTGATGTCGAGGATGGGGGTACCATCCAGCATGTCGACGCCGCGCACGCGGAGCCGCCAACCCTCGCGCCCGAGCAACTCGACCACGGTCAGCCCGATCGGATTGGGACGGCGCGGCGAGCGCGTGCTGAAGACGCCGTGCTGCCGGTCGTCGCTGGGCGGCGAGGCCATCAGTTCGTAGCCTTCCACGCGGTCGAATGCCCAGATGACATAAAGGTGAGAGAAGCCCTCTATATCCGTCAGGCCGGCTTCAAACCGCGGCTCGATTTCGAGAACTCCCTCCGCTTCGTGTTTCGCGCCCAGTCCCTTGGGGATCTCCTGCGTCTCCCGGAATACGCTTCTGACATACCCGATCGGTTCCATCTCCAGCTTCATGAGTCTTCGGTCTCTCCCCGAGGAAGCTGCCTCTACAGCGCCCCGGCCTCCAAAGCGCCCAGTACCTTAGTATATGCCGCGATGATCTCGTCCTCATCGGCAGGCGACAGGCACGAGGGCACGGCCAGCAGAATGCTGCGCTCGAACAGCCCATCGGCCACCGGGCAAACTCCTTTGCCGTAGTCCCGCGCGGCCCCCTGGTTGGCCGGATGGCTCCAGGGATAGCCGTTCTCCTCCACGCTGGTCTTTCGCACCAGGTTGAGGCAGTTGTAATAAAGGTGCAGGCCCCACCCGGTCATCACGATATTGGAGACGCCTCCGGGCGCCGGATGGATGCCTTCGGCCCGCAGCGCTTCCTGCACTTTGCACGCGGTAGCCGCGTCGGCGTACGTAGTGATGAGGAAGCAGCCGGTATCGCCCGCCGGGTCCACCAGGCGGCGCAGCTCGACACACTTGAAGCGTTCGATCGCCCCCCGGATGCGCCGCTTGCTGCGGCGCATGGCGGCGGTCACCACCGGCAGCTTGCGCAACTGCACCCGCAGAATCGCCGCGCGGATCTCGTCCATGCGGTAGCCCATGCCCCACAGCGCCAGGTCGTCGAACTGCATGCGGCCTTCCTCGTTGCGAGGAAATCCCAGGTCGTGGCAGGCCACCGCGCGCCGGTAAAGCTCGTCGATGTTGGTGACCACGCAGCCGCCTTCGCCGGAGGTCATGTTCTTGTTGGCCTGGAAGCTGAAAATGGCCAGATCGCCGAAGCTGCCGGCGCGCCGGCCGTTGATGCTGCCGCCCGCGCACTGCGCGCAATCCTCCACCAGCCACAACCCGCGCTGGTCGGCCAGTTTTCGCACGGCCTCCACGTCGCCGGGCGCGCCGCTCATGTGAGCCATCAGGATGCCGGAGGTGCGGGGGGTGATCTTCCGCGCCACGTCGGCCGGGTCCAGGCAAAAGCTCTGATCGATTTCGGCCAGCACCGGGACGGCCCCACGGTTCACCACCGCGGCGGCGATCGAAACCCACAGATAGGCGGGGATGATCACCTCCTGCCCCGGCCCCACGCCCAGCGCCGCCATGGCCACGTTCAGGGCGCCGGTTCCGCTGGCCGTGGCCACCGCGTGCCGCACCCCGATGAAAGCCGCCATCTCCCGCTCGAAGCGCGACACTTCGTGCTGCGGATCGAGCCCATAGAACCGGAACAGCGATCGCGAACGCAGCACCCGCAGCACCGCCTCCTCTTCCTGGTGGTCGAACCAGTAGACGCCGGGATGCTCGAGCGGCAGCGGCTTGTTTCGCCGCACCGGTTCGCCTCCATGAATCGCCAGCTTGTTCTCTTTCCGGCTCGGCACCACGTTCTTTCTCCTTCTAGGCGATCGTCGGATAGACCTTGCGGACGGCCGCGACAATATCGTCCAGGTCCCGCCGGGTGAACTTCGGATCGATCAGCGGCCCGGCGAAACGGCTCAGAACGTCCAGCGTCCGGGGACAGGTGGCGGCGCCATACCGGATGCTCTTGCCTCTCCCCACCGTCCATGTGGGCCATGCCGGGTGCAGCGTGATCTTCTGTTCGATGTACGGCAGCACCGGCAGCACCACCGACCCGCTGGGCGGCGAAACCGGCACGTTCTCCGCCTTCATGGATTCCATAAAGCGCCGGCACTTCTCCTTGGAGTCGAACCGGATGAAGACACCCGTACCCATATCGCCGGCGGGATCGGGAAGCTGGCGGAAACGGATGCCCGGTAGGTCGCGTATGCCTTCATAGACATACCTGGCGTTGCTGCGCACGGCCTCCACAATGGTATCCAGCTTGCGCAACTGCGCCAGCATGACGCCCGCGGTGAACTCGCTCATGCGGAAGTTGGCGCCACCGGAGAACGGCGCCAGCGTGGGGCTGCCGAGCAGCGATTGGTGCGGCCCTCGCAGCGCGCCCAGGTCGTGGAAGCGGGCGGCGCGCTCGAACAGCGCCGGATCGTTGGTCACCACCGATCCGCCCTCGCCCGAGGTGATGGTCTTGTTGAGCTGGTGGCTGTAGATGGAGATGTCGCCCATCGAGCCGAGCGGCTTGCCCTTGTAGCTGCCGCCCACCGCCTGCGCGCAGTCCTCCAGCACCTTGATGCCGCGCTTGCGTGCCACCGGAAGAATGCGGTCCATATCGGCGGGGCAGCCTTGCAGGTGGACCGCCATGACGACCTTGGTCTGGGGCGTGATGCGGCGCTCCATGTCATCAGGGTCGATGTTGAAGGATTCGTCGATCTCGGCGAACACCGGCAGCGCCCCGGCGCGAATCACGCAACTCGCCGAGGAGTGCCACGTCCAGGCGGGAATAATCACCTCGTCGCCCGGCCCGATCTGGAGCGCCGCCATGGCGGCCTCCAGGGCGGCGGTGCCGGAGGTGACCGCCAGCGCGTACCGGGTCTTCATGCGGGCGGCGAACTCCTGTTCGACAGCCGCCGCGTTCCTGGGGGTGCTGCCGCGCGGCCCGTACCAGCGGAAAGGCCGCCCCGTCTCCAGCACCTCCAGCAGTTGCTCGCGCTCCTGCGCGTCGTAGTATTG